>CAYXTN010000005.1:0-60110 GCA_964468085.1 uncultured Clostridia bacterium | reverse complement strand
GCCTTGGTAACCGAGCGCAAAATAGCGTCGACTTTGCCCGTTTCCTTTTCGATGAAACTGCTCTTTGCCATAAAGCAGGTGTAGGGCACTTCGCCGCCCGCAGGTCCGACGGGAGCTACGATATAGCCTTTGCCCGACTTCTGAAATTCGCTTGCCGAGGGTTCGAACATCGTCACGTAGTCGCCTACGCCGTTAATGAACGCGGCGGTCATCGAATCGAACTGCACGTCGGTTATGAAGTTGGGGGTAACGCTCTTTTCCTTACAGATGTACTGGAAGGTCATAAAGGGAACGCCGCCCGGTCTGCCCGCAAGCACGTTTTTGCCCTCTAAGTCGGACCACTTGAAGTTGGGTTCGGCGTTTCTGCCGACCAAAAAGCTTCCGTCGCAGTTGGTCATCTGTCCGAAAACCTTGGGAGCGTCGCCGCTTCCGCCGAGGTAAGTATATATGACCGCTTCAGGTCCGCAGAAGCCTACGTCCGCCGAGCCGTGGAGCACGGCCGCCATCGTTTTGTCCGCGCCGCCGCCGTTGGTGAGCTGAATCTTGTAGCCCTCGTCGGCAAAGTATCCGAGCGCGTCCGCTAAGTACAGGGGTGCGTAGAACACCGAGTGGGTAACTTCGTTTATCTTGATAATCGATTTGTCGTCCTTTTTACAGCCGACGAATGCGAGCGGCAGTCCCAATGCGAGGAGCGCCGCGCACACTAATGATAGAAATTTCTTTTTCATTTATTAACCTCAAAAAAATTTGATAATACATTTTATGCCCGCCCGCTCAGCATTTGACAATGCGTGCGCGCTTAAGATATAATAAAATAGTATAGCGTTTAAGTGAAAAGGTGACGAAATGGAAAAGACTTATAATCCCAAAGCGTTTGAGGACAGATTATATAAAGACTGGGAAGAAAGCGGCTATTTTAAGGCCGTTCGCGACGACGACAAAGTGCCCTTTACGGTCATGATGCCGCCCCCCAACGTCACGGGACAGCTTCATATGGGTCATGCCGTGGACGAGACCATGCAGGACACGATTATCCGTTTTAAGCGTATGCAGGGCTATTGCGCCCTCTGGCTGCCGGGTACGGACCACTCGGCTATCGCAACCGAGGTCAAGGTCGTGGAGGCGCTTGCAAACCGCGGAATAAAAAAGGACGATTTAACCCGCGAGGAGTTTCTCGGTCACTGCTGGGACTGGAAAAACAAGTACGGCGACAGAATAGTAACTCAGCTCAAAAAGCTGGGCTCTTCCTGCGACTGGTCGCGCCTTGCCTTTACCATGGACGAAAAGTGCTCCAAGGCGGTAAGGGAGGTCTTCGTCAACCTCTACAACAAAAAGCTCATTTACCGCGGCTCGCGCATTATCAACTGGTGCCCCGGCTGTAAAACCGCCATTTCGGACGCGGAGGTCGAGTACGAGGAGGAAAATTCCTCGCTCTGGCACATAAAATATTTTATCGAGGGCTCGGATTCCGAGGGGCTTGTCGTTGCGACTACCCGCCCCGAAACCATGTTCGGCGATACGGCGGTTGCGGTCAACCCCGCCGATGAGAGATATAAAAAGTATATCGGCAAAAACGTAATTCTGCCCATTATCGATAAGCCCATACCCGTTGTAGGCGACGAGCACGCGGATATGACCTTCGGCACGGGCTGCGTCAAGATTACGCCCGCCCACGACCCCAACGACTTCGAAGTCGGACTTCGTCACAAGCTCGATACTGTCGTCGTTATGAACGAGGACGGCACGATGAACGCGGGCGCGGGCAAGTACGAGGGAATGGACCGCTACGAGTGCCGCAAGGCGGTAGTGGAGGAGCTGAAAACGCTTGGCAATCTCGTTGAAATTAAGCCTCATACGCACAACGTGGGGCATTGTTACCGTTGTCACACCTCGGTCGAGCCGAGAGTTTCCAAGCAGTGGTTCGTCAAGATGGCGCCGCTTGCAAAGCCCGCAATCAGCGCGGTCAACGACCGCAAAGTTACTTTCGTTCCCGAAAGGTTCGCAAAGATTTATTACAACTGGATGGACAACGTCAAGGACTGGTGCATTTCCCGTCAGCTCTATTGGGGACACCGCATACCCGTGTGGTATTGTCAAGATTGCGGCAAGGAAATCTGCGCCAAGGTTGACCCCGCCGAGTGCCCTTCGTGCGGCAGTAAGAATATAACTCAGGACAACGACGTTTTAGATACCTGGTTCTCTTCCGCGCTGTGGCCGTTCTCGACGCTCGGCTTCCCCGAGGACACGTCCGATTTGGAATATTTCTATCCCACCGACGTTCTCGTCACTGGCTACGACATAATTTTCTTCTGGGTTGCGAGAATGATTTTTTCGGGACTCGAGCATATGCGCAAAGTGCCTTTCCGCGACGTTTTAATTCACGGACTTGTGCGCGACGAGTTAGGGCGCAAGATGTCCAAGTCTTTGGGCAACGGCGTCGACCCTTTGGACGTCATCGACAAGTACGGAGCGGACAGTCTGAGGTTCTCGCTGTTGCAGGGCGTTGCTCCCGGTAACGATATGCGCTACTCCGACGCGAAGGTGGAGGCGTGCCGCAACTTTATGAATAAAATCTGGAACGCCAGCCGCTACGTCATTATGAACTGTGAGGGCAGAAAGATTAAACCCGTCACCGAGTTCAAGCTCACCCACGCCGACAAGTGGATAATTTCCCGCTTGCAGGCGGCAATACGCGACGTAACGCTCGCCTTAAATAAATTCGATTTGGGCATTGCGTGCCAGATTATGTACGACTTTATGTGGTCGGACTTCTGCGACTGGTATATCGAACTTACCAAGTCGGCGTTGCACTCCGACGATAACGACAAAAAGGACAACGCGGTATCCGTACTGCTGTTCGTCTTGGAAAACGCTTTAAAGCTTCTGCATCCGTTCGTACCCTTTATAACCGACGAAATTTACCGTTCGTTGCCGCATACTACGGGGTCTATTATGGTTGCGGACTTCCCCAGATACAACTCGAAGCTCGCCTACAAGAAGGAAGCGGCGACTTTCGGCGGCGTTATGGAGATTATAAAGGCTGTCAGAGAAGTCAAGGTCGAAACGGGCTGCGCGCCGTCCAAGAAGGTCAACGTTTATATCGTAGGCGACAACAAGCGGCTCATTACCGCTAACGCCGACTGCATCGCAAAGCTTGCGGGCTGTGCGACGGTTAAAAATATTGCGAGCAAGGACGAGCTGGACGAAAGGTGCGTTGCCAAGGTCACGGGCGCGGGCACTCTGTTCGTGCCTATGGGCGAGCTTATCGACGCGGACAAGGAACGCGAAAGACTGAACGCCGAGCTCGATAAGGTCACTCAGGAAATAAGGAGAGCGGACGGCAAGCTCAATAACACGGGCTTTGTGGCGAAAGCTCCCAAACAGCTTATCGAAGCCGAGCGTGCCAAGCTCGAGAAATTCCGCGAGATGCGCGAAAAGATTTTGGAACAGCTTAAAAACTTATAATCAGCGGGCGGGTACTGAACTATGGCAAACAAAAAGAGCAACGGAAAGGGAAAAAGCACGTCATCGAAGGGCAGGTCAAAGGCACAGCGGCAGGCGGAGAAAGAGGCGGTCGAGTTTATCGGTAACCACAAAAAAGGGGTTGCCGCCGCGGTAGGCATTATTCTCGTGATTTTGATTGCCGCCGCGCTTATAATTTATTTCTGCTTCCCCAACCTGTGGAAAAAGGCGACCGACGCGTACCTCGATTATACCAGACTGTTTTACGGCGACAGCAAGGACGACGACCCCGAAGGCACTGTCGCGAAAGCTCCGCAGAATATCGAAAGCGCCGACCAGACCCAAATAACCGAATCGGAATTTTCCATTCACTTTTTGGAACTCGGCAACAAGTACGCGGGCGACTGCACGCTTATAAAGTGCGGTGACACAGAGGTTTTAATCGACGCGGGTTCGCGCACCAACAGCGCAACTACCATAAAAACGTACGTCGACAGATACTGCACGGACGGCAAGCTTGAATACGTTATAGCCACCCACGCGCATCAGGACCATATTGCCGGCTTTGTCGGCACGGGTTCGGGCTCAAATAAGAGCGGAATTTTATATAAATACGAAATAGGCACGATAATACAGTTCGCGGGGCACAATACATCTAGCGGCATTTACAATTCTTACGTGAGCGCCGTTTCCTACGCCGAGAGCAACGGCGCGAAAGCTTATACAGCATTGCAGTGCTGGAATAACTCGGACGGCGCACAGCGTTCGTACGATTTGAGCGCGGCGGGCGACGGTTCGCTCACCTTGAACGTTTTGTATAATTATTATTACGAAAACGAAACGGCGGACGAGAACGATTACTCGGTGTGCGTGTTGTTGACGCATACGGCGGGAGGCAACACCTCGCACTATCTTTTCACCGGCGACTTGGAAGGTAAGGGTGAGGAGTACCTCGTGGACAGAAACAATCTGCCTGAGGTTGAGCTGTTCAAGGGCGGTCACCACGGTTCTAAGACGAGCTCGACCGACAAGCTATTAAAAGTTATAAAGCCCAAGAGAGTTGCGGTTTGCTGTTGTGCGGGCGCAACCGAGTACACGACCAACCACGACAACACCTTCCCCACGCAGGCGTTTATTGACCGCATTTCCAAGTATACGGAAGCGGTGTACGTGACTTCGCTGTGTATCGACTATAAAGGCGGACAGTTCACCTCGATGAACGGCGATATCGTGTTTATGTACATAGACAACCAATTAAAGCTGTGGTGTTCGAACAATACGAAGAAGTTAAAGGACACGGAATGGTTTGCCGCCAACCGCAAGGGCTGGGAAGTAAGTTAAAACGAATATAAAAACAGCCCCGCGGCGAATTTCGCCGCGGGGCTGTTTTTATAAATACTTTTACAATTATTCTGCCTTGGTATAAATCTGCGAAGTAGTCATTGTATGAGTTTCGCCTTCATAACTTGCCGTTTGCGTTGCTTCGAATTTAAGAGTGTTTCCTTCAATTACAAGGCTTGACGTTGTGTTCGCCGCCGTGTATTTTAAAGTGTCGCCGTTTGCCGTCCAGGTAAGCGATACGCTTGCCCCATAGGTTGACATTGTTCCCGTTCCGTCGGCATTTAAAGTAAGCGCTGCCGGCGAATTGTCTTGTGTGTATGTCAACTCTTCTTCCGGTTGACCGTCAATTATTAGTTTTACGTAAGAAACATAATAATTGCCCGCGACTTCCGCCATGCGCGCGGGGTCTTTGTCATCGCCACTGCCACCGTTGTTACAAGCTGCAACGCATACAGCCATTGCGATTACCGCAATAAGTGTTAAAATCCCCAACAAAAATTTTTTCATAAGTTCCTCCTCGTATATCTAATGTATACATATATTATGCAAACATTATATAATGCAAATATCTACCTGTCAAGCATTTTTCGATTATATTATGTAAACATTAGATAATGTGAGGGTTAATTATATGAAATTGCGTGTTCTTGACATATTGAGCGAGAAGGGGAAGAGTAAGTATTGGCTGTATATGCAAATGGGACTTAGCTATCAAAACCTGAATAATCTTATTACCAACAAAACTTCGGGAATTAAGTTTGAAAATTTGCAGGCACTGTGCGACATATTGGAGTGTACTCCCAACGACTTGTTTGAAGAATATCATAACAAATAAAAATAAAGCCCCGCGGCGAATTTCGCCGCGGGGCTAACGTTTTGTTGTGATTAAGTTTGAATTTAAATCAGGCAATTAAAGGACTAGCCTGCAGTGACTCACTGCGCTTCCTTAACCTTATCGAGCAATTCCTGCACTGCCGCCTGCAATTTGGCGAGAGCCGCTTCCGCGTCCTGCTTGCCGTTGGTGGAGTTGTTAATCTTAATCGAGTAGTAAATTTTCAGCTTGGGTTCCGTGCCCGAGGGGCGCACGCAAACGAAACTGCCGTTTTTAAGTTCGTAGTAAACGCAGTTGCACTTAGGCGAGCCGATAGGCGATTTTTCGCCCGTAGTCAAATCGGTCTTTTCGTCCTTGGAGTAGTCGCGGAAGGAGGCAACCTCGTAAATGTCGAACTTCTCTACGGGCTGAGCCTTCAAAGCGTCCACAACCGCGTTCATTTCCTTCATCGCGTTCAAACCCTTGTACTGAATGGAAACGTTGCAGTCCAAAACATAGCCGTATGTTCTGTAAATTTCGTTCAGACGGTCGAATACGGTCGTGCCCTTGTAGGTGTAGTAGCAAACCATTTCCGCGCACAGCATAGACGCTACAACCGCGTCCTTGTCACGCGCGTGAGTGCCGCGAAGATACCCGCAGCTCTCTTCGAAGCCGAACACGTAGGTGTGGGAGTGGTCGCGCTCCCAAAGCTTAATCTTCTCGCCTATGAACTTAAAGCCGACGGGCGTTTCGAAGAGCTCCACGCCGAAGCTTGAACAGATTGCCTTTGCCATACCCGTGGTTACGAACGACTTAACAACCGCCGCGTTATCGGGCAGTGCGTCGTCCTCCTTGAGGCGGGTTAAGATGTAGTCCAGAAGCAGTATGCCGACCTGATTGCCCGAAAGCGCCTCGAACTCGCCCTCGTTGTTCTTGACCGCAACGCCGAGGCGGTCGCTGTCGGGGTCGGTGCCGAATACGACGGTCGCGCCTATCTTGTTTGCAAGCGCAATGCCCATCGAAAGCGTTTCCTTAAATTCGGGGTTGGGTACGGCGACGGTCGAGAAGTCGGTGTCCTTTTTGGTCTGCTCCTCAACGACCGTGGCGTTAATGCCTATCTTTTTGAGTATGGTCGTTACGGGGATATAGCCCGAACCGTGTACGGGGGTGTAAACGAGCTTTAAGTCCTTGCCGCACTTTTTAACCGCTTTCTTGGAAAGGGTGAGTTTCTGAAGCTCCTTATAATACTTCTTGTCGACCTTTGCGGGTACGGGTACTATGTATTTTTTCTTCTGCTCGGCGGTGGGGGTGGGAGCGGACAGATAATCGGTGATTTTCTGTATGCTGTCAACCACGACCTTGGTGTCCTCGGGACTCATCTGAGCGCCGTCCGCGCCGTAGACCTTGTAGCCGTTGTATTGCTTGGGGTTGTGCGAGGCGGTAATCATTATGCCCGCAACCGTGCCGAGGCACCTTACCGCAAACGAGAGCATGGGCACGGGGTGCACGTCGTCGAAAAGGTAAGCTTTTATATTGTTGGCGGCAAGCACTTCCGCGGCGGCGCGTGCAAACACGTCGCTCTTCAAACGTGTGTCGTAGGAAATGACGACGCCCTTTTGCATAGCCTCTTCGCCCAAGCCCTTAATAAATTCGCTTAAGCCCTGCGTTGCGCGGGAAACGGTGTAAACGTTCATCTTGTTCGTGCCGTAGCCGATAATGCCGCGCATACCCGCCGTGCCAAATTCGAGCTCCGCACCGAAGCTGTATTCTATCTCTTCCTTATTATTCTTTATTGCAACGAGTTCGCGCTTTGCCTCGTCGTTAAGTCTACTGTCATCGAGCCAGCTTTCATAAGCCTGTTCAAAGTCCATAAATTATCTCCCCCGTATACTTTTTATGTACACTTTCAAATTTTTAGACGTTACCGTCCTTTTTATTATATAAAAAAAACCCCCTTTTGTAAAGGGGGGATTTGAAAATTTTATGCATCAAACCGCATATTTTTTTATTCGTCGCCCTTGAAAAACTCCTCGCGCGAGACGGGCGTATCCTTTTTCGGACCGATTACCGTGTATTCGTCGACGAAGTATTTCTGCTTGTTTCTGTCAAAGTAATTGACAAAGCAGTACGCCGTTAAAATCAGACAGCTTGCGGGCAACGTCAAAAGTAGTCCCGCGCCGAACGTGAACAGCCCCGCCGCAACGTTGAGCGCGAACACTGTGAGCTTCAATACGAGCGAGTTGGAAAGCACCTCCAACGTTTTCTTGCCCTTTCTCGAAAAGGTGTAGCAAATCGCCTTGCGCTGTTTCATTTTCGCGTCGATGAGCGCGGGCAGCCAGTCGGTGGTGAACGCGAACTTTACCGCCGAGAACACGAGGAAGAGTACGGCTACGAGGAAGATTTTAATGAGGGTAAAGGACGGACCTTTAAGCCCTACGGAAATTACTGCCCACATAATTACAAGGCATATGGCGTCGTAAACAAATGCGAGGGGAGCGTAGATAATCGCGTAAAGCGTCGCCTGCTTGATGTTCTTAAACAGTGTGAACGTAAACGACGATTTTGTGTACATAACCATTTTGTCGTGTACTAGCGCGCCCGTAACGTAGTTGCCCACGCCGACCAAAAATCTGTCGATAACGTATACTACGCACATACAGACAATGACGGTTGCAACCAGCCACGACTTGTCGGACAAGAGGTTTTTAAACCCGCTTGACGCGTCTTTAACCGCTTGCAAGCTCGTCTGTAATTCGCCCGCGTTCAAATTGATTATATTCGTCCAGAGCGCGGAAAACGAAGATTGCAGTTGGGTGTATTGGGGTGCGTCTGAAATACAGTCGATGGCGGGCACTAACACCGCGCAGCTCAGCCCGATTGTGATTGCAAGCACAATCAGTCTGTAAACGAGCAGTTTGTATATCGTTGAGAAGTTGTCCACGAAGACGTGGAAAGAATGCTTAAATTCCATATTTTCCTCATTAAATCAAAGTGCAGATTTTGCCGACGGCTTTGTCGCCCGTGACTACCAGATAGAGGTAGGTATTCGTCGCATATCGGCGCAAAGTGCCGGGGTTAAAAAGGGTGATTTCACCCACGGTTTTTTCGATTGGTGCGTGAGTATGCCCGAACAAAGCCACGCTGCAGCCCTCTTGCTCGGCTTTATAGGCTAAATTGTCGTACCCGCGCTTGACGCCGTATCTATCGCCGTGGCAGGCGAAAATTTTAACGTTCTCGACCTCTAAGATAAGCTCGTCCTCGCCCAGCTTGGATAAGTCGCAGTTGCCGTTTAAAAGGTAAGTTTTGTCGGGAAATTCCCGCCGTATAATCTGACCGTCCGACGACGTGTCGCCGAGGTGTATTATCATATCGCTTTCGGCAAAAATCGGGAACAGTTTACGTATTGCCGCGGCGTTGCCGTGAGAGTCCGAAAGTACGGTTATTTTTTTCACAGCTTGCTCCTTAAATCGCACAGTGCGCGGTAGCGGTGGGATACCGAGTTTTTCTCGCTTTCCGTCGCCTCGCCGAACGATTTTTTTAAGTCGTCAGAAAAGAACAGACTGTCGTAGCCGAAGCCCTTGTCGCCAAACTCTTCGAAGAGTATGCGCCCGCGGGTTTCGCCCTCGCCGAACAGCGGTTTGCCGTCTTCGCCTATGTAGCATACCGCGCACGCAAAGCGCGCCGTGCGGTGGGATACGCCGTCCAGCCGCTTTAAAAGTAGCTTGCGGTTGTCTGCGGAAGTGCCGCCCGAAAAGCGCGCCGAGTACACGCCGGGTGCGCCGTGGAGCGCGTCCACGCACAGCCCCGAATCGTCCGCGAGCACGGGCAGGTGCAGTTTATCGAATACGGCTTGCGCCTTTATAAGCGCGTTCTCTTTGAACGTGTTGCCGTTTTCCTCGATATCGCCGTCAAAGCCCGCGTCGTGCATGGTGACGAGCTCGACGCCCTTGAAAATAGCTTTGATTTCCTCTATTTTATGCGCGTTGCCGCTGGCAACCACGATTTTTTGCGGCAATTTTTTGTTACTCATAAAGATATTATATAATATGTGCAAAAAAAAGTAAAGCGGCTCGCCGTTACCATTTTAAGTTATGAAGTTCGCCCTTTACGTTGAAATTCTTAAAATCGAGTTGCCGCAAGCCCTCGTACACGGCGATTGCCACCGAGTTCGAAAGATTGAGCGAGCGCAGCTCGCCGAGCATAGGTATGCGCAGGCAGGTGTCGGGGTGCTGAATTAAAAGCTCCTCGGGCAACCCTTTCGTTTCCTTGCCGAAGACGAGGAAGTCGCCCTCTTTGAAATTAGCGTCGCAGTGGCGCTTTCTGCCTTTTGTGGTAAAGTAGTAGAACGTGCCGTCGGGGAACGCCTTTTGCAGTTCGTCGAAATTTTCCCAATAGGTAATGTCGGCGTACTGCCAGTAGTCCAGCCCCGCGCGCTTTAAATACTTGTCCGAAACCTCGAAGCCCAAGGGCTTTACAAGGTGGAGCTTGCAACCCGTTGCCGCGCACGTGCGCACGATATTGCCCGTGTTCTGCGGAATTTCGGGCTCGACCAAAACGATATTGAACATAATTAAACCTCGTGCTTTATTTTATCACAAAATACAGGTTGTGCAAAACTTTTTTATTTCGTTTGACAAATTACGCGCGCGATTGTTACAATTATAATGACTGATTTTATGACAACGGAGTAAATTTATGTCGGCAGCGGCAATAATGACAATAATAAACAGCCTGTTTTTGATACTCGGCGGCATAGTCGTGTTTATGCTGGGTATGGAAATGATGGGCTCTAATCTCGAGCGGGCGGCGGGTAAAAATATCCGAAAGCTTATGGGCAAGGCGGCAAAGAACCGCTTTACGGGCGTAGGTACGGGCGCTGCGGTCACCGCGCTCGTTAACAGCTCCGCGGCGACCACCGTCATGATTGTAGGCTTCGTTAACGTCGGGCTTATGACCCTGACGCAAGCCGCTTCCGTAATTATGGGCGCGAATATCGGCACGACCATTTCGGCGTTCATTATGGCTCTCTCGTCGGCGGGCGGAACGTTCTCGGTTACTGCCGTTTTTGCTCTCATCGCATTTGCGGGCTTTGTCGTAACGCTTGTTAGTAAAAAAGATAAAATAAAGCGTATCGGGCAGATATTAGAGGGTGTAGGCATAATTTTCATCGGACTTAACGTTATGTCGGGCTCGGTTTCCGATATGCTCGACAACGAAGAAATAAGCGGCGCGGTACAGAACGTGTTCATCGCGATAGGTAACGGGAAGGAAACTTTAACCTGGGAAATTATAGTGCTGTTTATTCTCGGCGCGGTGTTGACGGCGTTAATGCAGTCGTCGGCGGCGCTCACGGCAATAGTTATTTCGCTCGCAAGTCAGAACCTTATTACATTGCAGATGGCAATGTGTATAATTCTCGGCGCGAACGTAGGTACGTGCTTGACTTCGCTCATTTCGTCTTTCGGCGCGACGGTAAACGCAAAGCGCGCGGCGGCGGTGCACCTTTTATTCAACGTTGCGGGCTGTATAATCTTTATTTTCCCCGTAGCGTTCGCAGGCAGGTTCATTGCGAAATTTTTAAATTCGTTTATTGCAAACACACAGTGGCAGATAGCAATTTTCCATATGTTCTTCAACCTTGTCACAACGCTGTTGTTGCTGCCTTTTTTGAAGTGGCTTGTAAAGCTTGCGTGCGTGCTCGTGCCCGACAAGAAGGGTAAGGAAATCTCTTCCGAACGTGCCGAAATTCTCGACGAACGTCTTCTCAAAACGCCTGCAATCGCCGTGGGTCAGGCGCGCAAGGAAATCGTTCGCATGGGCAACCTCGCGTTCACCAACTACAAGCGCGCGCTGGATATGTTGCTTTCGGGCAATCTCGACGGCAAGGAAAAGTTCGACGAAACGGAAAATCAGATTAACTCTTTAAACAAATACATAACTCAGTTCCTTATCAAGCTTTCCTCGCAGGAAATTTCGGAAATCGACGAGAGGAAGGTGTCGTCCTTCTATCACGTAACTTCGGATATGGAGAGAATAGGCGACTATGCCGAAAACATAACCGAGTACGCTCAGCGTATGTCCGAATTGAACGCAACCTTCTCCGAGCACGCCGTCGAGGAAATCAGGCAGATGGACTTGCATCTTTCCGAGCTTTACAAGAACGTCGAGCTTGCGTTCGCCAATCACGATTTGAAATATATGGTCAAAATCGAGGAGGAAGAGGACGCGACGGACAATATGTGCAAGACTATGCAGCAGTCGCACATAAGGCGTACGGACGCGGGCAGATGCACTCCCGAGGCGGGCGCGGTGTACCTGCAGCTTGCGGTAAATATGGAGCGTATAGGCGACCATATGTACAACATAGCCAATTCGCAGAGGATATATTTGAAGGGCGACCGCAAGGGGCTTTGAGGCGGCGGATAAGTTAAAATTTTTGCATTAAATTTTTAAAAGCGTGCAAAAACGGTTGACAATAAAGGGGATATTTAATAGAATGATAAGGCTTAGCGAAAGCGGTGACGTTATCGCGGGGTAGAGCAGCCAGGTAGCTCGTCGGGCTCATAACCCGGAGGTCGCGAGGTTCGAATCCCGCCCCCGCAACCAAATTTTTTTGCCGCTTTCGTTAAAGTTATGGCGACGTAGCTTAGTTGGTCTATAGCGGCCGGTTCATACCCGGCAGGTCGGCGGTTCGAATCCACCCGTCGCTACCAAATAAATAACACACTGTTTAAACAGATTTAATACATATCATAAGGCCCGTTGGTCAAGCGGTTAAGACACCACCCTTTCACGGTGGTATCATGGGTTCGAGTCCCGTACGGGTCACCAAAATAGCCCGTTTTCGAGTGAAAAATGCTCGAAAACGGGTTTTTTCGTGCAATTTTTCAAAAAAAATTACATTTCATTTTGATATTTGGGGCACGATTTGGGGCACAAAATCAGTATTTCAATTTATTTCCCTCGCGTATTAAAAAACTATCGGATAAATCCGTATACGTTTCATCGAGTTTGCCGAGCGAGTGGCCCATAAATTTCTTACGTGCGACGTCGGCAACTCCACACTCATGGCAACGTGTGTTAAACGTTTTGCGCATATCTTTGAGAGTGTGGTTCGGAAGAATCGATTTGATTTTAATACGCATATCGTTCAAATTGAAAAATCTTAATGTCGTTACTCCAACCAAGTAAGGTGAGAGCATAGGGGAAATAGGTATCTTCTTATATTCGATTTTCTGATTTTTCCTTTTACTGTTTACGGCAACGATAAACTGACCCTCAATTCTGGCCGTTTTATACTCGTTCGGACGTAAACCTGTATAAAGCGCGACAGCGAACATAAGCTGATACGGTGTTCCAGCAGACCTTGTCAAAAGCAGATGTTCTTCATCTTTGCTTAAAACAAGGCCGGTTTCACGTTCATGCTGAACGTTAACTATAAGGGATAACGGATTCGATATTATAATACCGTGCTTAATTGCAGCATTAAATACTTTATTTAAGCACGAAAAGACTTCATCCCGCGTTTTGTAAAAATGATTTGCCGTTAATTTATCGAGCAGAGCTTTACAAGATGCGGGAGTTACCTTTCTCAAAGATATCGAGCCGAAGTGAGGATAGATATGATTCTTATATCTGTTCATCTCAGTATCATACGTAGATTTGGCAACGTTACTTCTCCAAAACGTTTCGAAGTAATAAGTTGCAAATTCGTGGAACGTGGTGGGAACAGTAGAGCAAGACATCACACCGTAGCGTTCGGCAGCATTAAGTTTTTCAATAAATTTTCTCTTTGCTTCTTCGAGATTATTTGAAGAAGCTTCTACACAGTATCCGTTACGTCTGTAACGTATTTCGTAGTTCCAGCTGTTCTTGCCGCTTTTACGGCGACGTACACGAGCTGTACAGCCTTGTGTTCTGAATTCCTTTCTAAAAGTCTTGGGCATTTTTAAAATCTCCTTTTCAGTAAATTCTAAAAAGCCGCTATTTTCTTCGTCCGGGGGAGCAGCGCTTGCTTTTTCCCTCAATTGCCGCTGCAAGGCGGCGAGCTCTTCGGAAACCTTTTCGATTTCCTTTTGGTTATGCTCTTTATCTAAGCTCAGCATCATAAGCTGAGAGCTGAGATAGAGCATTTTTTCTGTTGTGTTCATCTCTGTGAACCTCCTAAATGTATTCACCCTTAAAGGGGTGTAGCATTTAGAATATTTTATTTTCACATTTTTGTCAGTACATTTTGTAATGACAAGAGAGCACAAAGAAAAACTACTTATTGTTTTCTGCTAAATTTTTAAACATTGCAAGCTGAGCTTGCTGCATCTCTTTTCCGTAGCGCTTTCCAATTTCCCGGAACCAGATAACTAAATCTTCCTCGTCGGGAGTCACGTTGATTTTTTTTGTGTCACGCCACCCCGCATCTATTTCTTCTTGTGTTATCTCTACACGTCCTAAAAGATAATCTGTTGATACCCGAAAGAAATTTGCAATCTTTAATAATGTGGGATAATCGGGATCGCGTCCGCCTGTTTCATATAAAGACAGTGTGCTTTCCGCAACACCGATTTTGCTACACAGTTCTTTTAACGTCATTCCGCTCTCTTTACGCAGTTCTCTAATTCTATTCATAAATACTCCTTTTTTTGTATTGAAAGCATTTTAAAAGTTTACATATTGTAAAGTCAACCGCGAATATAAAAACTTTGCGTATTGTAAAGTTTTTGTGTCTAATTACTTGACAAACTGCAAAGAATTGTTTATAATTAAGAAAAACTTTGCGATTTGCAAGGAGTATTTATGTCAAAACTTAAAGAAAAAAGAAGGGAAAAGGGATTAACTCAGAAGCAAGTTGCCGATAAACTTTGCGTATCCGAAAGTACTATTTGCCTTTATGAAAAAGGACAAAGAAAGCCGAGCGTTGATATGCTCGTCAAATATGCTGCAATATTTGATTGCACATTAGATGAACTTGTCGTTTGAAATGTCAGTACAAAGTGTCATTACATTTTGTACTGACATTTGTTGTTTTTAAAGGGAAAACACGAAATGAACAAGGTTAAACCGAGCAAAAACAAAAAAAATAAACCGCGTAAAATGACCAGAAGACAAGTTGAAAAGCTATTGCGACAAGCCGCGTCACGGTTTTGGGAACGACGTAAAGCTTTAATCTGGCAAAAGTTTGAAAAGCGCTTAGCCGCCGAACAAGAACTGAAGGAGAGCACAAAATGAAAAAAGTAACAAAAACACTTGCTAAAGAAATAGCGGCAAAATTTTTCGGAAGAACCGTAAAGTTGGCTGAGGACGTTAACCCCACAAAGCACCGTGTTTTTTACAACGACGGTTATGTGTTTGTGAACGGTGCAGTTCTTCTTACCATATTTCCCTATTACGGGGGCACCGGTAAAGATTTTGAATATCCCAACGAATATCCTTATGGGCAAGTCTTTGTCCAGAATTGCTGCATATGCGGTTTAAAATACGTTGACGGTACATTTGAAACTGAAAACAGCTTGCACACTCAATACGAAGAGTGTAGAGATGCTCTACGTGCTATTTCCGGTTGGCTTGAAGATGCTATTGATGAAGAAAAAATTCACCTTAGCTTTAATTCAGAAGATAGGTGGATAGTAAAAGATAAAGCAAAGCTTTTGAAAATTATAAAGCTGTCGAAGGAAATAGAGGACAAATATGGTTGATGAAACCTGAATATTACGAAGTTAAATGTGGGAATTGCCGGTTTTGGCACTCATGGAAATCATTTGCGAGAAAAAACGAACGGTCTGTACGACGAGCCGTTCAGAAAGGCGCCGAGACCGGGTGCGACGGTAAATGCTGTTGCTATGAAAGTGGAATGGATATCGGTCCAAGAGATAGTTCCGATAAACTATCTGCATCACATTGCGATTTTTATTCCGCTATTAAAAATATTCAAATAGACTTTGAAAAACAGGACGGAATGTCCGTAGGAGGAAAAATAAATGGCAGTAAATTTGATTGAACCTGGACAGATGGGCGAACCGGGAGAACTACTCTCGCCGGAAACCGCCAATAAAATTGAGCAGTATAAAGCTGATGGAATCTATGAGTATTCACTAAAGGCGAACGGCAGACGTGATAAATCTCGTTTAAAAATCAGTTATTACGAAGGCGATGTCTTCGAAGGTATGTTGCGTCTTCGTAAATTTCACGGTCAAGGCAAATACACTTGGAAAGAGGGCGGACAATACGAAGGTAACTTCCGCCGCGGTAAGCTTGACGGCAAAGGTAAGTATACCACTGCTGAAGGTGACGTCTACGAAGGCAATTTTAAAAACAACACGTATCACGGTAGCGGCAAGTATACCTGGAAGGACGGTAGCTCCTTCGAAGGTCAATTCAAGAACGGACGTATGCAAAACGGACGTTATACCGACGCCGATGGAAATGTTTATACTTGTAAATTCAAATATAAACTCAACGGCGAACGGAAGACAGCACAGATGCAGCTCGTAAAACGGGCCGCACCCAAAGTTGAAGAAAAGCACGAAGAAAAGAAAGACGGGGCTAAACGTAATAAACAGCCTAAGCAAAACAAGAACGGATTACAGAGCAAAGATTCGGCATTACTTACGACCATACGCAATTCGGCGCAAGGTAATTTATTTAAAAATCTTTATTCGGGCGCTTCAGGCAATGACGCGAAGTCCCAAAAGGACTTGATGGCTATATTAGATTTCTTTACCAATTCCGATGCCGAGCAAATGCAACGTATATATAAGAGCTCGAAAATTTACGATGCATCTAAAGGCCCCGAGCATCTTACCGAACTGGTAAACGGCGCAATAAAGAACAGTCAGACGTTTATGTCCGAGATGATAGCCAGAACCAAGAACAAACAACGTGAGAACGGCGCGGGTTCGGGCGCTGCTGCGGGTGCTGCAAGATAAAAGGCTCTGTATGGAATTTAATGAACGACTGTCGTTGGTTCTAAAAGAAAGAAATATAACACAAAGACAACTGGCTGAGAAAATAAATACAACTGAAACTGCATTGTCACGATATGTAAACGGTTCAAGAAAACCGAGGATGGATAATTTGTTGAAAATTGCCCGTGCTTTAAATGTTTCAGTTGAATATCTAACAGGGAAGGAAGAAGGTAAAGTTGAATTTCAGGAAATAAAGAATGTTTTGTGCGGAAATTTATCTGTAATGTCGCCGGCACAAAGATTAGAGCTTATGGAGATTTTGGCAAGGAAGAAGTAATTGTAATGACAAAATGTCAGTACAAAAACGTACTGACGAGGAGGTTATACATGAAGGTTAGAAATACCATCACGCTTCTTACTGAAGAAAAAGAATTGAAAAAGGCAGGTAATCTGGTAATGAGCAAGGAAGAATGGGTTGAACGTGGCGGAACTTGCCGCGGGACATTTGGACAAGCTCTTAAAGCAGGTTGGTTGACGCCGCGCGGTTGCGAACGCGTAGGACAACCGGTTACCGACGAAGAGATGGCTGGAGCAAAAGACTTCTGCATTTTAGCAGCTTGCTATATGGAGCACTGCCTGGAAAGAAACGGGCTTAAAGTTCGTCCGTGCTTGCCGGTGTTCTTCAGAGAAGTCGGAACGTAAGAAATACATAAGCAAAACGGAAAACACAAAAGAAAAACGTAAGGATAAATGTCAGTACAAATTTGTCATTACAAAATGTACTGACAAGTTATGCCGAAAGTGGCAAATCGGGGTTCGACTCCCCAATCGGCACAACTCTGTTCACCCAGAGCCCTGTGCAGCCGAAAGGTTGTGCGGGGATATGGGTGGCACGGAGAAAGAAGGGTGAACAGATATGAAAAACTACTATGCGAAGTTTAAAGACATGTGTTATGCCTTTAACAACAAAGGCAGTAGAGATACTGCCGTGAACGAATACGGCTTTGAAAAGCTGACAGCATCCCAGGCACTGCGAGAGTTTGGTTATACCGACAGTTGCTCGCATTTTGTTGTCAGATGCACAGCTATACCGTGTTCAACGCCGCTCGAGCTGAGAAACGCGCTTTCCGAGGTGACAAAATGCAAGTGACTTTAAAAAAGACATCGGTTGAAGCATTTTTAACCGCGGCAAAAGAACGGAATGAATTTGTCAATAGTTATTACGGAAAAGACACGCTCGAGTCTGAGATTTTTAAGCGGGATTTTGATGACCATTGTCAAAAAGAGGAAGAAAAAGCTCTTGACCTTTATGCTGAAAGCGGAGAGAAAATATCTCACTTTACTTTCATGTCTTTGGCAAGCGCTTGCTTTGAAGTGTTGGGACTGGATGTTGAAGAAACATACAAAAAAATGCTACAGCTGCTCGGTGTTGAGGTGACGGAATGAAAGTTATATCTCTCGTTAATCAGAAGGGCGGAGTTGCCAAAACAACCACGTCCGCAGCTCTCGCAGATTATTTTGCCAGGCACGGCAAAAAAACGCTTCTTGTCGACTTCGACCCGCAAGGCAGTTTGACGACATCGTTCGGCTTAGCTGACGACTTCGACAACCCGCAAGCGCTCAAATTCTTGGGCTTAGAGAAGGGAATCGAAGTCACTCCGACAGAGATAAATCCGGACGTCTACAACGGAAATTTATTTGTTATTACCTCGGATATCGGTCTTGAAAAGGCTAACATGTCGCTCTCGGTGCGTGCCGGGCGCGAATGTTTCCTGCACCGTGCAATAAATAAGATAGCACAAAAAGAAAAATTCGATTACGTAATAATCGATAGTAATCCCTCGTTCTCGATACTGACAATGAACGTGCTCTATGCAAGTAATCACGTATTAGTGCCGTTTAAGCCCGAATTTAACTCATTCAAGGGCATAATGCAATTATACGATAACGTGGAAGAAATGAAAAGTTTTCAGCCTAACCTCGAAGTTCTCGGCTTTGTAATTACAATGGCGCGCAAGAACGTCAGGTCCACGGAAGAAGCAATCAAAGAAATCAGTGATTTTGCTGAAAAGCAGGGTTGCCGTGTGTTCCGCCCCGCCATAAGGCTTGCCGTAGCGTGTGCAGATGCACCCTCGCATGGCAAGAGCTTGAGTTCTTACGCTCCAGACAGTAACGTTGCAAGGGACTACGAGCAGCTCGGACAAGCTGTGCTCGAGGCTTTGGAGGGGTAAATAAATGGGATTAGGAATTACAGGGCTTGATGATTACGCTCCGAAACGCAGCGGAACAGCGACAAGCATAATAAATGCAATTGCGCCGAACTCACAGAAAAAAACCGCAACATTGCAGATTAGAGTAAATGATGACGTTTACCAGCTTTTTAAAGAAGCTTGCGAATCTAATGGAACTGACGTTTCAAAAGCGCTTAGAGCGTACGTACAAGATTATGTATCGCATAAAAGCGTTAATGGCGAAGAGGCCGTTTCAGATTTGTCAGTACAAAATGTACGTACAAATGAAAATGGGCCAACACAAAAGCAATCAGAAACGACGGCGCCGAGATACGTGGTTGCTATGCATAACAAAGAGCAGCGCGAGGAATGGTTGAGAAATTTCCGCTCTTGGGGTATCTGGCTCGACGTTCCAGAAGTTAGCAAAAAGTTTTACCGATTCGATTTTGTAAACGGTTGCTCCGTCATCGTAGAAGTCGGTGTTGAATATTGGGATTCCTTCTCTGTGCATCGTGGAAATGCCCACGAGCGGATTTCATATTCGATTATTGATAACGAACACAAGCAGTTCAATTCGGCTGGCGACAGCTTTACGTGCGTTATACAGTGGCTGACAAAATACGCAAAGGATATTTAAGTCAATACGTTTTGTAATGACAAAATGTAATGACATTTTAGAAATCGAATATGGAAACGTATTTTTATTACCTCACACACTGCAAAGTGACAGAGGCCCAATTTAAAAAAGCACTAAAAACAGCTTATATCCCAATATTGAATAAAGCATATTCCTATTTGCTTGAGCATCCAGAGCATGACAAGCGAGCATTAAATCGAATTGTAACTGAATTAAAAAGAAGACACAAAAAAGAATTAAATAACAAATCCAAGGAGGAATTTATGAACAAAGTATTTCTTATCGGAAACTTAACACGCGACCCCGAACTGACCGAAACGGCTAACGGTGTAAAAATTTGTCGCTTTGCCATTGCGGTAAATCGTAATTACAGCGGACCTGACGGAGAGCGTAAGACGGATTTCTTTAACTGCACTGCATGGCGAGGTTTGGGTGAAACCGTCGCTCGCTATGCTCATAAGGGTGAAAAGGTAGCCTTAAGCGGCTCAATTGAAATCCGCAATTACGATGACGCAGAAGGCGTAAAACGCACCGGCGTTGATATAATTGCGCGCGACGTGGAGTTTTTAACACCCAAGACATCCGCCGCCGAAGGCGATAAACCTACTTTACAATCGTTTGACGACGACAGCGACATCCCGTTTTAACAAAAATGTCAGTACAAAAACGTACTGACATTTTGTACTGACATTTTGTACTGACAAAAAGGAGGGATGTAAATTGCCAGACATAAGAGACGACAATTTTTATACGGTTTTCGGATGGATGCTGAACGTTTTGGGGCTGAAGGGAAACGAGCTTACTGTATTCGCCATAATTTTCAGCTTCTCTCAAGACCGTGTGAGCGAATTCATGGGCTCTGTAAGTTACCTGCAAAAGTTTGCTCGTATCGATTCAAAACAGACCGTATACACGATGCTGGACCGTTTGACAACTAAGAAATACATAAAAAAGCGTGCCTTCAAGGAAGGAAACGTGCAACGTTATGCTTACAGTGTAGATTTCGATACGATAGATGCGATGAAAAAGGGCTTACCGGAACTCAAACCCAACAATGAAGAGTAGTCCAAAAATTAGACGGGTTAAAAATTTGGACTGGTACAAAATTTAGACTGGTCTAAAAAATGGACGAGGATAGTCCAAAAAATGGACGAAACCGGTCCATTTTTTGGAACGAATAAAGAATAGATAGGTAAAATGATAATTTGAATGAGAAAGCACAGAAAGAAAGTAACCGTATTAGTAACTGTAATCAGAGTTGCGCCCGCCCGCGTTGCGTGAAACATTTTAATGTAACCGAGCCTTGCGGCTGTGAAACATTGCATATTTATGCGACGATTGCATGAGTATACGCGGACGAGGAACATATTTTTTCTTGTGTTTTCCCGCACCTTCCAGGTGAATTAGAAAATAGGAGGAATAAAGAGGTGAACAGAATAACAGAGGAACAGATGCGGCGCGATACTGCGCCCGAGATGGAGTTCGATGTGCCGCAGGGAGTCAGCCCCGTGGCGCACTTGAAGGAATACTTCGGTATGTCCGAAACTCCGCACAATGCAATGCCTGCTGACGTCGACGTCGACAATACCGTTGTTGTCAGCTTCAAGTAAATTAGAGAACAATTAGGAGAAAAAATGGATATACCAACGACCAAAGGAGAAGAGGGTAGAGAGCAGAACGGCGCAGTGAACGAGAGCGACCCCGCAGCCGTTTCTTCTGTGTTTTTAAATTTCGCATCTCAAGTTGATGCTACATTAGAAGGGCGATTACCTGCAAATACTCAAGTTATGGTTAGTTCTACAACTCCGTTAGCCTTACGCTTGATAGGTTTACGTAATTTGCCTATGTTAATTACGCCGAGACATATTATTTCTGCAAATTCCGAGGAGGATGACCGACAGCATACGCACGGATTAAGTGTTGACCAAATTAAGGATTTACCGAGCTACTTGTCTGAACCTGCAATTTTGCTTGAAAGTGGCGGGCTTGAGAATACAGATAGAGTAATTGTGGTGTCAGATAGATTTGATAATAAAGATAGACCTATTATTGTAGTTATACAACCTGATGGCAAAGGGAAATTTAACAGTGTTCGTATAGATGCAAACTTTATTAACACTCTTTACGGAAAAAATAGTTTTAATACTTTTTTACAATCGGCAATTTTGGAAAAACGAGTGTTATTTTGGGATAAAGAAAAAACCCAAGGGATATACAGGGGTTTGCAGCTCCAATTGCCGCAAGGCTTATATAACCTTGAGTCTAACACTATTATACGCAAGGCAAAAAAATTTGTCAATAGTCCGGAACAAGAAAATTCAGGGAACTCCGAAAACTCGAAAGATGACGAGGACCACGCTCGAGCTTTGCCGGGAGAATTAAAAGAAAGCACAAAGAAAAAAGAGGAGGAAAAAATGGATATACCTATGACCGATGAGGAACGCATAGTTGCCGAAGCGCGAGAACGTGCACGGCAGTTAGCCGCGCAGACCGGCGAGCCGCACGTCACAATAGAATGGAGTGAAAGCGCCGATTTCAATTCAGGCGACGTTCTTTCGCTCACCGAGGCGGACAAAAAGCTTGCTGCTCTCGATTCTAATTTTACACGTGACGGTTATTACGACAAGGTTAAACTTCATATCGATTACATAAAAGATGGCAATGCATCCAGTTATGAGGGCTGCCGTTTCGACATAGGCACAGAAAGACAAGGGCTTGTTGGGCATATTCAGTCTTACTGGGATTTTTATCTGAATAATCCGATGCGATTTCACTTGAATTCCAAAGGAAACGCGTCTGCATCGAGCGGTCCCACGGAAAGCGACTATGCGTATATGGCAAATGACTTGGCGCCATTTTTTAAATATCATAGAGATCTTTCGGATATGATTACCAAAGCGGAAGAAATGGGAATGGCTGCCGAAGAGGTTGACAAGGTCAGAGCCTTCGTTCGCCAATGTCGTATGGAAGTTAACGGTGTGGAGCAGGCAGCTACCGTTACCGAAGAGGAAGAACACAGAGATAATGAAATCGAAAGTGTAGTGGGCAAAACCGAGGAGGAAACACCTACTGCACAACCGATAAGTTATCGCGATAGAGTATCCAAAATCCGTGACGAAATGGCACAGACTATGCTTGATTACATTGAGCAGAACCCGCAAGACTGGCAGAAAGGTTGGAATAATCTGACGTCACCGATTAACGGAAAAACAAATACTTCTTACCGTGGTTTCAATGCCCTATATTTGGCGCTTGTCGGGATGTCTCGCGGATATGATGACCCGCGCTGGGTAACATTCAACCAGGCAAAGGACCTCGGCGCAAGCATAAAAAGGGGCGAAAAGTCGTCGCCGGTGCTTTTCTTTGAGTTCTACGACCGCTTAACCAAAAAAGCGTATGATTCTCGGACTACAAAAGATATGACCGACGAGGACCGCGCTGCATACGAAAAAGAGAACGTTTACGCAGTTCTGAAGTATTCGAGCGTATTCAACGCATCGCAGTGCGTAAACTTCCCGGAGCGCGATTTGGAATCGCTCAAAATGTCCGAGGAGGACAGAGCAAACCAAAACGAGCTTATTGAAACAATAATCGCCAACAGTGCCGCGTCGGTAAATTACGACGGCGGCAATCGTGCGTTTTATAGACCGTCGACCGACAGCATCCATTTGCCTGCAATCGAAGCGTTTAACTCGATGCAGGACTATTATGCGACGGCTCTCCACGAGATAGCACATTCAACTGGGCATGCGAGCCGACTGCATCGCGACTTGACGGGAGACCACGGCTCTCCTAATTACGCGATTGAAGAGCTCCGCGCCGAGCTCGCTTGCGTGTATATGCAAATCGAGCAGGGAATTCAGCTTGACGGTAAGCATATCGAGAACCACGCAGCATATCTGAGTAGTTGGCTTGGCGCCGTAAAAAACGATAAATCGATTTTCTTTAAAGCGGCATCAGACGCGCAGAAAATTGCCGACTATGTTTCGGCACATTACGTTCAGTCGGTCCAGGTCGACGAGCTGGAGCTCGAAGACGAAAACGAAGCTCAGAGCTCAGTAGAAGATTCGCCCACGGCGGAATATTTGAGAACTGAGCAAGATAAGCGCGATCAGGAACAGCAGAACGCGCTTGAATCACGTTTAAATGCAAACGTGCGCGAGTGGTACCAGTCGGCTTTCCCTACCGATAAGCTTGGCGCTGAGCTGGACGGAGGGTTAACGTTTAAAGACGTTCTTGCGGCATTATCCAAAGGCGACAATATTTATGACGTTCTCGGCGCGTATGACAGCGTCGTTCGGGAGCGTCTGTTCTGGTATCTTGCAGAGATACAAGACAAATCCTACGAGGAAATATACGATGCATGGATGAACGCCGACACGCAGCAAGAAGGAGAGCACAAAGAAAAAGAACAGCAGGAATTTGAAGCTTCGGCTAATGCACTTGCCGCCAAAGAGGCGGGATTGCCGTTCTCGTCGACGCCGTTTGGTGGCGACGAGGATGACTTTAACCCGTATGTGTTCGATGGCAGTATGAGTGTTGAGGATTACAAAAAAATGTGGAAGCACATAGACGAACATAGGGAAGAAAACGAATACCGTGCATTGAAAATTGTGCTGAATAATGTACGTAACGGCGAGCCTTTGGCTGAGAATATAACCTTCGAGGACTTTGATGGCGCCGATTACTTAATCAATGTAGGCGATTTAATTTTAAAATACGGCGGCGAAGAACTTGACGGAAGCTATGTAATTACGGACGAGGTTGAGGAGAAATATGCTGAATTGCAAAGTAAATATGAGAACGAAGAGCACAAAGAAAAAAATCCGCTTGAGGAAAACGTAAAGCAATGGTATACGACCACCTTCCCCAACGATAATGTCGGTGCTTCGCTTGATGAATACATTACTTTCGTTGATATAAATGAGAGCGTGTTCAACCCTACAGAGCAAAATGCAAATATTTATGAAGTTCTTGGAGGTAGTGCGACCACCGAGGTGCGCGACCGAGTATTTAGCCGCTTGGCAGAGATAAAAGGAGTTGCATACGACGATATATTTAAAGCGTGGGCGCAGTTCGATTACAATGCTCAAATTGCTAAACAGACGAACGAAAGCATACGTAATGCTTCATTTTATCGCGAAACGAAAAATGGTTCACCTGTAAACGGCATAAAGGAAATTGGCTCACACTACTATGTCGCAATTATAAATAATTACGAACAGAAAGAAGTTGTATTTCCCGATGGCTACCCTGCAGGTTATCTAATAGCAACTGACTATAATCCGAATAGCGGTGAGTTTACGACGGCGGCATATGGATTTGAAACATACGAAGAAGCGCGTAAACATTATCTCGAATATAACAATGTGGATATAGGTCCAAGCTCAGAAGCCGAGCTTTACGATTCGAAACGTGCAGAACAGCTTAAAGCGGAACAGGAAAAACTAATCAATGATGCCGCATTTGGGTATTCGCTTGAAAACCCGCAATTAAAGTTTCAAGACTGTCTTGATGCCGTTCGTGAAATGAACGCTGAAGCAGTAAGAGAATATGCGGAAGAATACCGTGCATATCTTGATTCTTCTTCAGAGTTTATGAATGATGAAAGTGGACGTACTAATTACAATTTTTCAGCAAGTGACCTTATTAAAGCCTGGCGCGAAAATGCGACGGAACAGGGAGAGCACAAAGAAGAAGAGCAAACACCTGAAAATATAGAAGCCGCGGAGGAACAAGCGGTATCGCAAGAGAATTCGATTTATTATCCGATAAACGAGGAAGCCGCTAAGAGGGCGAAAGAGGCGAACAGCTATTCGGACTATGTAGAAGGGAGTGCGACGGCACTATACCGTCAGAGCGTTGACAAAGCTGTAGAACTTGCCATGCGACAGAAAGAACATGTAGACCCGATGCATCATCAACAAATCGATGCGCTGGTAAAGACCTATGCTCGTAAACTTGCGGAAAATTTAAACGCTCGATATGTAATCGAAGCACGTATGCCCTCATACCTAATCACTGGAGGTGGTAATTTCCAGGTAGGAAAAAAGATGAAGCAAAACGCGGCTCGAGACAAAAACGACCGTGAATGGCAGGAAATACAAGGGTTACTTGATAAAATTCGCAGTACTGGTCGCGGCGGCATCAGTTCTGACGACCCTAATTCGATACAGAAGTTAGAGGCGAAGCTGGCGAATTTAGAGAAATCACAAGAAACGATGAAGGCGGTAAATGCCTATTATCGAATGCACAAAACGCTCGAAGGCTGTCCCCACCTAACTAAGGAGCAGCTTGCCGAATTAAGAGCGGATATTAGAAGATTCCCTCATTTGGAGGGCAAACCGTACGCTTCTTGGCAACTTTCAAATAATAACGCAGAGATGCATCGGATAAGGAGCCGAATTCAAGAATTGAAAAACAAGCAAGAAGTCGGGTTCGTCGGTTGGGTATTCGACGGCGGTGAGGTTCAGGCAAATGTTGAAGCCAACCGCTTACAAATTGTATTTGACGAAAGACCCGACGATGCAACTCGAAGTGAATTAAAGAGTAATGGTTTTCGCTGGTCGCCTACAAACAGCGCTTGGCAGCGGCAGCTAAACCGTAATGCCTATTATGCCGCAGACCGCATAAGCACAATTCAGCCAATCGACGGTAGTAAGCCGAGTGATTTGCAGAGAGCACACGTCAAACGTCAAATGCGGGCATTGAATGTTGCTGATAGTGGAGAGCACAAAGAAAAAATTACGCTCGAGGACGAATACAAGCAAGCAGTTAGAGAGGACTTCCCGAAAGACTTTATAGACGATGAACCCGAGGATATGTCGCAAACATCGCAAAATACGATAAACACGTTTTGTACTGATTTTGGCGGGGAATATACCTACTTTGTTGCTAATAACGGCTTGTCAATCGATGATATTTGTACTGCATATGCAGAACATCCTTATGACGGTTTCGGTTATCAGTTTGGAACACCGATAAAAGCAGAGCTGTACGAGAAAATTCAAAATGAAGGGAAAGGCTTTAATATCGATTTCCTTGATGATATAAACGCTTTTACAATTACTCAGAACGGAAAAGTAATTGACAGCGGATATTTATATGAGGATTTAGTTTTAAAGTATCAAGAACGTGAAAATAAGCCCGTAGAAGCGCAAGAACGTAAACGTGAATGGTTGAGCATAGAATTGCCGGAAGGCTCTCTGGGTAAGCAATACGGCGCTAATTCTATGGTTAAAATGCCCACGGGCGAATATTCATATTACTCTTTGTTTATTCCGACAAAGTTCATAAAAACGGTTAACGGAAAACAGCAGATGCGTGTTGCTTCAGACTTTACATACCGCTTAAATAACGACGGAAGGCAAGTGGAACTCACCGGACAAGAACTGCGCGACAGCTTTGCGGGAATGCCGATAGGAAAGCAGTACAAAAGAGTGGCGCCGAGCAGAGCTTATGCGAAAGTTTTCGCGGACCTCGAAAAGAACGTCCCCGCGGAAATGAAGGCGCTGCCGAACTGGTGTGTATATCGCACGTGGCAACGTGAGGATAAGGATAAGAAGGGAAAGGTGCTTAAATCAGCTGTCACCGGAGCAGGAGCAAGCTCGAAGAATCCGGGCGACTGGACCGATTTCAATACGGCTATGAAATACGCTAAGGAGAACGGCTTTGCAGGTGTGTCGTTCCTTCTGGAGGCAAAGAACGGAATCACATGCATAGACCTTGATGAGTGCGTCCTGAACGCCGAGACGGGTGAAATGAAGGAACGTGCGACGAAACTCATAGACAGTCTGAAAGGCACGTATATGGAGCGTAGCACGTCCGGGAACGGCGTCCACATATTTGTTAAGGACGACATCTTAAGGGGCGGCAAGTACCGCAGCACGGCTGTGGATGCGCAGAAAGGCGATCTCGAAGTGTTCGATAACCAACGTGTCATTTCTATGACGGGCAACATGTTTTCGGAAACCAACACGTTAACGCGTGCCGGGAGTGCAGCTACCGTCTATTTGAGGAAAGAGCTTGGCGAAAATAAACAGAGGGCAGCTGTCGCAGATTCGCATCCTCGTCCTTCGAGTGGAATGCATCTGAGCGACAGCGAATTGGTTCGCTGGATACGGAGCAGCAAAAAAGCAAGCGATTTCGATGCTCTGTATTCCGGCAAAGGCTTGAGTGGAGATAAATCGGTTGACGATGCAAAGCTCGCCCAGATGCTCTTGTATTTCAATGGTGGTGATGAAGAACAGACTTTCCGTATTATGAGGGAGTCCGCATTGTACAGGGCGGATAAGCCTGATTCCTATTATCATCACACCATAAAGAAAATAAATGGTGGGTTGGAAAAGTATGCAAAGCTCCCATCGTCGTTCGCAGCGGATGGCGTCGGAAAGGTGGGCGGTAGACGTTCTGGTGGCGGCAATAATAATCGCGGAACCCAGGCATAGGAGAGTTAGTTCGATTTCGGAATTGGACATATCTCTTCCTGTGTTTTCCAGGCGGGGAAAAGGACGGGAAAAACCGCAAGATGGTTTTTCCAGGGGCTATCTGCCGCGTACTGACATTTTGTAATGACAAATTTGTACGTACATTTTGTAATGACAAAATAAAGCGGCCCATTGTGGGAGAGGAGAATCTCGGCGGGCTATTGTGCCCGCCGCCGCGCGAATTACGTTCATCTAAATGCAAGGCGCGCATAAAAGCGCGCCGCGGCCTTGTCGAAGAACCCGACAGATTAGCCGCGGAAGAAAGCACAAGAGAGAGGCGGTAAATCTCGGCGCAATTGCGCCGCCGCGCCCATACGTATGGGCGCGGGGAGAGAGCACAGAGAAAGGTTAAAACTTCGGCGCTATCGTGCCGCTCGGTAAATGCGGTCCCGAGTGTGCGCGATTAAAAAAATCGCGCGTAGAAAGCTAAGCAGGATAAGGAGGTGGGACACCCCACGCGTTTTTGACGCTTTTACTACTATGTAGTAATGGGGTGGGACACCTCGGGAGTGTAGTGCACCATAGTGGCACACTACACAAAGCGACAAATCGGAAACCGATTTTCGTGTATGGAGAAAGCACAAGAATGAAAAAAGACGATAGTCAAAAAAAACACAAGAATGATTTCCGTGTTAGATTATACGACGTCGAGGTCGTGAAGTCTATCGAAGAACTTATGGGAACGGGTGATTTTGAGTCCGCAAATGAACTTTTGGGGAAAGCTGTCGCCATAGGTATTGAAAAGATTTATCTCGAATACGGCAAACGCAAGCGCCTTGCGCAAGCGATACCTAACCTCGAGATGCCGGAACCGGTAAGGCTTGACCGAATAGAACACGAGCTCGGCAAGGTTCGTGTTCTGGAAGAGGATATGTATATTCTGATGAACTCCATAAAAGCCGTTGTAGCAAGCATTTACAACGTTCATCGTGCGAATGTAAAGGGCGAAGCCCTAAACGAAGAGATTTTGAATAATTACAGCCTTATGGCGGAATTGCCGGAGGCATATCGCGAAATTGAAGATAACCTTTTTAAGAGGTTCAACAGACGTCTTGGAAAGAAAAATGAGGGTAAATCCGAATGAAAGCAATTTTTAATATATCCTACACGACTGCGCAGCCGCCCAAAAGTTATACAGGCAACCGTCGCGCTGAATATATCGCACAGCGTAAGTTCTACGACCTTACGGCAGAGTACAACCTTTTCGACTATATGCTTAAAGGCGATAAGGTCGTAAAAAATGCTAATGCGGAGCATTACTTTACGCGTGAAGGCACGAATAGTGGCTTGTTTAATCTCGATGGACCCATAAGCGAAGATAAGAAGTCAGAAATCAAAGCACGGTTGAAGGACACGCCGAGCACGATTTGGCACGGCTTCATATCGTTCGACGATATAACTTCGCTCGGGTTCACTAACCAGGAAAACTGCGTCAAATTTATGCGCCAGACGTTTGGCGCATTTCTGGAGCAGGCGGGCTTTAAAAAATCGAATATCGAACTGTTCTGCTCGTTGCACGATGACACTGAACATCGACATATCCATTTTTCTTTCTTTGAGAAGGAGCCCATCCGCCTGGATAAAAACGGTGTGCTCGGATATACGCGCGTTGGCAAGATTAAGAGCAAAGCTCTTGATAATTATCTTGTGTCCGCCAATATGCATCTTTCTGAGCACGGTGACGAATACTGGTCGGCTCGCGACGAGGCTATTGCTGAAATGCACCGCTTACACGACGTTAAGTCGCGCACCGGGTTTATTGACGGCGGCGCCAGCACGATGTCCCTTCTGGTTAATACGGAGCTTAACGCGTTATGCGCCAAGCTCCCTGAAACAGGCCGCCTACAGTACAACTCGACGAACATGGAAAAACTTCGTCCAGAGATTGACCGCGTAGCGGAACTTCTTATTCGTTCCGATGCCAGTGTTTCCGCTGCACACGGAAAAATGCTCAAAGAACTGGCCCGCATCGAGGGGGAGGTAAAGCAGCTTGCCGCCGATGCAAAACTCGGCTATTTGCAAGGTGCACGTATGACTGCTGCAGATATAGCCGCCGCGATGGGCGACGGAACTATGCGCAACCAGCCTATGGATATGCGCTATTTGGATCTTAACAACGTCGATTATTTCGAACGTTTGAAAAACGACTACAAGGCCCGCATCGGCAACGTCGTTCTTAGTATGTGTAAGGAGATTAAATATTCCCAGACACACGAGCCGAGGCGTTATGCCGGGATAAATAACAAGCATTTAAAAATCGAGGCAAAGCGGCGCCGCGGTTATCGGAAGGACCTAATTTTGTCAGCTCAATGCGCGATAGGCGCCATCTCTCGAATGGAAAGCGCGAACTATTTAAAGACTTTACAACAGCATGAGCGCGATATCGAATACGAAAACGCGCAAGCAGGACATAATACGGTAGATTAAAAATGAGAAACAAAAAAGACGTATTTGCTCGTTGGAAAAAACACGGGATAAAGTACAAAATAATATTTTGGAGTTGCATCGTTCTCGCTTTTCTTGCGGTGCCGTTATTGGTCCTTGCGACGGTTATTGCGCTAATTACGCGTGTAAACTTTGTCGCTGTATGGGACAATAAACTGCTGTGGGGACTGTATGCGGGAGCAGAGCTCGCAATATTTCTTTTTGCGCTGTTCGAGTACAGAACGCTCGGGTCCCGCAGAGTTAAAAAGGTAAATTTCGACCTCGAAAATTCACGCTTTATGGAAAGATACGAAATTGAGCGGAACGAGGGTTTCACCGTAACCAATTTCGAGGGGCTTAAAGATGTTAAGGACGGACTTTTGGTTTGGGCTGAACGCAAAGGCAATCAGATGGATATGGACATTGTATTACATAATCCTATCCATGCGATGATTATCGCCACGACGGGTACCGGTAAAACTTCCACGTATGTTAGTCCGTTCATTGAAGTAGTATCGCGCACGTCGACCAAGCCCTGTATGGTAATTACGGACCCAAAAGGCGAGCTTTACGCCCGGCACGCAAACACACTAAAAAAGAACGGTTACAATGTGCACATCATTGACTTTGCAGATACTTATCACTCAACGCTGTGGAATCCGTTTCATAACATTTGGAAGAAAACTGAGCGCATTAACGAGCCGATTATTCAAGTAAAGAATAAATACATGTGGGGTGAACAGCTATATGCTACGTACGACGAAGCTAAACATGCAAGAAAAGAATATGGGGTGCGTCTGAGTAATGAAATTTATATTGATTTGATGGACCTAATCTATACTGCGTGTCCTGTCGAGGCCGCACAGGATAAGAATTGGCAGCAAGGTGCCCGCGATTTGATTTTTGGAATGGCTTTACGTATGTGGGAGGATGTGCGCGACGGTTACCTTCCAAAAGAAAAGTTTAACATTTACAATTTGTGGTGGAATTTGACCCAGTATGCAAAGAACGACTGTGAAGTTCTAAAAGAATACATTAACGACTGTGCGGACAGTACCTCGCGAGCGCCTGGCATGGCAAATACGGTACTTGTGAGTGAGGACCGAACGCTTTCAAGCTACCTCGGCTCAGTCAATCAGTATTTGCACATGTTCTCAGATGGCGCCATCACTCAGCTTACCAGCGGAAATGATATCGATTTTTCAAAGTGGGACGAAGAGCCGAACGTGCTCTTTATTAAATACCCTGAGGAAAAAGAAACTCGTCATGGAATGGTTGCGCTTTTGATGGTGCAGCTTTACAAAGCTCTGCTTGAAAAAGCGGGAGTTAACAGCGAGCTGAAAGAGACGTCTGACAGCAAGCTTAAACGTACGTGCTATTTTCTTATGGACGAGTTCGGACAGTTACCGAAAATTCACCGCTTCGAGCTTATAGTGCCTATTGCCCGAAGCAAGAAAATCTTCTTTCTTCCGGTCATTCAAAGTTATACGCAGCTTGATGCAGTGTATGGAGAAAAGAATGCCGGCACAATTAAAGATAACTGTCCCATAAAGATTTTCCTCGGAACGGATAACCCCAAGACATGTGAAGAATTTTCGAATGCTTGCGGTAAGCAGAAAATCAAAAATGTGAGCTACAACGAAAATCGGGACATGAGCGTCTCTACGTCGGCTCAGAGCGTGCCGCTTATTTATCCGTCGGAGCTCAGCAAGCTGAACGATCCGGATAATGGTGTTTTCGGTAACGCCATTATAAAAGACGTTAAGCTTTTTCCTATTCGAGCTCACACAACGCCTTATTTTAAGGCTATGGATATTTACGGCATAGAAGACGGTGCTCAAGCGCCGAAAAGGCCGTTCTACTTTTTCAACGAGACCGAGAACCGATATGACATAACCAGGTTACTTTATCTGAACCATGCTCTCAGTGAGGAAGCGCCGGAGTTGATGACGGTAGAACAACGCGCAGATATGCTGACTCAGCAAGTTGCGGAGGCAACTATTGAGCAGATGGCGATAAAGAACCTGAAAAAGAAAGCACAAGAGAAGATGAACACGCTAAGATCCTTGGTTTCAGAAGCGGACTTTCTGCGGCTGGCTGTTGCGAGCTCGGTGGAGAAAGCCAGGATATTGGACGAGCTTGCCGAACAAGCAACCGCCGACGGCAAGATGATTCTTGCAATGCGGCTTGAAGAAATGATTTCATTCTTTAAGTATAACGTTTCCGAACTTGATTCCGAGGTGCAGGACGAAGTTACAGATGGGAACTATAACGTCTAAACGTACGTACACTTTGTACTGACATTTTGTAATGACAAATTGCAGATTAAGGAGCTGTATATGACTATATTTAGAAAAAAAATATTATTGATAATACTTATTTGCTTGTCGGCAATAGCCGCTTTTTTCTGTGCTATCTCGTTTATGCGAGGTGACACGGTATCTGCAAGCGCAGATACCGCGACAACGGATAGCGATGAAGAGGTATATGGTGACTTTCTTGCATACGGAGGTAGCACTTATAAATTCTACGCCAATTTACATTATTATCCGTATGTAAATTCGTACAACGAATTAAATGCGAAGGTAATACTAAAAGTTTATTGGTGGACTGACGACTTTGTTAATGTAACCCATGTAACAATAACGCTTACATATCCCAGCGGAAAACAAGTAAAAAGAAGATTTGGTTCTGGCAATACCTCAGAGGATCCTAATGCCTCAACAAATTTAAACACGTTAAGAAGTAAACGTGAATTGGTTTTATTCACTAACGATGAGCATTTTGACGAAGAGGGTGAATATAAAGTTCAAGCATCAGGTTCATTGGTTGGAGGTACTGCTGTTGGGCAATATAGTTCGATTACATTTCTAGTTGACAAACATGCTCCTCTCGGTACTTTGAGCGGAGTAAGCAATCACGGTTTTACTAATACCAATGTCAGATTTACCTGGACAGACGCGACTGCGACTGCCACGTTGGACGGTAAATCGTATACCAAAAATTCTCTTATAACATCTGAGGGCAACCATACCATCGAATTAAAAGACCCCGCAAAAAATATTTCGAAATATAGTTTTACTATAGATAAAACGCCGCCGCAAGGCACTTTGACGGGCGTCGGCGACGGTGGGATAACCAATACCGATGTTATATTCAGGTGGACTGAAGATAATATTACGGTAACCTTGAACGATGATTCGGATTACGCCAAAGGTACAACGATATATAAAGAAGGCCATTATAGTATTGTACTCACAGACAGAGCTCAGAATACAACCAAGTATACATTCACAATCGATAAATCGCCTCCGAAAGTCAAAGGGTATGAAGAATTCACAAACAAAAAGATTGTGCTGACAGCTGAGGATACATACGGTAGTCCGGACCACTGGGAATATAGGTTTAATAGTGGAAACATACAGCTCTCAGACGGCGACACATTAAATGTCGCTGAGAACTATGCGGAGCAGTTTAACGGAACGTGGGAAGCTCGCGTGATTGACAGTGCAGGTAACTTTACACAATGGTTCAAAGTAAATTATTATTACCGCGAAACTTTCGGTAATTCGGATACTGTATACAATACGTATTTTATTCCGGCATATTACAACGTAACGCTCACACAAAACTACGCAGATTATTACGGTACATATGAATTTGCTGACTTTAATTCAGCGCTGAGCTTTGCAATACAAAAGGAGTGGGATTGCCGCGTTTACCCTTCTGAAAATGGATGGAATTATTTCACTCCCAACAGCGAGATTTACCGTCAGGTATATACTGATAAAACAGAACTCGATACTGTCATTGATAAATATGCCCGCACTCATATAAGTGAACGTAAGATTATGGGGCAAGGCGGTTCTTCTTTAAATAACCCCACGGACGATTGCGGCAATACGCGTGCAGATGCGCTGACGCGGCAGCTTACCGAATTACCGTCGCTCCTGAGGGGATACTCAGAATTTCGCTTTATGCTTATGTCGTCAAACTCTTGCTTTATATTGCCTAAAAGCGGTGTCGAAGGAAATAAAGTGCAACTAAAAGTACAATTTATTTCCGATGGGATTTCCCTACGAGAAGGTAAACCGCAAACGCTCGAATACGGCGAAAAGCTTAATACGGTCGCCCGCGAACAAGGATGGTACCTTGTTGAGGAAAGCGATAATTGCGGGAATATCGAAAAGTATTTGGTCTTTGTGGACTTCGAATATCCTCAGCTGCATGCGCAGGTTACATTTGGTAACGGGAACGATGAGCTGATAAATTTTAACGAAACGTTTATTACGGAAAACACAGAAACAATGAGATATCTGACGTTTGATATAAAATCGCTTTCGGACAATATTGACGATTACGTTATGCTCATCATCGACGGCCGCGGTCTAAGTGCAGTTCAATACATTTGGGGCGACGAATTGCCGGTGCTTACTTATGAAAACGGTTATTATGGAACGTATACAGTAACTGTGTATGATCGTTCTTTAAACCTATTAGAGTTCGTTATATACATCGCCGGTGAAGCGCCAACGCTCACTTATACGTCGTTAACGAATGATACGTCTTGTACGTTTACCATTCAAGTTAACGACAGTAAGAACGAGATTGCAGACGTACGCCTTTACAAAGTTTTTTTTGATGGTTCACAGGAATGTTTGAATGAAGATTCTGTCGGTACACAAGTTTGTGCGGACAACCTTGTATACAAAATGACTGTCGGCGGCAAGTATGTGTTTGAATTCCGCGATTTGTACGGACGAATTGTCATTACAAAACCAATATTTTATTTGAAAGGCCTTCCTACGGCGATGCTTAGAGGAGTAACCGATGGCGGCATAACTAAAAACGACGTCAGAATTACTTTTGATGCCACTTGCACGGCAGAGCTTTCCGTACTAAAGAACGGTGAGTGGGTTGAAACCGATTTGTATGCGCTTTCGGAAGGCGCTACACAAAATACTGTAAGCATCACTTCGGGCGAAGAAACCTCGGCGGTGTACAATGTTTTACTGTATGTAACCGCCGATAGGAACTTGTTTACGGAGTACACGTTCGAAATAGACGGAATCCCGCCAAAGGTCGACGTCTTTACGGAACGTGACGAGCAAGTGGAGTTTGACGCAGTTACAACACGTAATTTTTATATAGCGTGGAGCGAGGCGGGCTATACTGCGTATTACCGCAAGGGTAATGCGTTCATGGACGAAGTATATTCAAAGGGTACAATAATAAAGGCGGCGGGGACGTATACGTTCACCGTGCTCGATACGGTCCGCAACGAGCTTACGTTCACGGTTACGTTAGATAACATCGTGGATTACTCTTTGAATGGCTCTTCTTATATGCAGTTGGACGATGGCAGCCTAATCACAAAAGGAAACTTTGTCTTTACACTCTTAGAGCCGTGGTCGCTCTTCGAAGTGGATGCATCGAACGGATTGAACGTAACCAACGGGCAAAAGCTTGATACTGACGGAACGTACAAAATAATGGCAAAGGACATTTATGGCAATTCTATGGCGCTTACACTTATCGTGGACAAGCTTCCGCCTGCTCCCATAATCACTACGGAGAGCGGCAGAGCCTTGAGTAACGGAGCCCGCATCAACGAGTCGTTCAGCGTTACTTGCGAGGAAGAGAGCGCAAATATCACCTATTCGTCGGGCGGCGTTTTTATCGCCTACGACGGTTCACTGTTAACCAATGCCGGGAATTATACGTTCACATTGACTGACATTGTAGGTAATTCGACCGAAGTTATAATCGTGATAGATAAAGCGCTCGCTTTTAGGGTGAATGGAGCTTATGTGTCCGATTTGGAAGGTAATTTCATGTCGAATAGCTGGCTGTCCATTTCTCTAAACGAGGAAATGACAGATTTCTATATCCTTTCGGAAGATAGCATCCAATACGATGCAGATAAGCGCGTTACTGCGCCGGGCAATTATGAAGTTTATATGCGAGATACGAGCGGAAACGAAAAAACGTTTCTTCTTATTATCGATAAGACGCCGCCCACCATACAGCTTGTCGGTGTGAGTAACGGCATCGCGGTCGACGGCGCCGTTACAGTAACATTCACCGACTACGCTGAAGCTTATTATCGTAGAAACGGCGGCGACAAGGTTGCAGTTATAAACGGTGCCGTTTTGGTGAACGAAGGCAGCTATGTTGTAACTGCACTTGATATGGTGGGCAATGCCGCCACCGAAACATTCGCTATCGATAAATCCGTTGATGTCACTTCGAGTATCGAACTTGCTGATGGACAGCTTATCACCGGCACGATAAGCTTTAATTTCGGCGAAGAAGTAACGGCATTGCTCTGTAAGGATGGAAAAGAAAGCGTTTATGCTCACGGAGTTATAAGCGGGAACGGTGAATACTCGATGACCGTAACCGATAATTATCGCAACGTCAAAACGTTCAATTGGACCATCGTAAGTAAAAGGTCAAAAGAATACTCGTTAGCAGTTGGGGATTACCGCGTAGAAATCGAACGCGACGGCGAATTCTGTAGTGCGGAAATAGAAGACGATGTTCTACACCTAACAGAAAACGGCAAATATTTGCTTGTTTTCCGTCAAGGCTCTGAGCGCTGGTCTCTAAATATCGAAGTTGACAACGTCGCGCCGACCGTCGAGCTGAAAAATAGCGGAAAGACCGTTACGATTTCTAACCCGAATAAGAACGACGTGACATATGAACTTTTTCGTGATGGACAAAAAGTATCTTTCAATTTCTTCTCGTCAGCCGAGATAACACAAAAAGGAAGCTATCGTCTTTTGTGTACGGATGACGTCGGAAATACAACGGAATACGTGTTTGAGATAGACTATATGAGTAATTCGACGATTTTACTTATTGCCGTCGTTGTAACTATTGTTGTGGCTATCATAGTTGCTCTCATAATAGTCAGATTCAGACGTAGAAAATATTAAAAAGCACAAAAAGAAATTTATTAAAAGGAGAATAAAAAAATGATTACACAATTTCTTGCAGGCAATTTTGATAAGGTAGGGCAGATTTTGCAGAGCTTCCTTCAACAGTGGTGGGTACCGGCTCTCGCCGTTGTGGGAGCTGCTTCGGGAATACTTGCTGTTGCGGCGGCAGTTAAATACATATTGGCCGCGCACTCTGGAGACGAGCAGAAACTTACGCAAGCAAAAAAATTTATAACGGGAATTATTATTGGCATAGTTGTTATGTTTTTAATTGCGGGCTTGTTGCCGGTTATAATATCTTGCTTCCAATCGTGGTTTGACACAGTCCAGGATTAAACTTTTAGTAAAGGCGGATTAAAGCTACTATGAAAATAACAATAGAAAAAATGTTCGCACAGCTATTGTTTTGGATATACGATTTTATCGATACAATAGAAGAGATATTTAATATACTTACCGGGATACAGACGTTTGGAGACAAAAATCAGTCGCTTATTGAGTTGTTCGCACAAAAAAGTATAGGTATGGACGTTTTGCTGGGGTTGGTTGGCGTCTCCTTTGTAATTACAGTTGCTTGTATGTGTGTAAAAACTGTAAAAAACATAATAAAAATCAAATCAGAAGGCGAAGCGACCTCGTCGCATGCAATAACACTCAAACAAGGTGGAATTGCCGTTATATCGTCAATTGCCTGCATATTTTTCGTGTTCATGTTTATCTCATTTGCAACGATGCTGCTAAATATGGTAAACGACGTTATCGCTCCTGGAGAGAACGTATCGCTTGCTAAAAATTTATTTAATCTTTCTGTTCAGCAATCGTACGTGATTGACGAAGAAACGTGGATGGAGAGAGAAGTAGATTTTTATTACGATGAGAGCGGAAATAGGGTTCAAGCAACTGACCCGACAAGTGATGACGGTTGGGCGTGGAAAACAGATGATTTCGGTAATTATTTGTTAGACGAGAAAGGAAATAAACAGCCAATATATGTTATGCAAAAGGAGAGGTATCATCCCTATAAAACTGATGATGCCGGGAACATGATAATAGAGTCGGGGTGGTGCGATGGTTATTCTCTTAATGACATAGAATGGTCGTACAGTCCGGACAAAGTGTTTGGTGTTCACTATAAAGTCTTTGGTTTGGAAGAAGAGGATAAGGGGTACAGCCGTGAGCCAATGGTCCGACTACAGGCGTTTAATCTGCTTACTGCGTATCTTGTGGCTGTAATAATTCTGATATCAATGTTTATGCTGGCCATTGGGCTCGTCAAACGTTTATACGATATCGTTGTACTAATCATCTGTATGCCGCTGGTTTGCGGAACAATTCCCTTAGACGACGGCGCACGTTTTCGAGCTTGGCGCGAAACCTTAATGAGTAAAGTGTTGGTGGCTTTCGGGGCTGTAATAGCTGTAAATGTATTTTACATGATGAGTGGTTTTATTATCAGTGCTGAATTTGACTCGCTGTTCATAGGAACGAGCTTAGACTCAACCGCGTTTATAATTTTTAAAATGGTTATGCTTATAGGCGGTGCAATGTGTATCAACGGTAGCCAGGCACTCATAGCTCGCATTCTCGGAACGTCAGCAGATGAAGGAAGAGAAGCGATGCAGTCCTTCGCAATGATTACCAGCGGCGTGCGATTAGCCGCGGTCGGCGCTTTGGGTGCAGCTCGAATTGCTGTGGGCGGAAGCCGATTGTTATTTGGCGGCACTAACCGCTATGGGCGTAAACAAACAGGCTTACTACCGATGGGATTCCGCGGAGTTAATGCTATAGGTAGTAAAGTCGGCGGAGAAAATTATGAGAAAAGCCGTGGCGCACGTTTTGTTAGATTTCTCGGAAGAATGGGCAGGAAGTCAAATGATGGTGATAAGAGCGGCGCAAAATCTTTGTCAAAGTTGCGTATTTCTAATCCGACAAGCCTTGCCAAAATTAAGGATGCCGGCAACAAATCGAGTGCGGCATTTAAAAGCGCCAGCAAATAATTAGGAGGGTAAAAAATGGAAAGGATTATACCTAAGAACAGCAGGCTCAAATCAGCTTTTTTTAAGTTTTTTACCTGGCTGGATTTGATAATAATCGGCGCCATGCTCGGTATCGCGATTCTTATATTTTCTGCTGATTTTGCTTATAAATGGTACGTGCTCGCCGGCTATCTTTTTTTCTGTGTTATCTTATTTATTGGAGAAGGAGAGGACCGAACCTATAACCAGCTTGCATATATGCTACGCTTCTACGCATCACGCAGAACTTATATAAAGGGCTCAAAGCGCGGGAGCACAGACGAACTGTTGCCGTTCAAAGCTCTCCGCGATGACGGACTAATCGAGTATTACGGTTATCTGCGAGATGAGCCTTATTTAGGCGCCGTAATAGAAGTAGGCAGCGTAGATTTCGGACTTCTTGACGAAGATGAGCAGGACAGGCGCATTTCGATTTTTGCTCGTGTTTTAAACAGCCTAAGTCAGGCGTCTGTTATTCAGCTCATAAAACTCGACAGACCTATAAAGTATGACGAAGTTTCCGCAAATCTGTTTCAGCAGTTATCGGAAGCACGGGAGAACGAAGATTTTGTTAAGGCGGCCATCTTGGAAAGTAGGCTCGAACAGATTGATACTGTAAACAACGTCAATCAGTTGTATCGTCCGTGTTATTATCTGGCGCTTTATGAAGCCAATGCGGAAGCGTTGTATCAACAGGCTGATGCGTGCATTGACGGATTGAGTGCGGCAGGGCTTGATGCCAAGCTTTTGGACATGCGTGAGACTGCTGTATTCTTTAAGTACTGTTATAACCGCAATTTTGAAGAACGTGATGTCGACGACGTGGAGTTCGAAGATCTGACAGAATATATTAAGCCCGATAAAGTTAAGTTTGGACTTTCTGGCTACACCGTAGATGACGTGTATGCATTTACTCTCGCGGTTAAAGAATATCCGCTTTACGTCGGCAATGCCTGGGGCGCGAACTTGTTTAACATAGACAATACGAAAGTGGTCCTAACAATCAAGCCCGTAGAAAAAGGTAAAGCAATTAAACGTATCGACCGGGCAGTGGTGGAAAGCGCTACGCGCAACGTAGGAAAGCTGTCCGAAATGCGCGACCAGGATACGCATATTCAGACAATGAATGAGTTACAGTCTCGCGTCCAGAACGAAAACGAGATGCTTTTCGACTGTACGCTTACCGTTACCGGGATAAATAACACAGAAAAAGATAACGTTACTTTCCGCAAAGGAATTCGCCGGGAACTCACCACGAGTGGGTTCAGAATGAGCTACCTACTTATGCGGCAAATGGACGGTTTTGCAAAATCGGCTGTTGCTAAGCGCCCGAAGCTTAAATCGTTCGAGCGTGGCATAAATTCAGATTCGCTTGCGGCGGTATTTCCTTTTGTGTTTTCCACTATCATAGATGCCAACGGGTATTATCTCGGAACGGACTTCTACCCGATTATACTTGATGTCTGGAAGCGTGGTAAGGATTTTGTAAACAGCAACGGTGTTATATTCGGCAAACCGGGAAGTGGTAAATCATTTTTTTCAAAATTGCTATTAACTATGATACATTCCGAGAAGTCGCGCATATTTGTTTTGGACCCAGAGAATGAGTACAATACCCTTGCTAAGAATGTTGGCGGACAGTTTATCGATATCGGAAATGCAACACAGGGGCGAATAAATCCGTTACATATTTACCCGGTTCTTACAGATGAGGGGGAGGTGGCAGCCTCCGACGTCGTGTTTAACTCGCATCTGCAATTCCTTGAGGATTTCTTTAAAATTACTTTAAAAGGAATTGCGCAAGACTCGTTCGAAGAGCTGAACAATATCGTTAAACAAACCTACGAGCGTGCAGGAATAAATCAAGATACTGACTGCACTGCATTGTCACCGCAGGACTTCCCTACGTTCGATACGCTTAAAGCAACGGTGGAGGAGGAAATGCGCCGCACAGACATTACGCAGTCAAGAAAGATTAACCTGGAACGAGTGAATACATACATCCAGAAGTTTGCTGCCGGCGGTATGTATTCGTCGCTCTGGAATGGTGCATCAACGTTGGAAGTGGAATCACCGTTTGTCGTATTTAATTTTCAGTCACTTTTCGGTGCTAAAAATAAAACTGTTGCTAATGCTCAGATACTTGTTGTAATGCGTTACCTCGATATGCAGATAATAAATATCCGTGAGCTCAACCGAAACGGCAATGGCGAAATTATTCATCCTTTCGTACTTTTGGACGAGGGCTATAACTTCATTGACCCTGATTATCCTGTAGCGTTACAATTTGTATATCTATGGTACAAGCGTATACGTAAGTATGAAGGCAGTATGTTTTTTGCAACACAGAATTTGAGTGATATTTTCGGAAATGAAAAGGTAATACAAAAAACTACGGCTATTGTAAATAATTCACAGTATTCTTTTGTATTCGGGCTCGCTCCGGCGGACCTTGAAATTCTCGAGGGACTTTATAAGAATGCAGGCGGCCTGAATTCGGCCGAACGTGAATTTATTTCCAATGCCGAGCGTGGCGATTGCTTTGCAATCTGCTCGCCACGACAGCGCACTCGATTCCACGTCGAGGCTCACGACACCGTGCGTGCACTATTCGATGACCCCGAGTTCAAATTGGAGGCATAACACAAAGAAAGATAATCGAAATAATTTGTACTGACAAATTGTACTGACATTATTGACTTTATTTTCCAAAAATGCTAATCTTAACGTAGTTATATATTATAGAGGTTGATATGAAAAAAATAAAGAGCGTAGCGGTATTGTTGCTTTTTCTTGTGGTTTCCGCCTTATCCGTGTTCGCGTTCGTCGGATGCAATAATGACGATTCGTCGTCAGGTACACCTACTGTGAACAATAATCCTGCCGATAATTTGGTTTTTGTAGAACAGTCTGACGGCACATACGGTGTTAAGACTTCGAATACGAACATCGAGGGGGCATTAGTAATTCCCTCAACTCATAATGATGCCGAGGTCAGCATCGTATTGGAAAAAGGTTTTTGTAATTGTACAAAGCTAACAAGTGTGGTAATACCCAACACGATAAAAATAATTGATAAACAAGCTTTTGATAATTGCTATCGCTTAAACTCCGTAACAATTTATCCTGCGATAGAAGAGATTAGGTTGCAAGCTTTTTGGGGATGCCATTTTGACTTGGTGCATATAGGTAGTCGTGATGATTTCCATTATACAGCTGCAAACGGTAATGCCTGGAATAGTCCCACAAAGGACTATGTAAATTTCATTTATACGGTGGTGAACGAGAGTTGTAATACGAACTGTTGATGTTCGGATTGTAACTCTTTTTCTATTTGCAAGGTGCATAATATTAAATGTTTTTGACGCAATTTAGCCCGTTTTAAATTAAAAACGAGTTTTTTTATTTTTAGACTTAAAATTACAAAACAGTTCAAATTTGGAAATCAAACAGAAAAACATATAAAATCTGAACTATATTAATCTAAATTTTTTTGGTATAGTTCTTCATATTTTTCTGGGGTCAAATACCTTAAATACGTATGTGGGCGTTTAGTATTATAATGATCGATATATTTAGAAACAGACTTGCGAAATTCTTTTTCAGATTTGTAATTATAACGGTATAATTCTTCTGCCTTCATGCATTTAAAAAACGCTTCGCTGACTGCATTATCATGTGGTCTTCCGCTTCTAGAAAACGATTGCCTTACTCCGAATTGTTTTAAATAAACATAAAAAGTTTTAGATATGTAATTACTTCCATTATCAGAATGAAATATCAAACCCTCCGGTGGTTTACGGTTGAAATATGCATATTTAAATGTTGCCTTTGTCAACTGTGTGCTGTTTCGTTTTGATATTTTAAATGCAACAACTTTTCTTGAATACAAGTCAAGAATAATACAAATATAAAATTTCCGTGCATTATAACTGAAATAGGTGATGTCACTAACCCAAACTTGATTAGGTTTTTCTGCTTTGAAATTTTGTTTAAGAATATTTTCTTTGCGTCTTTCGCTATATTCATATAATGTTTTTGCATTCGTTTTTATACTGAACCAACCACTAGAGTGCATAATGTCGCTAACGAGTCTTTCAGAAATCTTATAGCCTCTGTCACGTAAAATTGCCGTAACTTTGCCTGCACCAAAAGTTTGGTTGCTGTTAACATATATTTCTTCAATAACTGGTGTAATTTCATCTCTACGTTTTGCTGCCTGAGAATTATTGCCCTTATTTCTAAACAGGTAGTTATAATAAGTTCCTTTTGGTACATTGAAGGCCTCACAAAGAGTGTTTACCTTATATTTTGCAGATAAATCTTTTATTACTTTAAGTCTTTGGTGTAATGGGTCGCTTGCTTTGCAAGACGCATTTTGTAAAATATAAACGACAAGTTTTTGCCGTTCATACATCGCTTTGAGAATTTTATAATCTTTCAAGTTTATTTGATGATTTTGCAAACCAGACTTGTATTGCCTAATCCAATCGTAAACTGTACTTCTCGGATAGGCGATATCTTTGCAAATACTAATTACTGTTTCCCCGCATAGATATCGCTCCACAACCTTCTGTTTTTCGTTCTTAGCAATTCTCTTATTCATAAAATTTACCTCTTATAGATATTAGATAAATTTTATTTAGAAAACAATTTTTAGTCAAATATTATTAAAATATGTTTTTTAGTCAAATATTATTAAAATATGTTTTTAGATATATAAGCAAACAAATATAAAAAATTATTCTAGCTCAACCTCCTTGAAAAAACACAATTATTGTGATAAAATATCTTTAAAATGGAGGATTAAATATGAAAGTTTTTCTCTCGCATAGCAGTTTAGATAAAGAATTTGTTCGTCCTATTGTAAACCTACTTGGTCCTGATAAGGTAATTTTTGATGAGGTCAGTTTTGATTTAGGTTTAAAAAATTTTGAGGAAATTATTTTAGGATTAGAAAATTCTGATTTGTTTGTAATTTTTATTTCTAATAATGCGCTTGAATCGCAATGGGTAAAAAATGAATTGACGCTAGCTGTTAATCGTATCGGCACTAATAATTCAAAATTACTGCAAATATTTCCCATAATCATAGACAAGTCCATTCAATATGATGATGAACGCATACCTGAATTCTTAAAAAAGGGATTTGATAGTTATAATTTACGTTATGTTTCTAATTACAAAATTGCATATAGAAAAATACGCGAACAATTAATTAAACAATATATTAATTGCGATATGAATTACGCGGAAAAATTTAATTTTTATTATGGACGAAATACTGAGATAAAAAAAGCATGTGACAGGATTTATGACCCATTACAAAGCCCCTTAAAATGTTTAGTCGTATCTGGTATGTCAGGTATTGGCAAAAAGGCTTTCATTAAAAAAACATTACGCGAGGCTAAACTATTTAAAGAGTACTATGAACCAAACATCATATCACTTGGAAGAGAAGATACTATTGATGATTTAATATTGAAAATTAATGATTTGGGATTTGGGGATGGAATTAAGGAATTATTATTTAAATGTAAAATCGTTGATGAGAAAATCCCTATTTTAATAGAATTATTAAATGAAGCTCATAAATTTAAAGAGCATATCATCATTGAAGATGCGGGAAGTTTAATTTTACAAGATAGAAGTATTGTTTACTGGTTTGATAAAGCTATTAAATCTGCGGATTGTGGATTAACAGTTTCTGTTACTACAAATATTTCATTAGATTATCATAGAGCAAAAAAATATGATTATATGTTTTTTCTGATATTGTCTGAATTAGATATATCAGAAAGAATTGGCATGCTCTCATCATGTTTAAGATGCAATAATATAACGTTGGAAAGGGACGAAATTTTTTGGTTTAAAGATTGTTTATCTGGATATCCTCTCGAAATAATCTTTTGCGTAGAGGAATTAAAAGGAAGAGGTTTGCAATATTTAAAAGAAAATTCTTATAAAATTACACAAGTTTCATTTTCCAATTGTGTAAATATACTTAACTTGGTTTCTGAACAATTAGCATATAATGAAAATAGTAAAGCAAAAGAAAAAATGTATGGGTTATTATCATTTTTATCTGAATTTGGCACTACACCGCTCTCATACTTGGAAGAAATATTTAGAATTGATAGTGAATATAAAGAAATATATTTAAAACTTGTTTTATTTTCTATTTGTGTAAAGAATGGTTCATCAAATGAATATGTTAAATTGAATTCCGTTATTTCGCAATATGTATTAAGAAACAAATTTAATATACCTCAAGAGATAAATGATTTAGTAAAAAGTAAGTTGATAGAATTCAATACTCATATTGAAGAAGATAGTTATTTAGATTTATGTAATCATAGTGAAATTAGTTACTTCATCAAAGAAAATCTTAAAGAAGGTATTGCTGTTCCCCAAAAATTATTATATTCAACTTTATATCTAACATCGGTTATTGAATTATATGATAATAGACAATATGATTCAGCCATAAAAATTGTTGACACTATAAGAGAAAATGGGGAGTTCCAATATTTTGATGAAACTGCTAAAAATCATATTATGTTTTACTATTGTCTAGCACTCAGTCGCAAGCAAGATAAAAGATCTAGTCCAATGATTGATTATTTTGCTAAAGTAAAGGACTTTAATAGGTTTCATGCTTTAAAGGGTTTCGCTTATAGAATGATTGGTAACATAGATTTATCAATTGCTGAATATCAACAAGCATTAAAGATTAGACCAAAAGATAATATGGCATTGAGAGAAATTGTTAAAGATTATCGTTTAATTGGAGAATATGATACCGCTTTTGAAATAGCTAAAAATAACTATTACATGGCAAAAGATAACTTATACCATATTGAAGGATATTTCGATTGCTTAATTCATAAAGAAGATAGAACTGAATCAGAAAATAGTAAAATTGAAGAACTTTATCAAGTAGTTAAGTCAATTAATGACCAAAAAGAAACTGTGATATTCTATGAAATTAAAGCCGCATATTACTTAAAACATAAAAAAGATTATGTAAAATGTGAAGAAATAATTATCCAATCACTAAATGTTTATCCTTTTTCTACAGTTCTACATAAACTTAAGTTTGAATTATATGAAATTGAAAAGAATATCCAACGAATGAGAGATGCAGTAGAAGATTTAAAAAGAATTGAGTCAAAAGGTAAAAGAAATTTTGAATATGATATACATTTTAGAGAAGCAATTTTAGATGCGTATGAAGGAAAAACCTTTAGTGCAATAGAAATTAGTCATTTGAATTTTTTACCTAAAACTATGAGAATAATGGCAGAACAAAAAATAAATCATATAATTAAATTATAAATACTCAAGCATTAAATTTGTGTTCTGTTTGGGAACTACAATGTTACTACGAAAAAAGATGCTGGTAATGCTGTGTCTTTCTTCATGTCATGCGCTCGCGTTCAAAACCGTATGGCTCGCCCAGCAGCATTCGGTGGCACGGAGCACAGCGGTAGTTTCGTACGAGTCAGATAAATTCAAGCGGCACGAAACAGTATGTGTATTACTTGATGATTCCGAGTTCAAATTGGAGTCATAGCACAAAGAAAGTTTATTGAGATAAAATTGTCCCCTCGGCAAACTGCCGAGGGGAGTTTTGTGAAAATTTTTTGTGAAATGACAATTTAATTAGTTTTGGGTTGTCAAATAAAAGTTGGTGTTGAATTACAATATGCATTACCAGCAGTTCATGTCCCGTCAAAGTCATTTTCTGAATCTAAACTTATGTATTCAAATTCGTAGCGCCACGAAAGGCTTCGGCTTTTATTTCTTGTACCGAATGTAAATTGTAAAATGAGAAAATCTATATTTGTAATTTTATAATAAAAGAAATTGGTTTGAATTTATTAATTTGTTTGTATAATGAATATATAGATTATTGATTAGAATATGAATTTATAATTATTAAAATATTATTTTTTAACAAAAAAATAACACAAATAAGCGTAAAAATACCAAAAATCATCTCAAATAAGCGCAAAATATCCATAAATGGTAGTTTTGACATATCTTTATATAATTAATTAAAAAAACTTAGAATTAATATAATTTTTTATTATTTTATTATTTTTTGTCTTGACCTTTTAAATTAATATATATTAAAATATTAATGAAGTAGTTATAGCACAAAAGAGGTGTTAATTTGAAAGCTTCTAAGAAAATGAAAATTTCCAATTCAAAAGCTATTAATGATTTTGAATCGATAGTAATTAAATATATTTATCCTATTTTAGCATTAAAAGAGGAAAAAATATTAACAAATTATTGGAGTGATTCGAATGGTAACATAACTCAATATATAAACATGTTATTGTCTTCTAAAGAGTTGGTTATATATCCTTCTTTAAATGATCCTACTTTTTCACTTAACATCAAGTTATCACAAATCTTTGATGAGGAGGAGATGGTAGATAGATTAAAGGTTGCTAATCATATTATGAAAGAAATAATGTCCGTAGTACAATATGATTACAATAAACAAAATTTTCCTAATAGATTCCCTTTTAGTAGTAAAAGGGATATTTATGCGGAAAGCAGATATAAAGTTGCACGAGAAATAGGTATTTGTAGTTGGCTTGGGGGAGAATCTATTTATAGCTTGATACTTCAACTAGAAGATTGGGCTTTAAAAACTTATGAGGGCAAGAAAGTACCTTTTAGCTTTTTGATTCATACAAAAAATGATGAGCCTAAAGATAAAGAACAAATAAACTTTATTGATTTTTTAACTAACAAACATGCTGCTGTATTTACCGATGGGATTACTTCTGTTATTGAGTTGGATTATAATGGGAATGTGAAGAAATTTTATTCAATTTATAATAAGGAAGAATTGTGCGACGGATCATTTGCACCGCATAGATTCCAAGCAATTTGTAACGAATCCAATAAGGATGTAATTGGAATAATGTTGCAATCTAATGGTGATTTGTTAATTTTTAAGAATAAAAGATTACAAATAGCACGAATAAATGGTGATTGGAAATTTTTTAATTCTAAAAGCATAGTAAAGAAAATAGAGCAATTTTTAATTGACGAAAATGCTTCGGCTCCGATCTTATCAAATAAAATATATGCTTCTCTACTTGATGTTTCTTTTTCCCATTCTGGTGGATGTATCGCATTAATAAAAAGAGAAATGCAGGATGAGGCTAAAGAATTATATAAGGAAGATAGCATAGCAGAGATTAGCAATGAAAAAATTAATATGATAAAAAAACTTATCTCTGGGGACGGCACGAATTTGTTGAAGTTTGAAGAAACTGATAGAAAACTACGTCAAGAACTGTTATCTTTAGATGGCGCTACTATTTTAAATGATGCTGGTGAGTTTTTGGCTGTTGGGGCTATAGTTCATGTCCCGGGGGGCAGTGACGAAGGTGGTAGAGCTGCAGCTGCTAAAGAACTTTCTAGATATGGAATGGCAATTAAAATTTCAATGGATGGTGCCATAACTGGGTACAGAGATAAAAAAGTGGTATTTAGCCTATTATGATTTAGCAAATGTAGACAAAAAAGTAGCGCGATGCACGCGCTACCAAAAATTAAGAAATCATTTTGTAATAATTTCTCATTTTAACCCGTCCTTCCTAACTATTTGATTCTGGCTCAGGAGGAACGAACCACATCTTAAACAATTTCTTATTTAAGACAGAGGCTATATTATTATATGCGTAAGAATAAGGTTTGTCAATAGTTTTTTTTGTTTATTTTGAGAAAAATAGCGGCTTTTTAATAGATTTGATTTGGGGCACATTTGGGGCATAGCTAAAAAAATGCTTATTTTTAAGCAGTTTTTAATGAAAATTGCCGCAAAAATGCTTGTTTTTAGATGATAAAATTGGGTTCGAGTCCCGTACGGGTCACCAGCGAAAAGGAAGTGCAAAAAGCGCTTCCTTTTTTGCTGTACCCTGTATGGGAATGAGAAATTAATGCGGGTTCGCTCCGTTGTTTGCAACGGCACGTAGCGAAGCGTAGTAGCCCCGTACGGGTCATATTTATTCAAGCACCCGCCACAGTGTCAAATATGGTTTTTACTTTTATATGACTTATTTATCGCTTGAAAAAGTACATCGTTTGTGTTAAAATAATATTTGAGGTGCATATATGGCAATTCATAACAAATCACACAGTAACCATGCGTTAATGTCGTTAAACAAGTTGCGCAAGGAAAACAACATAAAGCAAAAAAGTGCGAAAGATTTTGTTGCCCCAAATGATGTTTTGATTTCGCTTAATATAATGGATTGCTACGATTTTTTAAAATCTTTACCTGACGAATCCATTCAGCTAATATGTATCGACCCGCCATACAATCTTGAACTTGCAGAATGGGATTCTTATGAAAATTATATTGATTGGGCATCAAAGTGGATAAATGAATCATTTAGGGTTTTGTCAAAAAGCGGTAGTATGGTAATATTTGGCGGTATTCAATTTAGAGATGCAAAGTCAGGTGATTTAATTGACATAATCCAGTATGTACGAAATAACACCAAATTCAAACTTATAAATACAATCATTTGGCATTATAAGAACGGTATGTCCGCACATAGGTATTTTGCGAACAGACATGAAGAAGCAATTTGGTTGGCAAAAACGAACGACTACTATTTTGACTTAGATTCTGTTAGAGTACCATATTCTGAAGAAGACTTAGAACTTGCTCTTAAAGATAAAAGATTAAATCCGGAAAATACGATAAAAGGGAAAAATCCTACTAACGTATGGCAGATTGGTAGATTGAACGGCAACAGTAAAGAGCGTGTTGGTCACCCCACTCAAAAGCCGATTGAAATTATTGAACGTTTTGTAAAAGCTCTCTCATATCCGGGAGCTGTAGTCCTTGATTATTTTGCGGGTAGTGGTACGGTCGGTAGAGTGTGCATTGCCGAAAAGCGCCATTGCTTGATGTGCGATAAGGACAAATCGTCAATTGATTATTTTAGCAAACACATAAAACTAATGGAAGAATCTGGGCAAAAACCGAATTATACTGACGTCAATAATGTGGAAGAATTTTTTTCTATGCTTACAGAAATCAAGTGATACGATAAATTAGGAGAAATTGTTACTATGAAGAAAACTCAATCAAAACGATTGACTGAACAGCACAAATTATCTCAAGGCGTTATTGGGATATTTGGTGAAGAAGCACATCAACATGATAGCGATGTTTCAGACAACTCTCATGTTGCACAAAAATTGCTCGAAAAAGAGTTTCCACAGTTGACTTTTCGCTATAGGAAAGATATTTCTAAGGCAGAAATAAACTTGGCTTTACAAAAGATAGATAAATATCTTGGACAAACGCTTTTTGTGAAAAATTCGAGAATCAAACCTGACGGCGGCATAATTGAGGTAAAAGACGATAATGGTAATTGGCGTGTGATTCTGGTGTCCGAAGCCAAACATCAAGGGAAAGATATTGAAAATATCAGAAATGGAAAACTTGTGGGAAAGAATAACAATCAAGATATTATGGTTGCGGGCAATGCAATAGAAAGAGCTTATAAAAACATTTCTGAAATTGCAAATTATATGTTATTAGAGCCGTATTTCCCATACATATTGTTTCTGGAAGGATCAAATTTTTTAACTCACGATATTACTATTGACAGACCAGACGGAAGAAGGGTTACATTAACTTACAATGCAGGATATCTTAACAGATTAGACCGATTAACTGCAGCAAACTATGGTATGCCCATAAATACTAATCTTTGCGAAAATAGGTTTGTTTCATGTGACGGATTAAATATTATGTTGCAAGCCGTATCTATTTATGCCCAAAACGACGGCGAACGTTGGGAAACGGATGATATGGTAGCTATTATGATAGAAGTAGCTAAAACTTCTCTAAAAATGTTAGGGAAAGATTTGTTTAAGCAACTTACTCTAAATACAAGTAAATAGTATTTGGAGCTTTTGGTTTATAATTATTAGTATTTTTTGAGGAACCAATGCAAAATCCGTAACCAAGAAAGATTAATATCAAATTGAGTCTTAAAAGGCGGTGGCGACATTAAACGTCGTCACCGCCTTTTTTTATTGCAATAAACGTTATTTCTCGACAAGATAGGATAAAATGCGGCGGTTTTATGACGGTATAATTTACTACGTAACAGCAAAATTTAAACGGTTTCGCCACAAATCGGCAATATTTAACAAAATAATATTTAATATTCAATAAATATTGTACGATAATCTCTTGACCTTTGTAAAAACGTGTATTATAATAAAATCACAAAAAGTTTAAAGGAGAAAATTGTTACAGTATGCATAAAATAGTCATTTTGGAGAGCAACGAGGAATTTTTGAGCGAGCTTAATAAATGCTTCGAGGAGCAGGCGGACTTTAACGTGTGCGGCGTCAGCGGCAGCGGCAGTGTGGGCGTGGGGCTTATCAATCAGTACAAGCCCGACGTGGTCGTTCTCGACACCGTGCTGTCGGGCGAGGACGGGTTCGGCGTAATGAAGCACATTAAGGAAAATCTGCCCGCGTGCAGTATCTTCGTTGTTTCGGGCTTTACCGACGACAAGCTCGTCAGCAAGGCGATTGCCCGCGGCGCAAAGTACTATTTCGTCAAGCCCGTTGCCGCGTCGACCGTCTGCGACCGCGTAAAGGACGTTTTGGAGGAGCAGTCCACCGAGTATATGGTTGCCTCACAAACGCGCGACAAGCGCAGAGTGACCTCGCTCGACGAAAAGATTAGCAACATATTTATCTCGATTGGCATACCGCCGCACATTATGGGTTATCAGTATTTGCGCGAGGGCATCAAGATGACCATTGCCGACCCGACTATCATTAACAACGTGACAAAGCGGCTGTACCCCGAAATAGGCGAAAAATACGGCACGACTGCGAGCAAGGTCGAAAGGGCGATAAGGCACGCAATCGAGGTCGCCTGGAACAGAGGCAGGATAGAGGCGATTAATTCCATTTTCGGCGTGCGCGTATACATAGGCACGGAACGCCCCACGAACTCCGAATTTATCGCTCTGGTTGCCGATAAGCTCATTTTCGAGGGACTTAATTAACCTACATTAAATAACTTGCGCGCGGCGGCGGGAAGATGTATAATCATAGCGATATGAAAGTTAATCTTGCGCCCTACGCGGGCAAAAAAATATGCGTTGCCGTATCGGGCGGCAAGGACAGCATGGCGCTGCTGCATTATCTTAAAACGCACGGCGAAGAGTTCGGCGTCACCCTTTGCGCGCTCAACTGCGACCACGGCATAAGGGGGGAGGCGAGCGAGCGCGACAGCGCGTTCGTTGCGGCATATTGCGGGGGTAATTGCATAGATTTGTACTCTTTTAAGGCTGAAAAGGGGCAATTCAAGAGCGAAAACGAGGCGCGCGTATGGCGGCAGTCCTGCTACAACAGAGTATTGAGCGGGGGCAAAGCCGATTTGATTGCGACTGCTCACCACTTAAACGACAACGCCGAAACAGTGCTTTTTAACCTCGCGAGAGGCGCGGCTCTTTCGGGTATGACGGGAATTACGGATATGCCCGCTCTCGGACTCATTCGCCCCCTTATAGACTGCTCGAGAGAGGAAATAGACGGGTATATCGAAGATAACAAAATTCCGTTCGTGACGGACGAGAGCAACCTAACGGACGACTACACGCGCAATAAAATAAGGCACAACGTGTTGCCCGCTTTGGATGAGGCGGTGCACGGAGCGGCGGGAAATATCTTCCGCTTTTCGCGTCTTGCCGCCGAGGACGAGGAATACTTCGATAGACAGGTTGAGCGCATTTTTGTCGACCGACACGGTTACGGTTACTTGATTAAACCATGCTCCGAGCGTGTTATTTTTCGCCGTGCGGCTTTGAAAACCGTTGCCTCGGCTTATCTTCGCAAGGACTATACGACCGAGCATTTCAACCGCCTTTTCGAGTTGCAGTCGCAGGAGAACGGTAAAAAATTCGAGTTCTTGGGTTTGACCGCGTACAAGGAAGAGGGCGGCGTTGCGATAGTGGATAACGACCGTGATTTGCCCGAGGAAGGCGTGCCGTTTTGTGAAAACCGGACGTTCGAAAAGGCGGCGCAGGACAAAAGCGCAGTAAAAATTCTGCGTTACGACGCGGACAAAATTCCCGACGCGGCGGTTATCAGGCATAAGAAAGAGGGGGATAAATTCACTAAATTCGGCGGCGGAACGAAGAGCCTTTCGGACTATTTGACCGACAAAAAAGTGCCGCAGAGTATGCGCTCGAAACTGCCTTTGGTGTGCGCGGAAAGCGAAGTTTTAATTGTCGGGGGAGTGGAAATTTCGGACAAAATCAAGGTGGACGAAAATACCGTTAAGCAGGGCGAATTTATCTGCGCAGACCCCTTTAAACTCAATTAATCGGCACATATGTGTGGGTTAAACCAACATTTGCATACTTCTTTAAAGCTTGCGCATACTGTTTGTACAACTTTAAAGGAGTATTTTTAATGGTCATTGCAAATTTAATTAGTTATGTGCTGGTGCTTGTCGGCGCCGTTAACTGGGGACTGTACGGAATTTTCGATTTCAACCTTGTAGGTTGGATATTCGGCGGACCCCGTTCGGTAGGCTCGATTATCATCTACGTGCTTGTAGCCGTTGCCGCAATCTGGCTGATTATCTCGCCCATCATTACGGGCAGAAGCCTTGTGCTTTGGGGCAACTCGGATAAGGAACACGAGAATAAAACCGTAAAAGAAAATTACTGAGAATAAAAATAGCCCCGCGGCGAAATTCGCCGCGGGGCTATTTTTGTTTCATTTAATCAACTGCGGGCTCTTCTTCCGAAACTGCCGTTTCCTCGTCGGTTGCCGCAACTTCGCCTGCAAGCTCGCCGCCTTCAACAGGAGCGGGCTCTGCGGGTGCGGTTGCCTTGCGCTCGGCAAGCTTTGTAAACACGACCTTGCGGACGGCAAGGAAAGCCCTGTATAAGCCGTAGAAGGCAAAGAACAGACAAACGTAAGCTATGTACACCAAAATCACGTAGAACACGTTTATGTGCCTGAACGCTCCGCCCAGGGGGATAAGGTTGGGTACGGCGAACGGCAGGGGGTTGACCTGCGTGAATGCGTAGTTGGGAGGGGTCATATCGAACGGCAAGCCCGTCGCTTCGTTTATGCCCTCGCCAATGCTTAAACCCATATTCGTCAAAAAGTCGGTGACCAGCGCGCTTGAAATTGCCGCAAGGATAATTACCACGCAGTAGTAGGCGAGCGGGATAATGCAGTCCTTGATTTTAAACTTGTAGTGCCCGAGCGCCGACGGCAGAACGCACAGCGCGAACAGCATACAGTGCGTCAAGCAGAAGTACAAAATCGAGTGACTTGCAAATATGCCGTAATTACTCATGCTGTCTTTGCCGAAGTAGACGAACACGGTCAGCGCGCCCACGGCGTGGATGAAGAACGAAATGGCATACAGCACGCGCTTTTTGAAAATTACCGAAATGCTCGCAACGTACACGCCGATATTGCAGATGAACAGCGGCAGACACGCGAACACCGTGTAGTAAACGTTGTAGCCGTCGCCCATAACCATACTGTCCTTGCTGTGGTACTGCAATAAAAGCGATATAGCCATAACCGCAAGGTACTTGTCCTGCAATTCGCGGGGCTTGTTTTTTAAGAAATAGTACAGTCCGACGGTCGAGCCGACAAGCACGCACAGCGCAAGGAAGTGCCACAGCGTGAAATTTTTAAACCTTAAAAAGCTGTTTGCGGGAACGTTATTGATATCGAAGAAGTTTTCGAAGATATTGAGCGGCATCGTCAAAAGCAGAGCAAACGGCAGCGCTATGTACGACTTCGCCCTCACCTTGAAGCCGTCGCGCACGAAAAAGAGCGCACAGCAGGCGGTCAAAGCGACGTTCTCGATAAAGTACAGCGTAATATTCAGCCACTTGGGAAAGCCCAAATTGACCTTATTGAAAATCTCCTGCGCGGGTCTGTCCTCGGGTACGGGGGTTACGATATCGAAAAACTCGCCGAAAAGACAGCAACTCAAAACGATAAAGAGTGGCAGAACGTACTTGACGACGTCGGCGCAGCTCTTGCAGTTGAAAAACACCGCCGCCAAAATTAAAAGCAAGCCCGCCTTCTTTACCCACTGACTGAGGCAGAAGAAAAAGCCGTACTGCGAGATACGGTTGAAAATATAATAATCGCCGACGGTAAAGGTCAGAAGCAGAGCGCACACCGCGGCGACCGCGGCGAACACCTTCAAGCTTACCGAGGCGAATTTATTTATATCGAAGCCCGAACGGACTTTAGTAACCGTTTGTGTCATATCAGGGAAATTATATATTTTTTCACGGATTATGTCAAACGAATATACGAGCCAAGATTTGTATTAAAAGGTACGGGTTGGCGGTCGTGGGTTTATATGCTAAAATTGTGGAAATATTTTACTCGGGAGAAAAATTTAATGATATACGCATACGGTCGTGTGAGCGCGGCAGACCAGAATCTGAACAGACAGATAGACAGTTTTTTACAGTTCGGAGTGGGCAGACAGCACATATTTACGGACAAAAAATCGGGCAAGGACTTCGAAAGGGAGAATTACCGACGGCTTAAAAACCTTTTAAAAAACGGCGACCTTCTGGTGGTGAAATCAATCGACCGCCTCGGGCGCAATTACGATATGATAATCGAGGAGTGGTCGGATATAACCAGGCGCATCGGTGCGGACATATTCGTTATGGATATGCCCCTTTTGGATACGCGCGTCAACCGCGAAAACCTGACGGGCAAGCTCATTTCCGACCTTGTTTTGCAGATACTTTCGTACGTGGCGCAGAAGGAGCGCGAAAACATCAAGGTGCGCCAGCGCGAGGGAATAGCGGCGGCAAAGCGGCGGGGAGTGCGGTTCGGGCGTCCGGTAATCGTGCCGAGCGACTTCACCGTGACCGCCGCGCAGTTTAAAGACGGCTCTATAACGATGGAGGAGGCGTTAAAGCTTACGGGTATGAAAAAGTCGACGTTTTACAGTCGGCTCAAAACTATGCGGCTGGCTCAGTGAGGGCGCAATCGGAAGGCGGATATGTCCCGATTATTGGTGACATATCCGCCTTTTTTTCGTAGTTTAGCGTAAAAAGAGCGATGAAATCAAGTCGAAATTTTAAAGGGGTGTAGCGAAAAAGTACCCCAAAGGGGTAATGAATAAAAATTTACAGGTGATAAATACTTCTTTCGCGCAGTAGAAAAAGTAGAAGGTTAAACTAAAGGAGGAAGTTTATGAAGTACGGCTACTGGCTGCAACTTTGGCTGGACAACTACGTCAAGCCCGCGGTCAAACAGAGAACATACGAGAGGTACGGCGAGATAATCGAACGGCACGTGAGCGGCGTCTTGGGCGGGTTCGAGCTGGACGAGCTGTTACCCTCAAGGTTACAAGTGTATACCGTGGGTATGCTGAAAAACGGCAAACTGAAAGGCGGAGGACTGCGCCCGAACACGGTCAACTCGATAATCACGGTCATACAGCACTCGCTGAAAGCGGCGTACGCGGCGGGCGAAACGGGCACGTATATCGGCGACAGAATACAGCGCCCCGCAGTCCGAAAAAAGGAAACGAGCTGTTTCACTCTCGAAGAGCAACGGCGCATCGAGGAAGAAATCAGGGGTAAAAAGAACGTGAAAATGTACGGCGTAATTCTGTGCATGTACACGGGACTGCGCTTAGGCGAGCTTTTGGCGCTCGAAAAGACGGACACCGACGGCACGAGCATACGCGTGACCAAGTCCTGCCACGACGGCAAGGACGCAAGCGGCAAGTTCACGCGGCGGACGGACACGCCCAAAACGCCATCGTCGGTGAGAGTGATACCCGTTCCCAAACAACTGCGACCGCTCGTGCACGCACTGCAAAAGCACGGTAAATCTCAGTATTTAATCAGCTCCAAAGAAGGCAAAGTTATTGCCGTAAGGTCTTATCAGCGCAGTTTCGAACTGCTTTTGAAGCGGCTGGGGATACCTCACCGCGGCTTTCACGCACTGCGCCACACGTTCGCCACGCGCGCACTCGAGTGCGGAATGGACGTAAAAACGCTGTCGGAAATACTCGGGCACAAGAACCCGTCGACAACGCTTTTGCACTACGCGCACTCGCTTGACGAGCATAAAAACGCGATGATGAACAAAGTGGGCGAGTTTCTCGTTTGAAAATCATACTTAAAATAAGCCGCTGAAACCGTCGACAAAAAGCGCCGAAAAGCGACGGGAAGAGCAAAAATAATACACCGCGACAGCCGAAATTTGTTGACGGTGGTTTTGGCATATGATAAAATTAAGTCCTAAATCTTTTCTTTAATATATAATGCCAATGATTGAACTGACGTTTGACGAAGTGTTTACGTATGAAAATATCTATCGCGCGCATATGCGGGGACGAATGGCGAAGCGCGATAAAATACCGCTCGTCAAGTTCGAAGCGTCAATGCTTGGCAACCTTTACGAAATCTACCGCAGATTGAGCGGCGGCACGTTCAAGCTGAGCGGCTACAACCATTTCACCGTGCACGAGCCGAAAAAGCGCGAAATTCAGACTCTTCATTACGCCGACAGAGTAATGCAGCACGTACTGTGCGACGAGGTGTTCGCGCCGTACTTTACCAAGCGCGCGATAATAGATAACTGCGTGTGTCAGATAGGCAAAGGCTCGCACTTTGCCCTCAGGCGGTTTGAGGACAAATTGCACAATTTCATACGCGCGCACGGGATAAACGGGTATATACTTAAGTGTGATATATTAAAGTACTTTCCGAGCATACCGCACGATAAATTGAAGGAAATGTTCTGCGGCGAACTGCGCGACGAGCGGCTGAAAAAGCTTGTGGACCACATAATCGACAGCTACCACACGAACGGCGATTACTTGGAAGCGTACGGTTACGACTGCTTGACCCCCGACCCCGTAAAGAGCGGGAGGGGAGTGCCTATAGGCAATCAGACCAGCCAGATTTTCGGAATGTTCTATCTGAACAAGGTGGACAGATTAGTCAAGGAAAAACTGCGGGTAAAAATCTATTCGCGGTATATGGACGATTTTCTGCTCGTGCACGAGGACAAGCAGTTTTTGCAGGAAGCGTTAAAACAGATAACCGAAGCGGTTTCGTCGCTCGGGCTCAAATTCAATTCGAAAACGCAGATATTTCCGCTGAAAAACGGCGTGACGTACCTGGGGTTCAAATACCGCGTAACGCCGACGGGCAAGGTGGTAAAGACGGTCAAGCCGAAAACCAAGCGCAGACTGCGCCAGCGCACGCGCCTTTTAAAGAAAGCTTACCTTGACGGCGTAGTGAGCCCCGAAAGGGTGAGGCAGTCGCTCGCCGCGTTTCACGGACACTTAAAGCACGGGCGCAATCACAGGTTGGAGTTGGAAGTCGAGAAAAAGCTCGGCGAAATAGCGCACGCCGACGGAAAATAGAGAGAAGGACACAAATGGAAAACGAACAGGAAGACCGCCAAATCACACTCGAAGAGGTGGAGAAAGAAATTCAGCGCGAATTAAGAATGCCCGAAGCGGTGGGCTTAGAGCCGCCACCCGATATCAAGGATACCGAAAATCCGTCGCGCAAGCCCTTTAAAATAAAGGACTTCGACAGCCCGCGCGACAAGGAAATGGCGGTGTTTACGCACGCAAAAAAACTGAGCGAGTACATATTCGTCATCACCGAGAAATCGCCGAAGAAATTAAGGTGGAGTATAATTTCGCGGTTGCAGAACGCTTCGGTGGAAATCGTGGAGAACTTGTACCGCGCGAACTTCGAGCGCGACGACGATATCCGCATATCTTATCAGAAGTCTGCGGCAGTCGGGTTGAAGATTTTGGACTTTTATACCGAAACGGCGCGCAAAAAGCAGGCGATAACCATAAGACAGACGGAAATAATCGCAAGACAAATCGACGAAACCACCCGACTTTTGAGCGGCTGGGTTAAGAGCACGAGAAGAAATAAAAAGACAACTTAATAGAAAAAAGGTTACGAAAGATAAAAATTCGTACTTTTTGGGGAGATAGTTCGCATCTGACGCTTGGCTCCGTTCTGGCAACAATAACAACGCTAACAATGCAAACGTACTGAACTCTTCGGGCAGCAATAACAACAACAATACTACTACCTCGTACGCTGTGCGTCCCGCGCTTCACTCGCTTGCGCTTTTTATTTACGCGTAAGCTTTCCCGTATTCGACACGTATAAGTACGGTCGGACAGATTAGATTAGAGATGAAGGGAACTATCATCCCGCCCGCGCTCTTTTTTTGAAGGGCAACGGTAAACCCTACTCAACCTTGACTTGACGATTGCCGATTAAAGGCGGCGGTTTTTAAGCCATGAGCTTATTTAAGCGGTTGAGTACTTTTTTTTGCGTTAAAAAAGTCAAACGAATGTACGAGACGTTTGACTTTGTCGAAAAATGATGATAAAATTTAGGATAAGCAAAGAGGGAGACCCCCTTTAAGACGGTTAGCACTTCCTACAAAAGGAGGTGGTATTTATGAGTAATGAATACATATTCGCCTTGCTTAAACTTATTGAGCAAGGAATTGTGTCCTCGATTACTGTTACGAAAGAAATAGTAACCATACGCATAAAAAAATAACCGTCCATTAGTTTAGCCGCTAAGACGATTATTTTTTGATCTATTAAGGCTAACCGTTTGGGGGTTGACCTCTTTGTGTTTTTATTATAACCTACGGCTGAACAAATGTCAAGCGTTAATCGACAAAAAAAGCGCGGATAGGCGGAGCGTGTCGGGAATAAACGCCCTTTTTGAAAACTATCATATAATAAAAAGTGTACACCGAATAGTATA
>CAYXTN010000004.1:0-60879 GCA_964468085.1 uncultured Clostridia bacterium | reverse complement strand
ATTATCACGAAGTGACAGTCGTTTGCGCATGCGGCGCTACCTTTAAAACGGGTACTACTAAAAACGTGGAAACGCTGAAAGTGGATATTTGCAACAAGTGTCATCCCTTCTTTACAGGCAAGCAAAAGCTTGTAGATACGGGCGGCCGTGTTGATAAGTTCAAGAAAAGATACAACATTTAAGAAAGGGAGGGCGGCTTCGAAATTATAGTTTTGAAGCCCCTTTTTATCTATACTCTGCTTATATACGTCGCAATACTGCGTCCCGCTTGCGTTTTGGCTTAGTCATTTACGCTTAGTAAACTCCTTTCGCCAAAGCCGCGCGCTCCTTGTCTTGCTCGTATCTAATCAGAGGGCTGAGTTTAGTTCGGTTTTTCTGTATGGCGAGAGAAAAGAAAGCAAAACCTATATGTTCGACCGTCGGCGGGCAGGCCGTAATGGAAGGCGTGATGATGATGGGCAAAACCTCCTATTGCACCGCCGTGCGCGACCCCGAGGGCAACATTCAGGTTGAAAAAAAGAGAATAAAGCGTTCCAAGTCGACTGTGCGCGCCTCAAAAATTCCTTTTGTAAGGGGCGTTGTCAATATGTTCGGCTCGCTTTTCCGCGGCACGAAAGCGCTTATGCGCTCTTCCGAGGTGTACGGCTCTTCCGACGAAGAACCCGGCCGCGTGGAAAAGTGGTTCGCCGAAAAGTTCAAAACCGACCTTATGAGCGTAATCTCGGTCATAGGCGTGATTTTGGGCTTTGCTCTTGCCGTCTTTTTCTTTATGTGGCTACCCCGACTTTTGGTGCGCATGCTCGACAAGTACCTTTGGAAATGGCTGTTGGGCTCGCCCTGGGAATACCTGATGCTCGGTTTGTTCAAGATTATAATTTTCCTGGGCTATCTCGGACTTATAATGCTCTTAAAGGACATACGCACACTGTACCGCTATCACGGCGCGGAGCACAAGACCATCAACTGCTACGAAAAGGGGCTGGAGCTTACCACCGAGAACGTTATGAGCTGTTCGCGCATACACGACAGATGCGGCACTTCGTTCCTGTTCATAGTAGTTTTAATCAATATCGTACTTTTGGGCGTCGTAAGCTGGGCGCTGAGAATCAACGCGATTAGCATTTACGCATTGCAGGTGCTTGCGAATATCGGCGTCGAAATAGTGCTGTTACCCGTAATTGCGGGCATATCGTATGAAATTTTAAAGCTTTTGGCGCACTTCCACGGTCCGATTTCGAAAGTTTTCAAATCGCCCGGATATCTCTTGCAGAAGGTGTTCACCACGCGTGAGCCCGACGAGCAGATGGTGGAAGTGGCAATCGCCGCATTTAACGCCGCAATGGCAATGGACGCAGACCCCGAAATGAAAGAAGAACTGTTTATCACGGGCGGACTTCTGCCCAAAATGCTTGCGGACACCAAGAAGAGGTTCGCCGAAAACGGCATTGACGAGAGCGACGCCGAGTGGATATACTCGATAGTTTTAAGTATGCCCCGCAGCGAGCTTACCGAACAGCGTATGGTAAAGCCGGGCGAAACCCGCAAGATTTACGAAATCGTCGAAAAGAGGCTGACGGGCAGACCGCTTTGGTACATAATCGGCGACGTGGAGTTCTACGACTGCATCATAAAAGTTGACGAAAGGGCGCTCATACCCCGCCCCGAAACGGAAATTCTCGCTCAGCAGGTTGTAAACGCCGCGGAAAACGGCGATAAAATACTCGATATGTGCACGGGCAGCGGCTGTATTGCCGTGTCGGTTGCAAAGCATCTGAAGGGCAAGAAGGTAAGCATAACGGCGGCGGACGTTTCGGACGCGGCGATAATGCTCGCCCGCGAGAACGCCAACTATAATTCGGTGGATATCAACTTTATCGAGAGCGATTTGTTCTCGCACGTGCACGGCAGATTTAACCTCATCGTTTGCAACCCGCCCTATATAAAGCACGGCGAGATTAAGAAGCTGCAGCGCGAGGTGCGCGATTTCGAGCCGAGAATAGCGCTCGACGGCGGCGAGGACGGTCTGGACTTTTACAGGCGGCTTGCAAAGGAAGTTACCCGCTATATAACCCGCGGCGGACTTTTGATGGTGGAAGTCGGCGAGGGGCAGGCTGAGGAAGTTTTGAAGCTCTTCGACAAGCGCGAATACGCAATGGTCGTCAAGGACTTTGCGGGCGTGGACCGATTCTTAAAAATTGCTTTTTAATTTATATTGCGGCGCAAGCCGCAATTTATTTATAGTTATAGTTTATGAACAAATCCAAAATTCAGGAAATTTACGATAAATACAATACGCTCACGGAAAAGCTTTCCGACGGGTCCGTTCCCGCGGGCGGCGAGGAGTGGACGAAGATTGCAAAAGAGCAGTCCGAGCTTTCCGAGCCCGCTATGAAGTACGAGGAGTATTTAAAGGAGCAAAGAAAACTCACGCAAGCAGAGGAGGCGGTCAAAAGCGAGACCGACCTTGAAATGCGCGAGCTTTTAAACGAGGAAATATATTCTTGCCGGCATCGCTTGGAAGAGATAGAGGACGAGCTTAAAATTCTGCTTCTTCCCAAGGACAAGAACGACGACAGAAACTGCATTATGGAAATCCGCGGAGGCGCGGGCGGCGACGAGGCGGCTCTGTTTGCCGCACAGCTTTACCGCATGTACCTTTATTACTGCGAAAAGCACCGTCTTAAAGTCGAGGTCGTGGACGAAAACTCGACCGAGCTCGGCGGTATCAAGGAAATAGTTTTGAATATTACGGGCAAGGACGCGTACAAGCAGTTAAAGTTCGAGAGCGGCGTTCACCGCGTACAGCGCGTGCCCGAAACGGAGAGCCAGGGCAGAGTGCACACCTCGACGGCGACGGTAGCGGTTTTGCCCGAGGCGGAGGACGTCGACGTGGAGATTCGCGACGAGGACGTGCGCGTGGACGTGTACCGTTCGTCGGGCGCGGGCGGACAGAAGGTCAACAAGACCGAGACGGCTATTCGTTTAACGCACTTTCCCACGGGCATAGTGGTCACCTGTCAGGACGAGCGCAGTCAGCTTAAAAACAAGGACAAGGCGTACAAGGTGTTGCGTTCCCGCCTCTACGACTACTACAACAATTTAAGCCGCGGCGAGCAGGACGCTCAGCGCAAATCTCTCGTAGGTCGCGGGGACAGGTCGGAGCGCATACGCACGTACAACTTCCCGCAGGGGCGTGTGACCGACCACCGCATAGGGCTGTCGCTCTTCTCGATTGACAGCTTTATGCTCGGCGAAATCGACGAAATGGAAGAGGCGCTGGCGGTCGCCGAAAGAGAGCGGCTTCTGGCGGGTGACGAGGGCGAATAATGAAAAACAATCAATCGAAAGAGGACTATTTAGAGACGGTGTTGCTCCTATCGCGAGAGCTCGAGGACGTGCACCAGATAGAGGTGGCGCGAAAGCTCGGCGTATCACAGCCCGCGGTGCAAAAGGCGCTGAAAATCTTGAAAGCCGACGGATATATCGACACGGACGGCTTGCACATATTCTTAACCGACGTCGGCAAAGCTTACGCCGAAAGGGTGTACCACAGGCACTGCGTGATAAGCAGGTTTTTGATTATGCTCGGCGTTTCCGAGGCGGACGCGGATAACGACGCGTGCCGGATGGAGCATTGCGTTTCCGAAGCCACGTTCGAGGCAATTGAAAAATTTGTTAACAAAAATTAAATAACCGCGCGGCGAATTTTTTCGCCGCGCGGTTTTTGTTACACTTCATAAATATTTGTTATTTTGCCGTCCTTAATATCCACCGCAAAATACTTTACCGTGAACAGATTTTTCGACTGCGGGTAGACGAGCCCCGCCGCCTTGATATCGCCGTGCACGTCGTAAAACTTTTTGTACGGTATGCTGACGTCGACGAACTCGCCCAGAAATTCGGGCAGTGCGGCGGCGCTTTTTTTTAGGTCGTCGCAAAGGTACTTTACAAAGTTGCCGCGTGTTAACACGCTCTCGAAAAAGGCGAAGTGCAAAACGTCTTCTGCGGGCGGTACGCGCTCTTCCGTGCGACTGCCCTCGAGTACCATCTTGTTGCCGTCGTAGCCGAACGTGCAAACGGCGCGACAGCCCGCGCACGTGTTGAAGTTGACGGTAACGGTCAGCTTGTCGCCGCACTGCCAGCTTTCGGCGGGGTTGTAAAATACCCGCCTGCCGTCCTCGGAAATGATTGCAACGTAACCCTCGCCGCCGACAAGCAGTACGGGGAAGCCGCCTATTTTGTTTTCGGTTAAGGAGGCGTTTTCACAGCAGCGGGGCAGTTCGTGCAGGGTGCAGTTTTCGCCGCGCGCGCAGTTCAAATACACTCTGCCGTCGGTTAAAAATAAAGTGTACTGCCCGCCGCGGAAGTTCGTCTGCGCAACCACCTTAAGTTCGCGCGTGCGCCGCTCGAACCGCGAAACGTAGACAACCGCGTCGCCGCCCGTGAGGTACACGTCCAGAAAGTCGGGCGGAGCGGTGAAAAGCTCGGCGCAGATAAAAAAGCTTAAAGGCAGAGCGTCGCCGTCGGGCACGACCTCGGCAAGAATTTTTGCGCGCCCGTCTACGTCGACAAACCGCTCGAAACTGTCAATAACCCCCATATATGCGCCGTTTAACTTCAAAGCGGCGGTGCGTTCAGATAAGAAATATATCCTCATAATTATTAATTAATGTATTAAACAAATTTTTTATGTCAATAACCCTCGTGATAAAATCAAATTTCAGGAGGACGTTATGGAAAAGATTAACGGCTATGCTAAGGAAGAGGCGCAGAGCCTTGTAAAATACGTATGCGAGGGAAAAGGTCAGGGCAAAACGCTCACTCGGATTTTCGAGGAGTACGCTAAAAATTCGGGCAGAGCCAAGGGCAGTGTGCGCAACTATTACTACGCGCTTTTAAAGAGCACGGACAACGAAGAGGTGCGCAAGATTTTGCAGGACACCCAGCTCAAAGCCGAGGAGAGCCGCCCCTTTACCGACGAGGAGACGGACAAGATTTTAAAGGCGATTTTAAAGGAGAGGAGCAGGGGCGTATCCGTGCGCCGCGCGGTTTTAAACCTTGCGGGCGGCGACGACAAGCTGATGCTTCGCTATCAGAACAAGTACCGCAACGTGCTTGCAAAACAGCCCGAAAGAATACAAAAGCTTATGAAGGACGCGGGATATCCCGTATCGAAAGACGGAAGAAAGGCAATAGAGGACAAAATCAACAGTCTTTACGACGAGCTGAACGCAAGCTTGAAAGAGGAAAACAAGCGGCTTACGGCGGTGATAAAAAAGCTGACGGACGAGAACTTTCTTTTGAAGTTGCAGGTTAAGAATTTGCAGAACTGATAATTTTTTATAAGGGGCGCGCAGGTTTGTTTGACAACCGCGCGCTCTTTAAAGTATAATCTACCGCGAGATGTCACCTTGAAAACCATCTCTATAAAAAACAAGGAGAATTTAATATGAGGAAAATTCACTTTAAGGAAGAGGTGAAAGAGTTTAAACTACTGCTTTCTTCCGTGCCCGCATTCACCGTTGTGGTATTCGTGCTGTCGGTCGTTTCTATGAACCTGCTCGCAAACAAGAGCATAGAAACGCACACGGAATATCTTGCGCTCGACTGCGGGATTATCGTTTCCTGGGGTGCGTTCCTCGCCATGGATATTCTGACAAAGCACTTCGGCCCGAAAGCCGCAACCCAGGTTTCGCTCGTTGCGGTCGCCGTAAATTTAGTGCTTTGCCTTTTGTTTTTCGCGGCGAGCAAAATTCCCGGTATGTGGAGCAACGGAAGCGACGAGGCGCTCGACAAAACTTTCGGCGGCACGTGGTATATACTGCTGGGCAGTACTGCTGCGTTTATCGCCTCGGCGGTCGTCAACAACACTGTCAACTACGCGGTGGGTAAGGCGTTCAAAAAGCGCCCCGACGGAATTGGGGCTTATATTTGCCGCACGTACGTGTCGACGGCGGTCGGGCAGTTCGTCGACAATTTCGTGTTCGCAATCATTGTAAGCAAGTTTTTCTTCGGCTGGTCGTGGGTGCAGTGCGTAACCTGCGCGGTGACGGGTATGCTCGTAGAGATTTTATGCGAGGCGGCGTTCGCACACCTCGGCTATCTGGTGTGCAAAAAGTGGAAGGAGCGCGGAGTGGGTCGGGAATATTTCGACTACGTCGAGAGCAGAAAAGAGGTGAAAGAATGAAAGTAATTATTACGGGAACGGCGCAAGGCATTGGCAGAGCGATTGCGCAGAAATTCCTTTCGCAGGGGCATACTGTGGCGGGAATAGATATTCTGCCCGCAACTTTTGCGCATAAAAACTATACTCATTATGTAGCGGACATTTTAAAGGACAACCTGCCCGAGATAGAGGGCGCGGACGTTTTAATCAATAACGCCGGCGTGCAAAATTCGGGCGAGGATATCGACGTCAATTTAAAGGGGACTATCCGCGCGACCGAAAAGTACGGCGTGCGCGAGGGGATAAAGAGCGTGCTCTTCATTGCTTCGGCGAGCGCGCGGACGGGCTCGGAATTTCCAGGGTACGCGGCAAGCAAGGGCGGCGTGGTTGCGTATATGAAAAACGTTGCTATGCGAATTGCCGGGTTCGGCGCGACCTGCAACAGTCTTTCGCCCGGGGGAGTGCTGACAAGCTCCAACGAACGCGTTATGAACGACCCCGCGCTGTGGGCGCAGATTATGGAAGTCACGCCTTTAAGAAAGTGGGCGACGGAAGAAGAGATCGCCGAGTTCGCGTACTTTTTGACGGTAATCAACAGGTCGATGACGGCGCAGGATATCCTCGTTGACAACGGTGAGGCTAATAATTACAAATTTGTTTGGTAAAGGTAAAGAGCGCGGAACGAAAATGAATTTCGTTCCGCGCTCTCCGTTAAACGGCGATTATTGCTGTTCTTCTTCGCCGCCCTGCTCCCCGAGCTTGCAACCGCACTCTTCGAGTTTGCGGTCGATATACTGCTCCGCCTTCTGCATCAAATCTTCCTGATTCTTCTTTACAAGATTGCGGAGTTTGCAGTTATTCGCCACAAGGAGCGCACCGCCCGCCATACCTACGGCGAGCCCGAAAATAAATTTTTCCATCTTTTCTCCTTTACCGAGCGTTTTCCCGCTCAATAGGAGTATGCCGCGAAGTTATAAAATATATTACTGTAAATAATTGACTTTAAATGTATACAATTACTATTGAAAAAAATAAAACGCCGTGATATAATCAAGGAGTAAATAAATTCGGCAGGTAGGGTTTTGGAAAGATACGTTGCGTTCGATATCGGCGATAAGAGAATAGGCGTTGCCGTTTCCGACCCGTTCAACACCTACGCGTTGCCCTCGCAGACTTACCATAGAAAGGGGTTTATGGAGGACGTAGCCGCAATCGCCGCAATCGCTAAGGAAAAGGGCGCGACGCAAATCGTTTGCGGACTGCCCGTAAACTTCGACGGCAGCGAGGCGTTGCAGACGCAGAAAACTCAGCGGTTTATCGACGCTTTGAAAGAGGTTGTCACCGTTCCCGTAGTTTGCGAGGACGAGCGGTTCACAACCCAGATGGCGCACGAAACGCTTATCCAGGAGGGAATGCGCAGGGAAAAACGCAAATCTTACGTGGACGCGCTTGCCGCCGCCAATATCTTAGACGGCTATTTACAGAAAATCAACAAAAAAGGAGTTTAAACCATGGCAGATAAAAATTTAACCGACGAAGAAATCGAGGACGAGGGCATTATCGAGCTCATTGACGACGACGATAACGTCATCAAGTTCAGACTTTTGGACGTGTGCGAGTACAAGGGCGAAAAGTACGCGCTTTTGCTTGCCGCCGAGCCCAACGACGCCGTCGCCGAGGACGAGGTAGCCATTTTCCGCTACAAGGAAGAGGAGCAGATGTTGGAGCCCATCGAGGACGAAGCGCTCTTAGAGGAAGTTTTCGAGTTCTATCAGAACGAAGAGGACGAAGAAGAATAAAGTCATAATATTAAAAAGCCGTGGGCATTTTTCAAAATGCCCGCGGCTTTTATTATTTAACCGTACATTTTATTGAGTATCGAGTTCAGGCATTTTGCCGAGAGGAAGCGGGATAAAAATATTTCCAGCTTGGAAACGAAACCCACGGCAACCCGCAGTGGCGGGCGCTTTTTTTCGGCGGCTTTGTAAATGATCTTTGCAACGCTCTCGGGGCTCTTGCCGTGCTGCTCGTCGCGCGCCATTTTCGCAACCGAGCGCTTAGCCGCCTCGCTCTCGCCCTCGCATATGCGCGCGGCGGTAAAGCCCGTTTTCGTGTCGCCGGGGAGCACCGCCGTAACCTTAATTTTATACGGCTTCAGCTCGTTTGCCAAAGCACGCGAGAAAACCTCAACGCCCGCCTTGGTCGCCGAATACATAGCCTGATAGGGCAGGGGCATAATTCCGCCCACCGACGAAACGTTTATTATCCGTCCGCCCCGCGCTTTCATATAGCTTGCCGCCTTTGCGCTCAGAATGCACGCGGCGGTAAGGTTTACGTCGACGATTCTTTTAACGGCTTCGGGCGAGCTCTCGTCCATAGCTCCCGCAATGCCTATGCCCGCGTTGTTTACAAATACGTCAATCTTTCCCTCGCGCTTTATAACGTCCCCGAAAACGCCGTCCATTGCCGTTAAATCGCATATATCCGCGGGGTAACAGACAAAATCGCCGCCCGCGTAAGGCTTTCTGGCAACCCCGTAAACGGTATAGCCCTTATCCGAAAACAGTCCGGCGGTGGCAAGCCCTATGCCGCTCGTCGCGCCCGTTATTATTACAACTTTGCTCATACGGATATTTTAATATTTCGCCGCACGCTTGTCAATTCCCGAACGGATAATTATCAAAAAAGTAATAAAAATATATGACAAAATACAGCGTTTTTGTTGACAGAGCAAATATTTATACATATAATAACTGCGTTTATGGATATATTTAAGAAATGTCAGAATCAGGAACGGATTGAACTGTTAAGGAAAAACAACATTTATCCTTACTTTCATATGCTGACGTCGAAGCAGGCGCCGGAAGTTAAAATGGAAGGCAAGGATATTATAATGATAGGCTCTAACAACTATCTCGGTTTGGCGTCGCACCCCGAAGTCATCGAGGCGGGAGTCAAGGCTATCGAGAAGTACGGCTCGGGCTGTTCGGGGAGCAGGTTTTTAAACGGAACGCTGGATATTCACCTCGAACTCGAAGAAAAACTCGCCGCGTTTTTGAGGAAGGAGGACGCGGTCACTTTTTCGACGGGCTTTCAGTCCAACCTCGGCATAATCGCGGGCATAACGGGGCGCAACGACGTAATTTTGTGCGACAGAGAGAACCACGCGAGTATTTACGACGCGTGCAGGCTTAGCTTCGGGCGTATGCTGAGATTTAACCACGCGGATATGTCCGACCTCGAAGAAAAGCTGAAAACGGTCGACCGCGAAGTTTCGGGAATACTCATAGTTACCGACGGCGTGTTCAGTATGGGCGGCGATATAGCCAAACTGCCCGAAATCGTAGCGCTTGCCAAAAAGTACGGCGCAAGGGTTATGGTGGACGACGCGCACGGGCTGGGCGTTCTCGGCGAGCACGGCAGGGGCACTGCCGAATATTTCGGGCTCGAGGACGAGGTCGACATTTATATGGGTACGTTTTCCAAGTCGCTTGCAAGCATAGGCGGCTATATGGCGGCGAAAAGGGAGGTGTGCGAGTACGTCCGTCACAATTCCCGTCCTTTCATTTTCAGTGCGAGCATAACCCCCGCCAACGTCGCGTGCGCAATGAAGTCGCTCGAAATTCTCGAGCGCGAACCGCAGAGGGTGAAAAGGCTTGCCCGGATAAGCGAGTATATGCGCCGCAATTTAAAGCGCGAGGGAGTGGATATTATAGACGGCGTGACGCCCATAATTCCCATTTATACGTACACCGACGTACGCACTTTCACGGCGTGCAAGCTGTTGTTTGACAGGGGCGTATACGTAAACTCGGTAATCTCACCCGCAACGCCCGCGGGCAAGGACCTTTTGAGAACGAGCTATATGGCTACGCATACCGAAGAGCAGATGGACCGCGCCCTCGTTCATATCAAAGCCGTGCTCAAAGAGATTGAAAATATTGAGGAATGATTTAACGAATTATATATAAAAACCGCTTTACAAACGCGGAAAATTCTGCTAAAATATCAAAGCTATAAAAATTCACACTTACGGGGCAGGTTGTCCGTGGCGGAAAAATCTATTCAATTCCGCATATCAACCGTAAAAAAGCGCCCGTAAGGAGGTTTAACGGAGGTTTTATATGGCAGTTATAACTATGAAACAGCTCCTCGAGGCTGGCGTTCACTTCGGTCACCAGACCAGAAAGTGGAATCCCAAGATGAGCAAGTACATCTATGCGGCGCGCAACGACATTCACATTATCGACTTGCAGCTCACCGTAGGCTTGGTGGAAGAGGCGTACAAGTTCGTATGCGAAACCGTAAAAGAGGGCAAGTCGGTTCTCTTTGTCGGCACGAAAAAGCAGGCTCAGGACGCAATCAAGGAAGAGGCTGAAAGATGCGGTCAGTACTACATCAACTCGCGTTGGTTAGGCGGCACGCTCACCAACTTCAAGACTATCCGCTCGCGTATCGAGAGAATGGTTAAGCTCGAAAAGATGGAAGAAAGCGGCGAGTTCGACCTTCTGCCCAAGAAGGAAGTTGCTAAGCTCAAAGAGGAAATGACCAAGCTTCAGACCAACCTCGGCGGCATCAGGGATATGACCAAGATGCCCGGCGTTATGTTCGTGGTTGACCCTCACAACGAGGATATCGCGGTAGCGGAGGCAAGAAAGCTCAATATTCCCATCGTTGCTATCACCGATACCAACTGCGACCCCGATTTAATCGACCACGTTATCCCCGGCAACGACGACGCTATCCGTGCGGTTAAGCTCATTGCAAGCGTTATCGCGAACGCGGTTATCGAGGCAAATCAGGGCGAGGCTTACTCGGTTGAAGAGGAAATCGAAGAGGGTGCTCCCGCAACCGAACCCACCTCTATCGAAGAGGTTGTGGCTACAATCGACAAGGCTGAGTAATTTAGAATAAAGGAGAATAAAGAAATGGCATTCACGGCAAAAGACGTAATGACTTTGAGAGATAAGAGCGGTGCGGGCATGCTTGACTGCAAGAAGGCTTTGACCGACGCCGACGGCGATATGGAGAAAGCTGCCGAGCTTTTGAGAGAGCGCGGCATTGCCAAGGCTGTTAAAAAGGAAAGCCGTATTGCGGCGGAAGGCGCCGTAGGCGCTTACCGTTGCGAGAAGTGCGGCGTGGGCGTTTTGCTCGAAATCAACTGCGAGAGCGACTTCGTTTCCAAGGGCGACAAGTTCCACGGCATCGTCGACGCGGTTGCAAAGGTAATCGCCGAGAACAAGCCCGCAGATATCGAGGCTTTGAACGCTTGCCCCTTAGACGGCGCAACCGTAAAAGACTATATCACCAACGCTACTGCGGTTATCGGCGAAAAAATCGCTATCCGCAGATTTGAAATTTATCAGACGAGCGGCAAAATCGAGACCTATATCCATATGGGCGGCAAGGTCGGCGTAATGGTTGAGGCGGTCGATTGCGCGGCGGGTTGCGAGGAAACCTTGCACGATATCGCTTTGCAGATTGCCGCAAGCAAGCCTTCCTACGTAACCGAGGCGGAAGTACCCGCAAGCGTTATCGAAAAGGAAAAGGAAATTATGCTCGTTCAGATGCAGAACGACGAAAAGAACGCGAAGAAGCCCAAGGAAATTCTCGAGAAAATCGTTATGGGCAAAATCGGCAAGTTCTATTCGGAAAACTGCCTTTTAAAGCAGCCGTTCGTAAAGGACGATTCTCAGACGGTAGAGCAGGTTATCGGCAAGAAATTCAAGGTAACGCGTTTTGTTCGCTGGGAGATGGGCGAAGGCATCGAGAAGAAGCAGGAAAACCTGCAGGACGAAGTTGCCAAGCAAGTCGAAGCAATGAAAAAAGCGTAACTCCGTTTATATGCGGCGCATTTCGGCGTTGCGGTGCGGCAACCCTCAGTCATTTACGATTAGTAAATTCCTTCGGGTTTTCCTCCCGCACCTTGAACTGCTTGCATCTAAACAGAGAGATTATCTAGGTTAACAAATGAGCCCCGCGGCGAAATTCGCCGCGGGGCTTTTATTATTCAACTAACTCGTCCAACGAAACGTCGTAAAGTTTGGCAAGCTTAATAAAATTTTGTAATGTAGGAACAGTCAAACCCCACTCATAATGTTGATACGACTGATAGGTAACTCCAATTTGTTCAGAAACATATTTTTGTGTATACCCGAATTGTTTACGTAAATCTTTTAAATTCTTCGCTAAATTATATAATTCTTGCATTTTCTTTCCTTTGTTATTCAATTCTATTGACATAATAATGTTTAAAACTGTATTATATGTAAAACAATGTTTAAAGCATTGTTTTCGGAAAGCTTTACAATGAAGAAAAAAACAGTACATGTATACAGAGATGAATTATTATTCTCTTGGACAGAGCATTATAAAATAAGTAAATACTGCAAGGAAGTTTTAAGAATTTACTTTTTTTGCGCAGGCTTTATGCAACGAACGGCTAAAAGAAGAAAACAATTATTAAAGTACTATAAGTATGCGCCGTTAATAGCCGAAAAAATTGAAGCGTCGCCGTTTAAAAAATTTTTTTACCAGGTTATGAGTTTTTCGATAGTGTACGGTACAGTTTATATCTCGGGTTGTGAGTTCAAAAAGGCACACAAGGAATTTAAGAGCCTATTTAAAAAATTTATGGCGGAGTTTAAATTAAAATAAAATGCGGACAGAAATGAAAAAAGCTGTCCGCTTTAATTTTATTTTCCTTTAAGTTATTGATTTAACTTTTACGGTATGGTATAATTAAAAATGGAAAAATTTTAAAGGGGAACATTATGCAGCCAAAATACAAAAGGGTGCTTATAAAGCTTTCGGGCGAGGCGCTTGCCGGCAAGGAAGGTCACGGGTTGAACGAAAACGTCATTTCGGGCGTTGTCGACCAAATCGAAGCCATAAAGAAAATGGGCGTGCAAATAGCGCTCGTAATCGGCGGCGGCAACTTCTGGCGCGGACGTCAGGGCAAGAAAATGGACAGAACCACCGCCGACCATATGGGTATGCTCGCCACGGTTATGAACTCGCTTGCAATGATGGACGCTCTCGAACAGCGCGGCATTCAGACCCGAGTACAGACGGCGCTCATTATGACCTCGCTTGCAGAGCCCTATATCCTCAGAAAGGCTTTAAACCATTTCGAAAAGGGCAGAGTAGTCATTATGGCTTGCGGCACGGGCAACCCGTACTGCTCGACCGATACGGCGGCGGCTCAGCGCGCTTGCGAAATTCAGGCGGACCTTCTGATGATGGCTAAAAATATCGACGGCATTTACGATTCCGACCCCAAAATCAATCCGAATGCAAAGAAGTACGACCACATAAATTATATTGATATAATCAAGAACGGCATTAAGGCTATGGACGCGACCGCGGCGACTATGTGTATGGAAAACGACGTGCCCGTCATTGCGTTCGGGCTGGACGAACCTAACTCGATTGTGCGCGTAGTGTGCGGCGAAAAGCTGGGCACCGTAATAGACAACAACTAATTTAAAAGGAGAAAACACGATGGAAAACGAGCTGATTGAAGAAATATTACTCATTTTGGACGACAAACTCGAAAAGGCGATTTCCGTGCTCAAAGAGGACTACGCGGCAATTAGGGCGGGCAGAGCCAACCCCCACATTTTAGACAAGGTCATGGTGGACTACTACGGCGCAATGACGCCCGTAACCCAGATGGCTAACGTTTCGGTGCAGGAGGGCAGATGCCTCGTTATTTCGCCGTGGGATATGTCGGCTTTAAAGGGTATAGAAAAGGCAATTCAGATTTCGAATATCGGTCTTACGCCCACCAACGACGGCAAGGTGATAAGGCTCGTGTTCCCCGAGCTTACCGAGGAGCGCCGCCGCGACCTTGTAAAACAGATTAAGAAGATGGGCGAGGACGCCAAGATTGCTCAGCGCAACGTGCGCCGCGACGCTATGGACGGTCTTAAGAAGTTAAAGAACGACAAGTCCATTTCCGAGGACGAATTTTCCGCAGGCGAGAAGGAAGTGGAAAAGCTCGTTTCCGACGCGGTTGCAAAGGTTGACAGTGCAGTATCCGCCAAAGAAAAAGAAATTATGACGGTATAAAGGCTCTCGGTTTTCTCGCTTGGCGACAGCGAGAAAACGCTACGACTTTTTAGGGCGCTGCCCTCGCGGCTGCAATCCTAAGTGCACTCATATAATATAATTGCAGCCGCTCACCTGCTGAGGCGCAAGTATGCGCAAATTGGGTCGCGCTGCGCAAAAGCGTGGTTTTGCTTGCTACGTAAATTATTTTAAATGGCAAAAAACGAAGTTTTAAACGTGCCCCGTCACGTGGGGCTTATCATGGACGGCAACCGCCGTTGGGCGAAGAAAAGGCTTTTGCCGCCCTCGTCGGGGCATAGTGCGGGGTTAAACCGTATGGTAGCGCTCGCCGAGCACGCAAAGAGCGTCGGCGTTAAGTACCTGACCGTATACGCGCTTTCTACCGAAAACCTTTCCCGCCCTCAGGACGAACTCGACAAAATGTTCGCCCTTATCCGCAAGCAGTTCTATCCTTGCGTCGACAAACTTTTAAAGTGCGGCGCGGCAGTAAAGGTTATCGGCGACCTCTCGCTTTTGCCCGGGGACGTGCGTGCGCTCATTGCGGACGGAATTAAAAAATCACCCGAAAACGCCGAGTTCACTTTTATTATGGCGCTCGGGTACGGTGCGCGCAGCGAGATTGTGCGTGCGGCAAACCTTGCCTTGAAAGAGGGCAAAGAGGTTACTGAAGAGGGACTGTCTTCGCTTTTGTACACGGGCGGCGTGCCCGACCCCGACCTTATAATAAGGACGGGCGGCGAGCTGAGGCTTTCCAACTTTTTGCTTTGGCAGTCCGCGTATGCGGAGCTGTACTTTTCGGACGTGCTGTTCCCCGATTTTACCGACGAAGAATTTGACAGGGCATTGGCCGACTACTCGTCGCGGGATAGGCGTTTCGGCAAGGTTTAAAGGAGTAAACGGCATGAAAAAAAGGGTTATAACCGGCGTATGCTACGTTATCGTAATGGTCGGCTTGCTGGTTATGAAATTGCTCATACCCGAGGTTGACGGAATTGCGTACGGCGCGCTTGGCGTCGACGTTCTGTTCTGGGCAATTTCGGTTATAGGCGCGTTCGAGTTTACGCGCGCGGTGGGCGAAAGAAAGCGGGTGACGGACGAAAACGGTCAGACGCACTTAACCGAGGGCATTTCCAACGCTCAGCGGTGGGTGGTCATCGTGACCTGCGCTTTAATGATACCCGCGTTCGTTATCGGCAAGCTTGTTTCGGTCAGCCGCGGCGATTTGCGTCTCGGCGGTTTTTCGCTCGTGCTTTTGCTGGCGGTCGGCAGTGTGGGCGCAATGGTGACGGCTTCGCTGACGGTTTTCGACCACGAGCGTAGCGACGTCAAGAGTACGGCGTACGCGGAACTGTGTCTTTTATACTGCGGAGCTCTTGCAAGCATCGGACCGAATATCAACCATATGGCGAACAACTCGGACGTTGCAATAGTGTTTATGTTCATTTTAGTGCCGTTTGTAGACGTGGGTGCGTTCTTCATAGGCAAGCTGTTCGGTAAGCTGTTGCCGTTAAAGCTCGCGCCGCACACAAGCCCCAACAAGACGGTGGTGGGCGCGGTCGGCGGACTGCTCGGCGGAATACTTGCGGGCGTGGTTACCTGGATAATCTGTAAGTACACCGACGTTGTCGTCTTTGAAAACGTAACCACTATGCCCGACGTTGTTGTGCTTATGCTCATAGCAATTCCCACTGCTATAATGGCTCAGCTCGGCGATTTGTTCGAAAGCGCGATTAAGCGCGGGTGCGGCATTAAGGATATGGGCAAAATTCTGCCGGGGCACGGCGGCGTTCTGGACAGGTTCGACAGTATGCTGTTTGCAACCGTGGCTATAGTCGTGTGCTTTCTGGTTGTGTGGGTTGCGTAAGCTTTTGTAGAATTATCTGGCGGCGTTAAATCGCCGCCGTTTTCATATTTCAGACATTAAATAAGATTTAAAGGGTATAATATATATGAAGAAAGTTGCTCTTGTAGGCAGTACGGGTTCGATAGGCAAGCAGGTTATAAACGTTGCCAATCGCTATCCCGAAAAATTTAAGCTCGTCGCTATAGTTGCAAACAGCTCCAGGGACGTGTTTTTGCGGCAGGTGGAGGCGTTGACCCCGCAGTATGCCGCGTTGACCGACCTTTCCGCCGCAAAAGCCGTGGGTGATTTGCCCGCGGGCGTAAAATTTTTGGCGGGCGAAGAGGGCGCGCTGAAAGCTTTAAAAGATTGCGGCGCGGACGTCATAGTCGTTGCGTGCGGCGGCTTTGCGGGGCTCAAATACAGTTTGAAGGCGGCGGAGCTCAATATTCCCTTAGCTCTTGCCAACAAGGAAACTTTGGTGTGCGGCGGCGATTTGGTTATGCCGAAAATCAAAGAGATTATGCCCGTAGACAGCGAACATTCGGCAATCTGGCAGTGCCTTAATTTCGACCGTAATGCCAAATTCGACAGCCTCGTAATCACTGCGAGCGGCGGCGCGTTCCGCGGCAGAAAATGGGAAACGCTTTCTTCCGTCACGCCCGCGGAGGCACTCGCCCACCCCACGTGGAAGATGGGCGCAAAGATTACGGTCGACTGCGCAACCCTTTTGAACAAGGGCTACGAAGTAATCGAGGCGCATCACCTTTACGGCGCGCCGTACGACAAAATTTCGGCGGTCATTCACCCGCAGAGCATAGTGCACTCTATGGTGCGTTTTGCAGACGGCGCAACGCTCGCGCAGCTTTCCTATCCCACAATGGAGCTGCCCATACAGCTCGCCCTTACATATCCCGAAAGGTACGATTGCGCTTTGCCTCAGCTCGACTTTGCAAAGGCGTTGTCGCTTGAATTTTTGCCTTTAAACAGGGCGGACTATCCGCTGTACGGCTTAGCATTGGACTGTGGCAAGGCGGGCGGCATACTGCCTACGGCGCTCAATGCGGCGAGCGAGGTGGCTGTCGGCGCGTTCTTAAAGGGCGCTTTGAGCTTTACGGATATTTACAAGGTGGCGGACAAAGTCGTTTCCCAAACGGCGAACGAGAGGGTGCAAAGCTATGAACAGCTTGCCCTTGCGGACAGAGAGGCAAGGAGGCTGGCTGATAAGATAATTTAAGAGGTATAATGTCAAATTTGTTGATTTCAGGCGTCGGCGGCACGGTGCTGTCCGTGCTGCTCGCAATCTTAATACTTCTCGCAATGATATGCGTGCACGAGTTCGGGCACTTCATATCGGGCAGAATATTGGGGTTTAAAATCAACGAGTTCGCCATAGGCTTCGGACCGAAGCTCTTTAAACGCAGAGGCAAAAAACACGGCACGCTCTTTTCGGTGCGTGCCTTCCCTTTGGGCGGGTTCTGCGCTTTTCAGGGCGAGGACGGGGACGAGAACGACCCCGATTCTTTCAACAACAAAAAGCCGTGGCAGAGAATTATAGTGCTTGTAAGCGGCGCGTTATTCAATTATATTCTGGCGTTGCTTTTGATTATCGTCGGCTTTTTCGCGTTCGGTCAGCCGTGCTATAAGATGGGTACAATCGTCGAAAACGAAACTTATACCGCCGAGTACAGCTTGCAGGAGGGCGACGTCATTCTGGGAGTGCAGGGCAAGACGGTGTACTTTGCGACAGATTTAATCGTTGCCTTGAACGGCAAGAGCGAGGGCGACAAGGTGACGTTCGACGTTATCCGCGGCGGCGAAAAGCAGAGTGCGGAAGTTATTCTTCGCGCCGACTGTAATTTTAAAAATTCGTCCGAGATAAGCAAGCTGTGGCGTGCGCTCGGGTCGGATACGTACGAGGGCGGGGACGGCAACCTTTACTGGAGCGTTACCGCCGAAAACTGTCGGTTCGGCTTTTTTCAGACGCTCGGTCGGTCGTTTGCCTACTCGTTCAAAACTATGGGCACGATTTTCAGGGTGCTCGGCGAGCTTTTGACGGGCAGTATGGGTTTGAGCGCGATGGGCGGCCCCGTTACGACTATCCGTCAGACGGGCGCGATTGCCGTGCAGGGAGTGCAGAGTTTCTTGCAGGTTGCGGCATATATAGGGGTCAATCTTGCGGTTTTCAATCTTTTGCCCATTCCCGCGCTGGACGGAAGCAAGGTAATTTTCTGCCTTATCGAGTGGCTCTTTAAAAAGCCCGTGCCAAGAAAGGTGGAGGCGGTGATACACGCAATCGGTTTCGTACTCATAGTCGGGTTTGCCGTTTTGGTTGATATATTACAATTTGCGAGATGCTAAAAGTTAAGCGCCCCGCGGCGGTTGCCGCGGGGCGCTTTTCTTTTTAATTTTCGGTAGTGGTGTCTTCGACGGTTACTTCGGGTGTAATGTGCGTTTCGCCGTAGCGTTTTATCTGTTTGTTGAACGCCTTGGAAGTAAACAGCAGAGCGCCCGCAACGATTACGAGTACCAGGTCGACAAAGACGAACGAATTGTACGCCGTGCTGTACAGCCAGAAGTTGTTGTATCCTTTATCGACTGCGTATGCGCCGAACGCGTATACGCCCGAAAGCACGTGGCAGAAAAATCTCAGTATGCCCGCAAGTATAGCTCCGAGCGTGAATTTAATCTGCGGAAGCTTATCTAAGGCTTTGATATTGCCGAATACGCCGGCAAAGCCGACCATTGAAAAGGCGATTGGATAGTCTAAAAGGAACTGCGCGGGGTGAATTATCCAGGGGTCCTGAATGGCCTGTAAAACGCCGTAAACCGCTCCTACCATAACGCCCTTTTTCGGACCGTAAACGTAGGCGAAAAGCATTACGGGCAACAGCGACGCGAAAGTGACCGAACCGCCCTGAGGCAATTCGAACAGTTTTACGTAAGAAAGAGCGAACGACATAGCAACGCAAATACCCGCAAGCGCTATGCAGTGGGTGTCGAAGGGTTTTTTATCCTTTCTGCCGAGCACCAACGCGCATACGATAACCGCAGCGATAATAACGCCCGCGCTCACGTACAGCGCAACCTGATTTAACTTGCCGTAATCGCCGTCGTAATAGCCGCCGCCGTTAATGTGACGGCTGAAATATATCGCAATTGTTACCGCCGCCGCGACGACCGCCGCCGCGCAAATCGCTCCTAAGGATATAGCGACGGGTTTAAAAATCTTTTTGTCGACTTTTTTAAGCGAAAGGGTAAAGGTTACCGCCGCGCTGATAAGCATCAGAATTACGGCAACGAGCAGGGGAACGAAGACGTAAGTTATAACTTCTTTATTTAACCAGTTTTTGTCGAGGTATTCGTCCGACGTGTGTTTTACTATGTTTGCCGAAAGCATAAAAATGCCTATGACCAAAGCATAGAAAACAAAGCCCCAAACCGCGTATTTGACGTATTTGGGAAAAATTTCGCGCTTTGCGAAAAATAAGATTATCCCCGTTAAAACTGCGGCGCAGACTACCGCGATAGTCAGCCACATTACAACGGGTTCGGCGGCGTCGATTACAGGCGCCAGAAGGGAAGAAAGAAACATAAAACCTCCTGTCTTAACCGCCGTGTAAAATTTAAGCGCCCCGAAAAACAAAATTTTTCGGGGCGCAAAGAAAACACTTCTTTGGTACTATCGCTCAACCATTACGTTGCCGATTCAAAGGGTATAATCTCAGCCGCGGATTAAAGATTTTCCGCAACACCCCCGACGGTTATTTAATTTGTAATTAAATTATATTCACGTTTGCGCTCAAAGTCAATTGATATTTGCCGTGAAATGATATATAATTTAAAAAATCGGTTAAGAGGTAAAGCTATGCCCTACAATTTCTACGCGTTTATGGACAGAATGAAGTACATTAAAAGGTGGTCGCTCATGCGCTCGGTGCTCGACGAGAACATAATGGAGCACTCTCAGCAGGTCGCAATGCTCGCGCACGCGCTCGCCATTATAAATAATAAGGTATATAAAGGTAGCGCAAACGCCGAAAAGTGCGTTATGTACGCGGTCTACCACGAGTGCGGCGAGGTTATGACGGGCGATTTGCCCACGCCTATAAAGTATTTCAACAACTCCATTCACGGCGCGTACAAGAGTCTGGAGGACAAGGCTTGCGACAAACTTTTGGAAATGCTTCCGCCCGAAATGAAAGAGGAAATCGCCGTTTACGTCAAGCCCGACACGGACAGTTTGGAATACAAGCTCGTAAAGGCGGCGGACAGGCTTGCCGCGTATATCAAGTGCCTGGAAGAGCACCGCTGCGGCAACACAGAGTTCGAGAAGGCGAAAAAGAGCATAGAGGCGGACCTTATCTCGCGCAAGCTACCCGAAGTGGAGTACTTTATGAAGACCTTCATCGCGGCGTTCAACCTGACGTTAGACGAGCTGGAGGGAGGGATAACCGACTGAATTAAAAGCCCCCGCGCAACCGCGCGGGGGCTTTTAATATAGTCATTTTTTTGAGTATAGACAAATGGTAAAAACGGGTTTATAATATAAAAAAATAATTAATTATGTAAATTCTTGCACACATTATGTGACTTTAAAACTATATGCCGTTAAAGTATGCTACAAAACTGTTAATAAGCGTGCAAGAGGGGTAAATCAAATGAACAATAAAAGCAAGTCTAAAATTCTTGACCTTCTTTACGGAAAAAAATTTACTTACGATGAAAGAATAAATTACGACGTCGAAACTAATTCCAAGGTTTTTAATGCAAGCGAAATAGCGGAGGAATTTTCGCTTAAAATAAAAGACAATACGGAACTTGCGGAGTTGTTCGAAAAGTTTACGGAAAGTAACACCGTTGCAAAGCTTGCAGAGAGCGACCTGTATTTTTCCGAGGGTTTCAAGCTAGGGTTGCTCATCGGCTTAGAGGCGGGGGAGTGGGCGGCTGAAAAAATTAAAAATTGAATTAAAAACCCCGCTCAATACGTCGAGCGGGGATAATTGTTTTATTTAATTTTAATTGAGGAATTGCTATCCCACGGTGCATATAGCCTGTTGGGTTATAACCCGCGCAATCTTAATTGCTTCAATTAAACCGTTACGGATTTTAAATTCCTGACCTCGAATAGTACATTGGAGTTTACCTTACCTTATCTTCGTTAACTTTGCAAAACAGTCTTTTCATAACCTTTACTCCTTGCAAGTTTTCATTTAAGGTTTAGGGCGGTCGCCGTAAGCTTTCCGCTCGTTATTGGTTAAGTTGGTACTAAAATTTTAAAAAGTCCTTGTCCGCCTTTCGGCGCTACTTCTCTTTCATAATAGCTTACTCCCGAATTAATGTTGCTAGCTAACATTTTTTGTAAGTTATTTTCTTTTTGTACCTTAAGTATATCACAAATTCACAAGTTGTCAATAGGGTTTTTAAAATTTTTTTGTGAAAATTTTTCCATAAAGGGCAAAAAAATTTGATTATATAATAGTGAAACGCTAACCTTTTTAAAAATTAGTTGCTATAATATAGTGGTTTACAGTAAATATTCAAATTCTACGGGTTTTCAGGCTATGTTTAACGGTGACAGTGCATTGGGATTTGTTGCGGTGCTCGCAATCATATTGTTTTTTACCAAGACTTTGGGGCTCATATTCCGAAAGGCGGGCTTGCCGCAGGTGCTGGGATATATAATCGCGGGCATAATAATAGGACCGGCAATCTTCGGCGACTTCTGCGGTTTCACGCTGATAGGCTTCAAGGACACCGACTATCACGCGCTGTTTGCAATGACCAAGGGGCACGGCGGACTTGAAATATTCTCCAAAATCGGCGTGCTCTTTTTAATGTTCTGTGCGGGACTGGAAACCAATATCAAAGATTTGAGGAACACGGGACTTGCGAGCGCGCTGGTTGCTTGCGCGGGCGTAGCCGTTCCCATGGCGTTGGGCTTTTTAATTTCTCTGCCGTTCGGCAATATCGGGCTTGGGATTGCCAACGTTTACCGCTGTGTGTTTATCGGCACTATTTTAACGGCGACTTCGGTTGCAATCACCGTTTCCGTCTTAAAGGAGCTTGGAAAAATCAACACCAAGCTCGGCACGACGATTGTTTCGGCGGCGATTATCGACGACGTTATCGGCATAATTTTACTTTCGGTCGTAACAGGTTTTGCCAAGGGCGGCACGGTAGAGACGGCAAACGGTTTCGTGGCGTTCAAGGCTACGCCCTACGGCACGGTTATTATGATAGTCGCGTTCTTCATAGTCGGTATCGGGCTGGGCTTTCTCGTGTCCAAGGCGTTCAACTGGCTGGATAAGCGCTGGCCGAACAAATACAGACTGTCGATATATTCGCTGGTCGTGGTATTCGGTTACAGTTGGCTTGCCGAAGAGATTTTCGGCGTTGCGGATATTACGGGCGCGTTTTTGGCGGGCATAGTGCTCTCGACCGACCACCGCGCAAGCGTGTATATAGATAAAAACGTTGACGTGGAAGCGTCAACGCTGTTTGCGCCCGTGTTCTTTGCGAACATAGGAATAAGCTCGATTTCGTTTGCGGGTATGAATCCTTCCGTGCTGCTGTTTGCTTTCGTAGCGGTGCTCGCGGGGCTTGCGGGCAAAATCTTAGGTTGCGGCGCGGTGTTGAAAGCGTTTAAATACTCCTGGCGCGAGAGCACTATCGGCGGCGTAGGTATGATGGCGAGGGGAGAGGTCGCGTTGATTGTAACCTCTACCGCGATAGGCGCGGGCTTGCCGGGTGAGTTTATGATAATGACGGTGTTTTTAATACTCGTTTCGTCCATACTCGCGCCCATACTTTTAAAGGTGCTGTATAAGGGCGTGCCGCAAGAGCCGCAAAAGATTTTTCCCGAAATTGACCCCGACGATTAAACGGCGTGTCGCCGCAGCCAAGTCCTTTAATTGCTAACGCGTTCACGGACTGACATCAGCAAAACTAAAACGCCCCGCGGCAAGCTTGCCGCGGGGCGTTGTCATTCTCTTATCACTTAAGGTAGAAATCGTTTCCTACTTTTATTACTTCAACCTTCTGCGCCATTTCGCCTAAAAAGATTTTAAGCGCGGGTTTTTCGTTGGACTTGCCCTCGAACTCGACGGTAAGGGTAGCCTTTTCGACTGCGGCTATGTGCATAACGTCGCCCGTTTCGCTGTCCTCTATAAGGTTGCCCGCCGCGATAACTTCGTCGTCGTCAAGCGTTAAAAGGTAGTTCTCGTCCAAATGCTCCTCAACCGAAATCTCTGGAGTAGTGGACAGGATATTCGTGCCCGCATAGACGGTGTACTTTTTGTGAGCCTTGTCGAAATCGCTCTGCAAACGCATATCGTACGTCGCGTCGTCGAACTTTTTGCCCAGCTTTTTGAAAAAGCCCGAAACTTTGCCTTCTTTCTGTTCTTCGTCAGCCATAATTAATTTGTCTCCTTTATTGAATCGTTTTTAATATGTACGTCAAGCTGTTTGAAGGGTACTTCGATACCCTTTTCGTCAAACGCCTTTTTAACGTTTTCAATGATTGCAAAGTTGACTGTCCAGTAGTCGGGGCGGTTGCACCATACGCGCACGGTAAAGTCGAGGCTGCTCTCGTTCATATTCGACAGCTCTACGAAGGGAGCGGGCTCTTTGAAAACCAGCTCGTTTTCGTCGCAGACCTTTTTAATTATTTCCTTGACGAGCGCAACGTCCGAGCCGTAAGCAACCTGCATAACCAAGTCGACGCGGCGCGTATCCTTTGCCGACGAGTTGACGATAACGTTGTTTGCAAGCGCGCCGTTGGGGATAACTATCGCCTTGTTGTCGCTGGTCACAATGTGGGTATAGAAGAGCTTTATGTCCTCGACCCAACCCTCGACGCCGTTGCTCGTTATCTGGTCGCCGATTTTAAAGGGGCGCATAATTATAATGATAACGCCGCCCGCGAAGTTGGATAAAGTGCCTTGCACGGCGAGCGATATGCCCACGCCGATAGAGGCGATAACCGCGGAAATGGAAGCCGTCTCGATGCCCAGATATCCGATAAGGCAGACAAGCACCAGAATTTTCAGAGTAATTCTCAAAGCGTTCGTGCCCACCCGCGATAAGGTGACGTCGGCGTTCCGCTTTTGCAGGCGCTTGTAAATGCTTTTGGTTACGGAGTTGATTATCATGAAAGAGAGGACAAGCAATATGATAGCGATAACTATTTTAATGCCCGAGTCCGTCATCCAGCCGACAATCTTATCCCAGACTTCGCCCCAGGTGACGAGTAAATTTATTGACATATATATCTCCTTTATACAAGCGGTATTATACCAGTCCCCGAATATAAATGCAACCGCGTTATCTGTGAATATTTAGTGAAACTTGTAGTAAAAAGGGCTTTCCGTAAAGAAAGCCCTTAAAAGCGGTAAAATCAGTGCGACATAACCCAGTCGCGCACCTGTTCGCGCTCGATGGGAGTGATGTCCTCGTGCGTGTATTTGGACTGCGCGCCGCCGTTGGTATAGATGAAATATCTGCCGTCCGCGGTTATGTATAAGGTTTCCTCGTAGCCCGTCGCGTCGCCAGGTGCGCCGTAGGTGAATTTTTTATCCAACGTGGAGCTCGCCGTATCGTAGGTTGCTCCGTCAATGATTTTTTTCATATGCCAGCCTCTATCGGGTATTCTATCACTTTATCAAAATATAGTCAATGCGGTGCTTTATTAAATTTTTTACGCCCCGAAATGTTAAGCCGTTTACAAAACGTGAAAATAAATAACTTTTTAAACGTGTGAATTTGTCAAGTAAAAATGCTTGACAAAGGTGCGGCGACGCGGTTATAATAGCAAAGCAAATGGAAAAGTTGCAGTTTATGCGCCTGTGGGACTTGTACGGCAAACTTTTAACGCCCACCCAGCAGGAAATTACGGATATGTATTTCAACCTCGATTTGACCGTGTCGGAAATAGCCGAGCAGAAGGGGATATCGAGGCAGGGCGTTTCGGAGTGTTTGAACCTTTGCAAGCGGCAGCTTGCAGAATACGACGACAAGTTGAAGCACGATAAACTTTTAGCCGAGGGCGACCTTTTTACGTCGTTTGTTTTGACGGACGTGGGGGTTTGGGCGGAGAAATTTTTAAGTTTGCACCCCGAATATGCCGCAGATATTGAAGAATTGACTGCGATTTTGGATAAAGACTACTCGGAAGAAATAGCCGCGGGTTTAGTTAAGTTGGGAAAATAATTATGGCACTTTTTTCATCGCTTTCCGAAAGATTAAATCATATATTTTCCAAGCTCACCAAGAGGGGCAGGCTTACCGAGCTCGAAATCAAGACGGCAATGCGCGAGGTGCGCGTGGCTTTGTTGGAAGCCGACGTCAACATAAAGGTAGCCAAGCAGTTCTGCGCCGAGGTCTCCGAAAAGGCGGTCGGGCAGAAAATTTTGGAGAGCTTGAACCCCGCTCAGCAGGTTATAAAGATTGTCAACGAAGAGCTGATTGCTTTAATGGGTCCTTCGAACGCAAAGCTGACGGTTGCGTCCAACCCGCCCACGGTAATTATGATGTGCGGACTTCAGGGCGCGGGCAAGACCACCCTTTGCGGCAAGCTTGCTTTGCTTTTGAAAAAAGGCGGCAAAAAGCCCTTGCTCGTCGGGTGCGACGTCTACCGTCCCGCCGCGATAGAGCAGCTCAAAGTGGTCGGCAAAAACGTCGGGGTGGAGGTGTTCGAAAAGGGCGCTCAGAACCCCGTCAAGACCGCGCCGCAGGCTGTGGAATACGCTAAATCGATGGGCTACGACACGGTGATTATCGATACCGCGGGCAGACTTGAAATCGACGAGGCGCTGATGCAGGAGCTTGAAAAAATCAAGCAGGCGGTGCGCGTGGACGAGATACTTTTAACCGTTGACTCGATGATGGGTCAGGTTGCGGTAAACGTTGCAAAGACGTTCAACGAGCGGCTGGAAGTTACGGGCATAGTTTTGACCAAGCTCGACGGCGATACGCGCGGCGGCGCGTGCCTTTCAATCAAGGCGGTCACGGGCAAGCCTATAAAGTTTATCGGCGTGGGCGAAAAATCGACCGACCTCGAATATTTCTATCCCGACAGAATGGCTTCGCGCATTTTGGGTATGGGCGACGTGTTATCGCTTATCGAAAAGGCTCAGGAGGCGGTTTCCGCCGAGGAAGCCAAGAAAATGCAGAAGAAGATGCTCGAAAACACCTTCACCTTAGAGGACTATCTGACGCAGTTCGAGAGTATGAAGAAGATGGGCGGCGCGCAGGCTTTGGTTTCTATGATGCCCGGCTTGAGCGGCAAGGTCAAGGACGGCGATATCGACGAGAGCAGGATAGAGCGCGTCAAGGCGATTATTCTTTCGATGACGCCCAAAGAGAGGACGGAGCCGTCGATTATCAACTCGTCGAGGAAGAAGAGAATTGCGGCGGGCTCGGGCACGAGCGTGCAGGAAATCAATCAGCTTTTAAAGCAGTTCGAGCAGACAAAGCTTTTAATGAAACAGCTTCGAAGCGGAAAGCGCAGACTTCCGTTCTGATAAAACAAAAAATTTTTATAAATAGGAGAAACATACAATGGCAGTAAAGATGAGACTTACGAGAATGGGCGACAAGAAGAGCCCCTTTTACAGAGTAGTCGTTATCGATTCGAGAAAGGCACAGTCGGGCGAGTACATCGACAAAATCGGTTACGTTGACCCCTTAAAGACCCCCGCCGAAATCAACATCGACGTTGAAAAGGCTAAGGCTTGGCTTGCAAAAGGCGTTCAGCCTACCGAGACGGTAAAGAGCTATCTTGTAAAGGTCGGCGCAATGGAGCAGTCCAAAAAGCCCTCCGCACCCAAGACCAACGACAAGAAAAAGAAGAAGTAATCTATGGATACGTTAGCTTTAATTAAGTATATTGTCGAGCGTTTCGCCGACAAGACCGACGAGATAGAGTACAAGGTCGAGGAAAAGGAAACGGCGGTGGAGGTGACCGTGCTTTTAGACCCTTCCGATATGGGCAAGGTTATCGGCAAGCAGGGCAAAATCGCCAAGGCGTTGCGCACGCTCGTAAACGCTTACACCCCTCGCGAAGAGAAGAAGTATTTTATAGAAATTAAGGAAAAGGCGTAATGCCTTTTCTTTTCATTTCGGCTTCTCCGCATATAAGCGGCGCAATACTTCGTCGCGCTTGCGTTTTTGCTCAGTCACGTACTTCTGTGTACGCTCCTGTCGCAAAATCCGCGCGCTCCTTGTCTTGCTTGCTTCTAAGCGGAGGGACATATTGTCAGGAAAATCATTCCCGCACCGTTCGGGCAATAATCAGGAAATAAATCAAATGACAGACTATCTTACAATTGCGACAATAGTCAAGCCGCAGGGTATTCGCGGCGAGGTAAAAGTGCTTGCCATGACCGATACTCCCGACGATTTACAGGCGTTCGATAGGGTATATGTGGGGGGTAATGCGTATAAAATACTCAAAGTGCGCCCCGCGGGCGGCAATTGCGCGTTTATAACTTTGAGCGGAATTGCCGACAGAAACGCCGCCGAAACGCTTAGGGGGCTGGAAATCACTGCCCTTCGCGAGGACGCGCCCGCTCTGCCCGAAAATACCTATTATATCGCGGATATTATAGGGTGTACGGTTGTAGACGACAACGGCAAGACTTACGGCGAGGTGGAAAGCATAACGCCCGCGCGCACGGATATTTACGAATTAAAGACGCCCGACGGCAAAACTTTGACCTTCCCCGCGGTGGAGGGGCTGATTTCGGATATCGACACGGTTGCCCGCAAGGTGACGGTCAGCGCGTCGAGGATAAAGGAAGTCGCGCTATGAAAATGACCGTGCTCACGCTCTTTCCCGAAATGTTCGCACCCTTAAAAGATAGTATTATAGGGCGCGCGGAAAAGAGCGGCAAAATCGAAATCGAAATTATCAATATCCGCGACTACTCCGAGGATAAGCATTTAAAGTGCGACGATTATCCTTTCGGCGGCGGCGCGGGTATGGTTATGCTCCCCCAGCCGATAGGCAGTGCGGTCAAAGCGGTCGACCCCGAGCACAAGGCGCTCAGAATTTACACCTCGCCCAAGGGTGAAGTTTTCACTCAGCAGAAGGCTTGCGAGCTTGCCTCGCGCGAGCATATCGTCATTCTGTGCGGTCACTACGAGGGCGTGGACCAGCGAGTGCTCGATTTGTATTTCGACGGCGAAATCTCGATTGGCGACTACGTTTTAACGGGCGGCGAACTGCCCGCAATGGTCATCTGCGACTGCGTGGCGCGCTACGTAGACGGAGTGATTGCGGCGGGCTCGCTCGTGGACGAGAGCTTTTCGGACGGACTTTTGGAGTACCCGCAGTACACCCGCCCCGCAGTTTACGAGGGGGTGTCCGTGCCCGAGGTTTTGCTTTCGGGCAATCACGCGCAGATAGATAAGTGGAGGCGCGAGCAGAGCGAAAAGCTAACCGCCGCGCGCCGCCCCGACCTTTTAAAATAAGGCTAAGTTATGAAAAATTTACAATGGTTCCCCGGTCATATGACCAAGGCGATGAGAATGATGGAGGACAACGTCGCCGTATGCGACGGCATAATTTACGTGCTCGACGCGCGCTGTCCCGCCTCGTCGTTCAATCCGTCGCTCAAAAAAATGTTCGGCGCAAAGCCCGTTCTATACGTTTTGAACAAGGGCGATTTAGTCGACGGGAAAGCCGACGCTTTCGTAAAGCTTATCCGCGAGGAGGGCGGTGCGTGCGTGCGCATAAACGCCGCTGACAGCCGCTCCCGCCGCACTCTGCAAGAGGCGGTTGCCGCTCTCGTTAAAGACAAGCGCGAAAAGAACGCACAGAAGGGGTACACGCAGACCTTCCGATTTATGGTGTGCGGAGTGCCCAATACGGGCAAGAGTACGGTTATAAATCTGCTTGCGGGCAACGTGCGCGCCCAGACGGGCAACAAGGCGGGCGTAACCCGCGGCAAACAGTGGATACGCCTGGACGGCTACGAGCTGTTGGATACCCCCGGCACGACGCCGCCGTCGTTCGTCAATCAAAAGCTTGCAGTGCGCCTTGCGTACGTGGGCAGTTTAAACGACGACATTCTGGACTTGGACGATATTGCGCTTGCACTGCTTGACGAAATGTATGAAAAATATCCGCAAGCGCTGAAAGAGAGATACGGCATAGGCGAGGGGGCGCAAGGCGATATTCAGCCTACGCCTTTGGAAATGCTCGACAAGGTTTGTATGCGCCGCGGCTTTGTCTTGCGCGGCAACGACTACGATTACGAGCGCGGCGAAAAGGCGGTAATAGACGACTTCCGAAAAGGCAGGCTGGGCAAGGTCACGCTCGATAGTTTGGACGACTGCAAGGGGTTCAAATTTTAAATGGATAAGCTTGTTTACGAAAGAGAGTTGACCGAAAAAGGTTGTAAATACGTCTGCGGAGTGGACGAGGTCGGCAGAGGTCCGCTGGCGGGTCCCGTGGTCTGCGCGGCGGTAATTATGCCCTTGGACGATATAATCGAGGGCGTGGACGACAGCAAAAAACTGTCGGCAAAAAAGCGGGAAATCTTAAGCGAAAAGATACTCGAAAAAGCGGTTGCCTGCCACATATGCCGCGTCGAACCGCAGATTATCGACGAAATCAACATATTGCAAGCGACTCGGCTTTGTATGAAAAACGCGGTGGAGGGTTTGTCCGTAACGCCCGACTTCGTTCTGACCGACGGCAATATGACTTTGGATATTTCAATTCCGCAACGCTCGGTAATAAAGGGCGACGCGCTCAGTTATTCCATCGGCGCGGCGTCGATTGTAGCCAAGGTGTACAGGGATAAAATTATGAAAGAGCTTGCCGAAACCTATCCGCAGTACGGGTTCGAGACAAACGTCGGCTACGGCTCGAAAAAGCATATAGAGGCGATAAAAGAGTGCGGGCTGACTCCCGTGCACCGCAGGAGTTTTACAAAGAGATGGCAATAAACGGCGAAAAGCGGCGGCTGGGTTTTTGGGGCGAAAGCAAGGCGGCAGGTTACCTTAAAAGGCAGGGCTATAAAATTCTGGAGCGCAACTTCCGCTGTCCTTTCGGCGAGGTGGACATAATCGCCGAGAAGGGCGACGTTACGGCTTTTATCGAGGTCAAAACGCGCAGTAATGACAATTACGGTCAGCCCAACGAGGCGGTCGGGCGGGACAGACAAGCGCGCTATAAAAACTGCGTACGCTTTTATTTTGCCAACCGCGAGATAGACTGTACGGTGCGTTTCGACGTTATCGAGGTTACCAAGGCGGGCATAAATCACATTGAAAACGCCTTTTATTGAGGGTACTATATATAATATGTATATATAGTGGGTTTGTTTTGCGGGGCGTGTACAGGTTTACGGTAAAGCAGTTAAAGGATTTGGCTAAAGCGACACGCTTTTTGTGAAAATTGCGATACACCCCCTAAAAATAGTTGCAATTTTAATTTGCGTTTGCTAAGATAGTATGGCAATCGCAAAAAATCAATAAAAAAATAAAGACTTCGGGTATTCCTCTGCGCACAAAATTAAAGGCACGAATACTTGGTTTATGGAGGACAAGTCAGATGAGTAAGTTAGTTGACGCTATCGAGAAAGAGGGCATGAAAGAGAGCGTTCCCGCGTTCAACGTAGGCGACACGGTAAGGGTCGGCTTCAAGGTTATCGAGGGTACGAAGGAAAGGATTCAGAACTTCGAGGGTGTGGTTATCGCCAAAAAGCACGGCGGCATCAGGGAAAGCTTTACCGTTCGCCGTTTATCTTTCGGCGTAGGCGTAGAGAGAACATTCCCCGTTCACTCCCCGAAAATTGCGTCTATCTCGGTTGTTAAGAAGGGTAAGGTAAGAAGAGCTAAGCTCTACTACCTGAGAGGCTTAACCGGCAAGGCTGCAAAGATACAGGAAATAAGATAATTAAAAAAGCTCCCGCTACGCGCGGGAGCTTTTAACTTTCCAAGGAATAAACGATGCTATCAAAAATTACAAGTTACGCACTAGTCGGGCTTGAGGGCGTGCCCGTCGAAGTCGAGACGGACATAAACAAGGGTATGGTTTCCTACGAGCTGGTCGGCTTGCCCGATACCGCCGTAAAGGAAAGCAAGGAGAGGGTGTATTCTGCTATCCGCAACAGCCTTCTGCACTTCCCCGTGAACAAAATCACCGTCAACCTTGCGCCCGCCGATATCAAGAAAGAGGGCGGTCAGTACGACCTGCCCATCGCCGTTTCGCTCCTTGCGGCAAGCGGTCAGTTAAACGGAGATACCGACGGAATAGTAATGCTCGGCGAGCTTGCCCTGGACGGAGTTCTGCGCGCGGTCAACGGCATACTGCCCGTGCTCATTTCGGCAAAGAGTAAAGGTTACAAAAAGTTCATCGTCCCCGCGGGCAACGCGGACGAGGCGAGCTATATCGCGGGCATAGAGGTGTACGCGCTCAATTCCTTGCGCGAGACCTTCGAGTTTTTGTCCGGTACGCCTTTCGAGCCCGTCAAGGTGCGTTCTTTCGAGGCGGCGAAGAGCCGCGCGGCGTACTCCTGCGATTTGAGCTACGTGCGCGGTCAGGCTATGGCAAAGCGCGCTTTGGAAATAGCCGTTGCGGGCGGTCACAACATACTTTTGTCGGGTCCTCCCGGCACGGGCAAAACCATGCTTGCCCGCTGTATACCCACCATTATGCCCGATATGACTTTCGAAGAGGCTTTGGAAGTCACAAAAATATTATCGGTGTCTGGCGAGCTCGGCGGCGAGGGTATTGTATCTTTAAGACCCTTCCGAACGCCTCACCATACGGCAAGCGCCGTTTCATTGTGCGGAGGCGGTAACACGAAAATACGCGCGGGCGAAATCTCGAAAGCGCACCGCGGCGTGCTGTTTTTGGACGAACTGCCCGAATACACGAGGTCGGCGCTCGAATCGTTAAGACAGCCCTTAGAGGACGGCAAAATCACAGTCACGCGTTCGGGCGGGGCGATAACCTTTCCCGCCGACTTCATTCTGTGCGCGAGTATGAACCCCTGTCCTTGCGGCAATCTCGGGTCTAAAGATAAGCAGTGCAACTGCACTCCAGCGCAGATAAGGAAGTACCGCAGTAAGATTTCGGGTCCGCTTTTGGACCGCATAGATTTGCAGGTGGAAGTGGACTCCGTCAAGTACGAAGAGCTTGCGGGCGATACGGAAGGCGAGAAGAGCAGCGAGGTAAAAGCGCGCGTGGAGCGCGCCCGCGCAATTCAGCGTGAGCGGTTTATCGGCGAAGAGGGCGTTACGGTCAATGCGGATATGGGCGAGGCGCAGCTTAAAAAGTACTGCCGTTTAACCCCCGACTGCGAGAAAATCTTACGCGCCGCGTTCGAGAGGCTCAACCTTTCGGCAAGAGCGCGCTCGCGCATAATAAAAGTTGCGCGCACCATAGCCGACTTGGACGCGTCGGCGGATATCAAGCCCAAACATATATTGGAGGCGACGTCCTACCGCAATTTCGACAGCACGGCACAGTTATGAATTACACGAAAAGCGAATTAGATTTAATAGTTGCCGACAGCATTAATTTTCTTTCGTACAAAGATAAAAAGTTACTGCTCGCGGCGAATAATCCGAACGCCAAAGACAGAGAAAAATATGAAAACGAACTGATTAAAAGTCTTGACGGCGGAGTATATAATAAAGTAAAGGCGCTGTTTTCGGACGGGAAATACCGCGAGGGCGTGCTCGCCGATTTAAAACGGCGGGGCATAGAGTGCGTGACTTTCAAGAGCGCGGACTATCCCGAACAGTTGAAGCACATAACCTATCCGCCGCTCGTTTTATACCTGCGCGGAAGAAGGGAGCTTTTGTCCACCCGAATGTTTGCGGTGGTCGGCTCGCGCAGAACGCCCGCTCCCGTTTTGGAGGAGTGCAAAAGGTTTTGCGCCGAGCTTTCCTCTTACTTAACTATTGTTTCGGGCGTGGCAGACGGCGGCGACAGCGCGGCGGTAAAGGGCGCGCTTTCCACGGGCAATATCGTCTGCGTACTGCCGGGCGGTCACGACTCCGGTTGCTGTGCAAACGTTAATCTTTATAAAAAGGTCGAAAGCGAGGGGTTGACGCTCACCGAGTTCACTCCGACAACTCCCGTGCAAAGGCATACGTTTACTCTGCGCAACCGCATTATCGCGGGGCTAAGTGAGGGAGTGTTGGTGGTATCCGCGGGCGAGGGAAGCGGCGCGCTGTCCACGGCGGCATATGCGACGGACTTCAATAAGGACGTTTTCGCGTTTCCCTATAACGTTGGCGTTGCGGCGGGCACAGGCTGTAACGGTTTGATAAAGTCGGGCGCGTTTCTCTGCGACAGCGTGGAAGACGTGCTCTCGGTTTTAAGAATAGATTACAAAACTCAGACCGCCGACTCGTACGACGAGGCGGAGGGCGACGAGGCGGACGTTTTGAAGCTTTTGAAAGAGCAGGGCGAAATGCACGCCGAACAGCTTGCCGCCGAACTTAAAATGAAACTTACCGACGTTGTCACGGCGTGTTCTATGTTGGAGATTAAAGGACTGATAGTAAGAACGGGCGGCAACTCGTATACAATAATTTGAAACAGGTGAAACGATGGACTTAATAATTGTAGAATCGCCTTCAAAGGCAAAAACCATTTCCAAGTATTTAAAAGGTAAGTTCCGCGTGGACGCTTCGGGCGGGCACGTAAGGGATTTGCCCGAAAAGACGCTCGGCGTAAAGATTACCGAAAACTTCGAGCCTCACTACGAAATAACGCCCAACAAAAAGGACGTCATAAAGAGGCTGACCGACGAGGCGAAAAGAGCCGACCGCGTTTATCTTGCAACCGACCCCGACCGCGAGGGAGAGGCGATAAGCTGGCATTTGCAGACGGTGCTCGGTATGGACCCCGACGGCGCGCACAGGGTGGAGTTCAACGAAATTTCCCCGCGCGCGGTGCAGAACGCGCTTAAAAACCCGCGCAAAATAGACTACAATCTCGTGGACGCTCAGCAGGCAAGGCGCGTACTCGACAGACTCGTGGGCTACAAGCTTTCGCCCTTTTTGAACAACCGTATTCAGGACGGGCTTTCGGCGGGGCGCGTGCAGTCGGTTGCGCTCAGGTTAATAGTTGACAGAGAGCGCGAAATTTCGGCGTTCATACCCGAGGAATACTACGCGTTCAACGCACAGCTTTGCGATTTAGGTGCCAAGTATGCCCCGTTTAAGGCTGTTTACCAGTTAAAAAAGAACGGCGAGTCAATAGATATTGCCACCGCGGAAGAGGCGGAGAAAAAAATTAAGAGCGGCAAGTTCGTCGTGACCAAGGTCAAAAGCGGCGTGACCAAACAGCACGCTCCCGCACCCTTTACGACCTCGTCGCTACAACAGGACGCGTCGAACAAGTTCGGAATGTCCTCGCCCGAAACGATGCTGGTTGCACAGCATTTGTACGAGGGTATGGACGTCGGCGGCGACCATATCGCGCTCATAACCTATATAAGAACGGACTCGGTGAGAATTGCTATCGAGGCTCAGCAGAGCGCGTTGCAATTCATCGAGCGCACGTACGGTGCGGACTATGTGCCCGCGAAGCCCAATTTTTATGCAACCAAGAAGGGCGCGCAGGACGCGCACGAGGCGATTCGCCCCATAAATTTGGAGGTCACCCCCGCGAGCGTTAAGAAGTATCTCGACAAAAAGCACTACAATATTTATAAGCTGATATACGACCGTTTCGTCGCTTCGCAGATGGCGGAGGCGCAGTACAACTCGATGCAAATCGAGGCGGAAAGCGCTGGCTATACTTTCAAGGCGAGCGGCAAGGCGATGTTGTTTGCGGGCTTTACCGCGGCGTACAGTATAGCGCAGTCGGGCGAAAACGACGAGGAAGAGAGCGGAAAATTATTGCCGCCTTTGAACGAGGGCGACGGGCTCAACCTCGTATCTCTGACCAAGGAACAGAAATTCACACGCCCGCCTTTAAGGTATACGGACGCGTCGCTCGTTAAGGCAATGGACGAGCGCGGCATAGGCAGACCGTCGACGTACGCTTCGATTATTTCGGTGCTTACCAAGCGCAAGTACGTCGAAAAGGACGGCAAGTATATGCTGCCCACCGACGTCGCGTACAAAATCACCGACATTTTGGTGCACTATTTTTCCGACATTATGGACGTCGATTTCACGGCGAAGATGGAAGAGGACCTCGATAAAATAGAGGAGGGCGGCGTTGACTGGCACGCGATTATTTCCGATTTCTATCCGTCGTTTGCCGAAAAGCTCAGGACCGCCGCGTGCGACGGCGACGAGGCGACGGACATAATCTGCGAAAAGTGCGGCTCGGTTATGATAAGGCGCTTAGGCAAGTACGGCAAGTATTTAGCGTGCTCCAATTACCCCAAGTGCTCTAACATCGTTTCCGAGAGCGAGGTGGAAATTTCCGACGTGCGCTGTCCCAAGTGCGGCGCGAATATGGTGGTAAAGAGCGGCAAGTTCGGCAAATTCCTTGCCTGCCCCAACTACCCCGAGTGCTCGCAGATTCTGCCCATCGACGTCAAGGTCACCGAAGAAAAATGCCACGAGTGCGGAAGCTTTATGTTCATAAAAAAGGGCAAGTACGGCGACTATTTCGAGTGCTCGTCGTGCGGGGCGAAACAGCCCGTCAACAAGCCCGACGGCAATGCGAAAGCGGGCGAGCACACCGACGGCAAGTGTCCCGAGTGCGGCAAGCCGATGAGGCGTATGCGCTCCAAAAACGGCAAAATATACTACGGTTGCACGGGCTATCCCGACTGCAAGTTCTTAAGCTGGGATATCCCCACGGGCGACAAGTGCCCCAAGTGCGGCAAGGGCTACGTGATAAGAAAGGGCAATACGTTTAAGTGCTCCGAAAAGGACTGCGAATATTCCGCGCCCGCTCCCAAGCAAGATGACGAAAATTAAGGTTATCGGCGCGGGGCTTGCGGGTAGCGAGGCGGCGTATTATCTTGCCGAGCGCGGGTTCAGTGTTGAGCTTTACGATATCAAACCTCATTCCTTTACGCCCGCGCATAAAAGCGTCGACTTCGGCGAGCTGGTTTGCTCCAACTCGTTAAAGGGCAGGGACGCGTACTCCAACGCGTGCGGGCTTTTAAAGGAAGAGATGCGCATTATAGGCTCGCTGACTATGGAGGCGGCGGCTTTCGCGGAAATACCCGCGGGCGGCGCTTTGGCGGTAGACAGAGACAAGTTCGCCGCTTTTATCACAGAAAAATTGCATTCTCACCCCAATATAGAAATTGTGTGCAAAGAGGTTAAGGAAATTCCCGAAAGCCCTTGCATAGTGGCGACCGGTCCTTTGACGTGCGACAGCTTGGCCGAGGATATCAAAAATAAGTTCGGCGGGGCTCTGCACTTTTACGACGCGTCCGCGCCTATCGTTTCGCGAGACAGCGTGGATTTAACTCACGCCTTTTTCGGCGACAGATACGGCAAGGGCGGCGACGATTATTTAAACTGCCCTCTGAATAAAGAGCAGTACGAGAAGTTTGTTTACGAGCTTGTGAATGCCGAAAAGGCGGTCTTGCACGAGTTTGAAAAGCGCGAGATTTTCGAGGGGTGTATGCCCGTCGAGGTGATGGCGGCGCGCGGCGGGGAATCGTTGAGGTTCGGTCCGTTCAAACCCGTGGGCTTGCGCGATAAGGACGGCAATAAGTTTTACGCCGTGTTGCAGCTAAGAAAGGAAACGGCGGACGGCGAGGCGTACAATTTAGTCGGCTGTCAGACCAACTTGAAGTTTTCAGAGCAGAAGCGCGTTTTTTCGCTTATACCCGCTCTTTCTAACGCGGAGTTTCTGCGCTACGGCGTTATGCACCGCAATACATATCTAAATTCGCCCGCAATTTTAAACGCCGATTTTTCGGTAAAGGGTGCGCCGCTCTTATTTTTTGCGGGGCAGATGACGGGGGTTGAGGGTTACGTCGAAAGCGCGGCAAGCGGGCTTCTGGCGGCTGTGCATATAGCAAGAAAGCTTGAAAATAAACCCGTTATTATTCCCGACCAAACTACCGTTTTAGGCGCTTTGTCGGCACATATATCGGGGGTAACCGATAATTTTCAGCCTATGAACGCCAATTTCGGCATATTGAAACCGCTCGAAAGCAGGGTGCGCGACAAAAAGCAGAGGTACGCTCTTTTAGCCGAACGCGCTCTTGAAAATATCAAAAATTTCACAAAAGAAACACGTGAGTAATTTGCTCTTTGCGTTTAACACAATGCGCAAAGAGTTTATGTATATATCGAGGTGTAAAATTATGACAGAATTTCACGCAACGACGATTTGCGGAGTTAAATTAAACGGAAAAACGGCTATCGCGGGCGACGGTCAGGTCACCATGGGCGAAAGCGTAATATTCAAAAACAGCGCGACCAAGGTAAGGCGCATTTACGGCGGCAAGGTCATTTTGGGCTTTGCGGGCTCGGTTTCCGACGCGTTTTCTTTAAGCGAAAAGTTCGAGGGTATGCTCAATAAGTTCTCGGGCAATCTGATGCGTTCGGCGGTAGAGCTTGCCGAGCTCTGGCGCGGCGACAAGATGGGCAGAAAGCTTGAGGCTTTGATGATTGTAGCCGACAGCGAAACTATGCTCATTGTTTCGGGCACGGGCGAGGTCATAGAGCCCGACGACGGCATTGCGGCAATCGGCAGCGGCGGCAACTACGCCTTAGCGGCTGCCCGCGCACTTGTTCAGAACACAGACTTTACCGCGGAAGAAATCGCGCAAAAATCGCTCAAAATCGCAAGCGAAATATGCGTTTACACCAACGATAACATTAAGGTTGAAACTATATAAATAAGAGGTAATTACCGTGGACTTAACACCCAAACAAATCGTACACGAGTTAAATAAATATATCATAGGTCAGGACGACGCCAAAAAGGCGGTGGCAATAGCGCTCAGAAACCGTTACCGCCGCTCTCAGCTTTCCCCCGAATTGCAAGACGAGGTCACGCCCAAAAACATTATTATGAAAGGACCTACGGGCGTTGGCAAGACCGAAATCGCGCGCCGCTTAGCTAAGCTTGTAAAAGCGCCCTTTTTAAAGGTCGAGGCGACAAAGTACACCGAGGTCGGCTACGTGGGCAGGGACGTCGAGTCAATGGTTCGCGACCTTGCCGAGTGCGCTATCCGCCTTGTCAAAGAGGAAAAAACTCAGGAGGTCAGCTATAAGGCGACCGCCATTGCCGAGCGCAAAATCGCCAAGGTGCTTGCAGAGAATATGAAGCAAGAGCGCGGCGAAACGTCCAAGGAAGTTTTCGAGCAGAACTTAGTCGACGGCATACATGCGGGCAAGTACGACAATACGGTAATAGAAATCGAGGTTGCCGACAACCCCAAGCCGCTGGAGCTCTCCCCCGGGCAGGGCGCGGCAATCGATATCGGCTCTATTTTCTCGGGGCTCGGTATGGACAAGAAAAAGAAGCGCAAGCTCTCGGTTAAAGAGGCTAAAAACCTTCTTATTGCCGAGGAGGCGGACAAGCTTATCGACAACGACGCTGTCAATACCGAGGCTATCCGTCGCGCGGAAAACGACGGCATAATCTTTATCGACGAAATCGACAAGATTGCGGGCAAGGGCAATCACGGCGCGGACGTATCCCGCGAGGGCGTTCAGCGCGACATATTGCCTATCGTAGAGGGCTGTACGGTTATGACCAAGTACGGACCTATCCGCACCGACTATATCCTATTCATTGCGGCGGGCGCGTTCCACGTTTCGAAAGTCGAGGACTTAATTCCCGAGCTTCAGGGCAGGTTCCCCATTCAGGTCGAGCTGAAGAGTTTAACCAAGCAGGACTTTATAAACATTTTAACACAGCCGCAGAACGCGATTACCATGCAGTACGCGGCGCTACTCGCTGTGGATAATATCGACTTGCAGTTCAAGAGCGACGCTATCGAAAAGATAGCCGAAATTTCCGAGGACATCAACGCGACGAGCGAGGACATCGGCGCGCGCCGTCTGCACACGGTTATGGAATATCTTTTGGAGGACATTTCTTTCAACGCGGGCGGCAACGACTATCCCGTAATAACGGTGGAGGTCAACGCCAAGTACGTTGAAGAGCACCTGTCGAGCATATCTAAAAACCGCGATTTGAAGAAATACGTTTTGTAAAACGGAGTTAATATGATTAACATACCCAAGGGCACGAAGGACGTTTTGCCCGACCAAAGTTATATATGGCAGTTTGTCGAGAACACGGCGCGTGAAACGGCGCGCTGTTTCGGCTTAAAGGAAATACGCACTCCCGTGTTCGAGCACACCGAGCTCTTCCAGCGCGGCGTGGGCGAAACGACCGACGTCGTAAATAAGGAAATGTACACCTTCGAGGACAAGGGCGGAAGGTCGATTACCTTAAAGCCCGAGGGTACTGCGGGCGTTGCGCGGTCGTTTATCGAGAACGGCTTGCAAAATTCCGCTCTGCCGTTAAAGTCCTATTACATTACGCCGTGCTACCGCTACGAGCGTCCGCAAAAAGGGCGCCTTCGCGAGTTCCACCAGTTCGGCATAGAAATGTTCGGAAGCTCCAAGCCCGAGGCGGACGCGGAAGTTATCTTCGCGGCGCACACGTTTTTGGACAAGCTGGGCATTAAGGGCGCGCGGCTGGAAATCAATTCGATAGGCTGCAAGACCTGCCGCGCCGAGTACAACAAGGCGCTCAAAGAATACTTCCGCCCCAACCTTGAAAATATGTGCGGCACGTGCCGCGACAGGTTCGATAAAAACCCTCTGCGCATGTTAGATTGCAAGGAAGAGGAGTGCAAAAAGTACACTGCGGGCGCGCCGAAGATACTCGATTATCTCTGCCCCGACTGCAAAGAGCACTTTGAAAAAGTCAAGGAGTTTTTAACCGCTCTCGGCGTTGAATATACCGTTAATTCGCGCATAGTAAGGGGTTTAGACTATTATTCGCGCACGGTTTTCGAGTTTGTTTCGACCGAAGTTGGCACGCAAGGGACCATTTGCGGCGGCGGAAGATACGACGGACTTATAGCTCAGCTCGGCGGCGGCGAAGTGCCCGCGGTCGGTTTCGGCGCGGGAATAGAGAGGCTCTTGCTTGCGGGCATAAACGCGCCTCAAGCGCCCGTGCCCGATATATATATCGCGGGTATGGACGAAGCTACGCGCAAGAAGGCGTTCGAAATCGTAAACGGCTTGCGCGTCAAAGGCGTTGCGGCGGAATGCGATTTGATGGAGAGGTCGGTCAAGGCGCAGTTCAAGTATGCGGACAAAATCGGCGCGTACTTTACGGCGGTTATAGGCGAAAGCGAAATTCAAAGCGGCGAGTGCAATGTAAAGCGTATGCGCGACGGCCGGACGGTTTCGGTAAAATTCGGGGATATTTATTCGTTTGTTACGGATAATAATAACAGGTGAAAATTATGGTAGAGAAAATCAACGTAGAAAAATTCGACGAACTTATTAAGGGGAATGAGCCCGTTGTGTGCGACTTTTACGCCGACTGGTGCGGTCCTTGCAAGATGCTTGCGCCCGTCATAGAAAAGTGCAGTGAAAAGTTTACGAACGCAAAATTTATTAAGGTGAACGTGGACGAGTGTTTCGAGCTTGCGGCGCGTTACGGCGTTATGAGCATACCTATGATAGGCGTGTTCAAGGGCGGCGAGCTTGCGGACAAGTCGGTCGGTTTTACTTCGCAGTCCGAAACCGAGGAGTTTTTGAACTCCGCACTTTAAAATAAGCTTAAAATAAGCTTAAACAATTGCAAACAGAGCCGTACGGGTGTATAATGTACCCGTATGGCAATTTTTTTATCGGGTAGCGAAAAGGCTACGGTTTCTTTTGCAAAGGAATACGCAAAAACTCTGCGCGCGGGCGACGTCGTTTTACTAAACGGCGAAATGGGCGCGGGCAAAACTGTTTTTGTAAAGGGCGTCGCGCAAGGTCTGGGCATCAAGGACGAAATCTTGAGCCCCACTTACGCGTACATGAACGATTACGGCGGCAAGCTCTATCATTACGATTGCTACCGCTTGAAAAACGGCGCGCAGGCGGAAGAGCTCGGCTTGACCGACTATTTCGGCGGCAAGGGCGTTTGCTTTATCGAGTGGGCGGAGAATATCGCCGACGTTCTGCCCGAGGACTGCAAAAAGGTGACAATCAAAAAAATAAGCACGGTCAACAGGGAGATTATCTGTGAGTAATTTTCTGGCGGTCGACACGTCCTCGCGCTATCTGACGGTGGCGGCGTGCAAGGGCGAAAAAAAGGTCGTAAAGTTCGTTGCCGACTGCGCGATGCAGCACTCCGTCGTGCTTATGGGCGAGATAGAAAAAGCGCTCGACGAAGCGGGTCTGACCCCTGCCGAGTGCGACTTTTTTGCCGCGGTCACGGGGCCGGGGTCGTTTACCGGCATACGCATAGGGCTGTCGTGCATTAAGGGTTACGCGGTCGCTTTAAGCAAGGCGGCGGTGGGCGTAACAACGTTCGATATGCTCTCATATAATGTCAACAGCGGTTGTGATTACCTTGTCGCCATCGACGCTCTGCACGGCAACTACTACGTCTGCGGCTATGCCGCAGACGGCGGTTGTAACATTTCGCCGTGCTGTCTTTCGGAAGCCGAGATTATCAAGCTTGCCCGCCCCGTGTACGGCACGGAGGAGCTGACTTTGCCGCTGTATACGCGGCTCGAGCCCGCAAAATGCCTCGTGCCCGCGGTTACCAAATCGGCGGAAAAGGGCGGCGGAGCACTTTCTGCGCTGTACGTTAAAAAGTCGCAGGCTGAGGAGGAGCGCGAAAAGCGTATTCACGGCATATGAGAGTTCGCAAGTGCAAATACGAGGACATTTTATCGGTTTCCGAGCTGGAAAAGGAATGCTTTAAGGGCGAGAGCTGGAGCTTCGGCACTATCGCCTCCGCGTTCGAGAACCCCTCTTACGAAATGCTCGTTGCCGAAGAGGGCGGCGAGATTATCGGCTACGGCTGTACGTGCACCACGCTGGAAAATTGCGATTTGGAGAACGTTTTGGTTGCCGAGGAGTACAGGCGGGGCGGCGTTGGCAGGGCGATTTTAAACGCTCTACTTGAAAACGCAAGAGAGCGCGGCGCGGAAAAAGTGTTTTTGGAGGTGCGCGTTTCCAACTCGGCGGCGCTCATGCTGTACCTTTCCTGCGGATTCAAGGGCGTGCACGCGCGTACGCGCTACTACTCGGACGGCGAAGACTGCCTCGTTATGGTAAAGGAACTGACCGCGAATAAATAAAAGGGGTGCGTTCCCATTTTTTTAAACGGCGGCTATGTAAGCGTTACCGACAGGGGCGCGGGGGAGAGCGTGCTTTTGTTGCACGGCTACCTTTCAAATAAAGAAAGTTTTTATTATCAGACGGATTTTCTGGTCCGGAACGGCTACCGCGTAATTGCGCCCGATATGCCCGCGTTCGGGCAAAGCTCGCCGATTGATAAGGCTTGGGCGGTGGGCGATTACGCCGACTGGCTAAGAAATTTTATTTCGGCAAAAGGGCTTGACGGTTGTATAGTCGTGGCTCATTCATTCGGCGCGAGGGTGATTTTTAAGTTGCTCGCAAACGAGCAGGGACTTATAAAAAAGCTTGTAATAACGGGCGGCGCGGGGGTGGTAAAACCGCGTTCACCCGCATATATGCGGCAGGTAAAGCGGTACAGGCGGGTAAAAAAGCTGTTTTCGAGGTACGCCGAAAAGCATTTCGGCAGTGAGGAGTACCGTTCGCTTTCGCCCTTAATGCGCGAGAGCTACAAGCTTATTGTAAACGAGGACTTGCGCGGCTGCGCCGGGAAGGTGAGCGTGCCGACTCTGCTTATATACGGCAACGGCGATACGGTGACACCGCCGAACGAAGAGGGCGAAATTTTTCACTCGCTGATTGCGGGTAGCCGTTTGGAAATAATCGACGGCGGGCATTTTTGTTTCAGCGAAAACAGCGAAAGGTTCAACGAACTTTTGCTTGAATTTTTAAAAAATAATTAACGTAGCAAGCAAAACCACGCTTTTGCGCAGCGCGACACAATTTGTGCGATAGCACCTCAGCAGGTGAATTTTTGCAATTTCTAATAATTGTGGGCACCTAAATATTGCAAAAAGAGGGCAGCGCCCTGAAAATCGTCGGATTTATTTTCCGCCTCAAGGAAAAGAAATCGACGAGAAGGTTTAATTTATGTTTTTTATCAACTGGCAAACTACATTGGAGTGCGTGCTTATCGCGGTCGTTTTCGCGACGTTTTTAAGCCTTACCGCATTTAAAACGCTGGGCATTCTGCAAGGTTTCGGCTACAAGGGCTCAAAGCTTTTTAGCTGGGCGGGGCGCAAAAACAATCTGACGCAGGCGCGCTTTTCACTGCTTGCCATAGCCACTGCGCTCTCGTCGGCGGTAATTGCCCTGTGCTTCGGCTTTGCGGGCGCACACTGGGCGGCAGTGATAGGTTTGACCGCGTACCTTATATTCTTCGTCTTATATCTGGTCGCGGAAAGCCGCCGCGCGATAAAAAACAGCGCAACGCTCACCCCGAGGTTCAAACGGCTGTTCGTCACCCTCTGGCTGACCTTTGCGGTAATTACCTATCTTGTCGTAACGCTTTTAAATTTCGGCGAATACGCGTGGGGCGCGCGGCTGTTTGCAACGCTCAAATACAGCGCCCTCGCCATTCTGCCCCTTTTGATTATCCCCGTCGTATGCCTTGCAAACCTGATAACGCTTATCTGGGAAACGCCGAAAAACCGCTCGTACGTAAAAAAGGCAAAGCGCGCGGTTGCGGCGGCGGATATAAAGGTGGTGGGAATAACGGGCAGCTACGGCAAGACGGGCGCAAAAAATATCCTTGCCGCAATGCTTGCAAAAAAATACAGAGTGCTTTCGACCCCGTCGTCGTTCAATACCCCGCTGGGCATCGCCCGCACGGTCAACGGCAACGACTTAAAAAAATTCGACGTTCTCATTGCCGAAATGGGCGCGCGGCACAAGGGCGACATTGCCGAGCTGTGCGCAATCTGCCCGCCCGACTACTCGCTGATTACGGGTATCTGCCCTCAGCATCTGGAAAGCTTCAAAACGCTTGATAACATAGTTGCCGCCAAGGGTGAGATTATTTCGGGCACGAAAACGAAATGCGTGATAGCGGCGGACTGCTTTAACCACTTCAAAGATTTCGGCGGCGAAAAGGTTGCCTGCGACTGCGTGTCGGATATAAAAGCCGACTGCACGGGCACGGAATTTACTCTCAGTTTAGGCGGCGAAAGCAAGCGCGTCAAGACTAAACTTCTCGGCGAGCACAGCGCTTACAATATCGGGTTATGCGCGCAGGCGGCGCACGAAATGGGTGTGGGGCTCGAACAAATTGCCGAGGCGGTCACCGCCCTTGATTTCACCGAACACCGCTTACAGCTTATCGAGAGTAACGGCGTTTTTATTTTGGACGACGGCTACAATTCCAACGTGGTCGGAGCTAAGGCGGCAATAAAAGTATTGAAATATTTCGGCGGCAAAAAGATTGCCGTGACCCCCGGTCTTGTGGAGCTCGGCATTTTGGAAGAGAGCGAAAACGCGGCGCTGGGCGGCGAACTCGTCGGGCTCGACTTTGTGATTTTGGTCGGCGAAACGCTTGTGACCGCAGTCAAAAGCGGATACGTGCAGGCGGGCGGCGACCCCGATAAACTGACGGTCGTGCCCAGTCTTGCGGCGGCTCAGGACGTATTAAAGGACCTGATTTCAAAGGGCGATTGCGTATTGTTCTTAAACGATTTGCCCGAAATATATTCTTAAAATTTACGGATAAAATTTTCAAATCACCAAAGCAAAGAATTTTTTGCGGAGGTGATTTTTTTATGCAAAAATGTTATGACGTCGCCGTAATTTTCGGCGGAATCTCATCTGAAAACGAGGTGTCCGTAATCACGGGCACGATGGTTTGCAACGTACTTTTAAAGGGCGGCAAAAGCGTGTTGCCCGTATACATTGACCACGGCGGCAAACTGTATACGGACGAAAAGCTCTCCGACGTTTCCATATATAAAGACGGCGGCTATAAAAATTTTGCGCAGTGCGGTTTTTATGACGGAGGGGTGGTAATCTTTAACGGGCGCGGCAAGCCCAAATTTGCACTGCCTTGCGGGTGCGTTATCAACTGTTGTCACGGCGGCGCGGGCGAGGGCGGCGCGGTTGCGGGACTGTGCAAGATTTTGAATATCCCGATAGCCTCGGCGGGGCTTTTCGAAAGCGCGGCGTTTATGGATAAATACATAACCAAACTCGTGTTGCAAAGTCTGGGCGTAAAACTTGCAAAATACGCTTATTCGCGGGATATTACGGGGGCAATCGAGGGTGCAAAGGCCGTCGGATACCCCGTAATTGTCAAACCTGCCACTTTGGGCTCGAGTATAGGCATAGTTAAATGCGAGGACGAAAAGGAATTGAAAGAGGCGCTTATTACCGCTTTCGAGCTGGACGGCGGCGTGCTTATCGAGGAGTATTTTTCGCCCATTAAGGAAATCAATTGCGCGGTTTATTGCTCGAACGGTATGGCAATGACCTCGGAATGCGAAGAGGTTTCCTCCGACGGCGCGCTTTTATCCTACGACGATAAATACTGCGGCGGCGGTACGAGAAAATTCCCCGCCGAGCTCGATAGCGCGGTTGCCGAAAGTATAAAATGTGAGACGGCGCGCGTATATTCCGCCCTCAATATGCGCGGGATAGCGCGGTTTGATTACATAATATTCGGGGGGCAATGCTATCTTAGCGAGATAAACACCGTGCCCGGCTCGCTTTCGCAGTACCTTTTATCCGACAGCTACAAGAGCTTTTACAACGTGCTTTGCAAGGTGATAGAGCAGGCGAAAGCCGACTTTGCCGCTCAGAGAAAAAAGCGGGTAATATCCACGGGCATATTAAACAATATAAAACCAAATACAAATATTAAGAAATAACGCTTGCCACGCTTTGCACTTTTATAGTAAAATATAGAAAAGCAAAGAGGAAAGAAAAATGGCAAAGATAAAGATGATAACGCCGCTTGTCGAGATGGACGGCGACGAAATGACCCGCGTTCTGTGGAAGTGGATAAAGGAAATTTTAATCGAGCCTTTCGTCGATTTAAAGACCGAGTACTATGACCTCGGTTTGCCCGAAAGGGATAAAACCGACGACAAGGTGACGGAAGAAAGCGCGCTTGCAACCTTAAAGTACGGCGTTGCCGTCAAGTGCGCAACCATAACCCCCAACGCGCAGAGGGTCAAGGAATACAACCTCAAGCAAATGTGGAAGAGCCCCAACGGTACAATCCGCAGAATATTGGACGGCACGGTTTTCCGCGCGCCCATTCTCGTCAAGGGCATAACCCCTTACGTGCCTTCGTGGACCAAGCCCATTGTGCTCGCCCGCCACGCGTACGGCGATATTTACAACTCGGTCGAAAGTAAGGTTGCGGCGGGACAGAACGCTTACCTTGTAGTCACCGACAAGGACGGCAACGAGGTGGAGCGCAAGCTCGTTCATTCGTTCAAGGGCGACGGCATAGTGCAGGGCGTGCACAACCTCGACAAGTCGATTTCGGCGTTCGCGCGGAGCTGTTTCAACTACGCTTTGGAAAACAAAATACCCATGTGGCTGGGCGCGAAGGACACCATTTCCAAGACATACGACCACCGCTTCAAGGATATCTTCGCCGAGATTTACGAGAGCGAGTACAAGGCAAAGTTCGAGGCGGCGGGCATATATTATATGTACACTTTAATCGACGATATCGTCGCGCGAATCGTGCGCTCGGAGGGCGGCGTTTTATGGGTGTGCAAGAACTACGACGGCGACGTCATGAGCGATATGGTCGCGACTGCGTACGGCTCTTTGGGTATGATGAGCAGTGTGCTCGTATCCCCCGACGGCAAGTACGAGTTCGAGGCGGCGCACGGCACTGTCACGCGCCACTACTACAAGTGGCGCGAGGGGGAAAGCACTTCGACCAACTCGGTTGCAACAATCTGGGCGTGGACGGGCGCACTTGCCAAACGCGGCGAGTTGGATAATATTCCCGAACTCGTCGAGTTTGCAAAGAAACTTGAAAAAGCCACAATCGAGACTATCGAGAGCGGCTATATGACGGGCGATTTAATTCCTTTGTTCAAGCGCGAGGGAGTAACGCCTGTTAAAATGGACAGCGAAGGCTTTCTTAAAAAGATTGCGGAAAAACTTTAACGGTATGTCGGAAACCGAAATAATCGAGAAAACAGAGTTCGGGGAAAATTGCGAGTACCGCTTTATCGAAACTATCAGTGGTGCGGTCGGGGCGCTTATGTTTCCTTGCGCGGCGGTGCTTTTGGTGTTGTACCTCGTCTACCGCGACGTTGATACTGCGGCGGTAGTAAGCATAATAATATCGCTGATTTTTATGGTTATGCTCGAAACAGCTTGCGTAAAAATGTTTATTGCGGGGCTGGCCGAATTTTATAACCACGGTAAAACGGGGCTGGTTATCGACGAGTACGGCGTGCAGGTTGCCGTCCGTACCAAGCTTTTCGAGCGGGAATTGGTGTTTGTGCCGTATTCCGATATGCAAAAGTTCTGCGTTTACAGAGACAGGTGGGAGCATTATCACGGCGACCCGTATAATAGTTTTGACCTCGATTTAAAGCCGTATAAAGTAACCGTCTTGAAAAAAGGATGGATAACTTTTTACGACTTGGGCGGCAAAGAGTATTCGATACATATAAAGGAGTGTATGACGGCGGGCGCGCAGATAACGGCGCACCTCGACGAGAGCCAGATTAACCGCGGTCAAAGCGATATCCGCAAAGGCAGAAAAAGAAAGTAAATAAAACAAGCCCCGCGGCACTTGTGCCGCGGGGCTTTCGTTTTGTAGTGATTGGTTTTAATTCTATCGCAAGCAATTAAAGGACTTGGCAGAGGCGACACGCCTCTTATTTATTCAAAACCTTTTCGAAATTCACGCCGTAGAAGTGGTCGGGGTCGGTCTCTTTCAGACAGTCGATAACGAATTGACTTGCCGCGCGGCAGCTTTGCGCAAGGCTTGCGCCGCCAAGGTAATAAGAGGTAAAGACGGAAGCAAAGATATCGCCCGTGCCGTGCCGCTTTGCCGGAAGTTTCTCAAGCAGAACCTCTTCTGACTTTCCGTCGCGGTAAATGAGCTCGCCGATTTTGCCGTCCTTTTCCAAGCCCGTAATAATAACCGTGCCGTTCGTCAAAGCCGCAAGCTTTTCGGCAAGAAGTTTGACGAACTCCTCGTCGTGCTCTTCTTTGTACTCGGTATCAGTCAAGAAGCACGCCTCGGTAACGTTGGGCAGGATAATGTCCGCGCGCTTTAAAAGCTTTCGCATTTCGGCAACGTAAGCTAAATCGAACCCGCCGTACAGCTTGCCGTTGTCGGCAAACACGGGGTCGATAATTACGGGCGCGCCCTCGCAAGAAAATTCGTCAAAGCATTTTTCGGCAAGAGCCATAAGCTCGGCTTTGCCCAAGTATCCGAGCAAAAATGCGTCGAACTTGATATCGTTGTTTTTCCAGTTTTCGTAGATTGCGGGCAACTCGGGCGTGAGGTCGAGATAGCTCCAGCCCTTGAACATAGTGTGGTTGGAAAGCACCGCCGTGGGCAGTACGCACGTTTCGATTCCGTAGCGCGAGAGTATGGGCAGTGCCACGGTCAGCGAGCACTGACCCACGCACGATAAGTCCTGCATAGTCAAAATTCTTTTAGTTTTCATTATCCGTATTTCCTTTTTTGTCTATAACTTCCCGCTTAAAGTCGGGCAGAAGTCCGTTTTTTTCGAGTTGCAGTTTGAAGGTGGTTGCGTAGCATAAAACCATAGCAATCGAAATACCTATGATTTCCTGAACGACGTTGCGCGGAATACTCGCCACGGCAACGGGCGTGCCGCGCGTAACAACGCGGTAGATAAAGTAGCCAGCAACCACGATTACCGCGCCGACAAGCGAGCAGATTATCGCCTTTATCCATTCCCACTTGCCCAAACGGCGGGGAGGAACGAGGTGTAAAAGCGCCGAAACAACCGCGCCCTGCAAGCCGTGAATCAAAAGGGAGGGAAGCATCATCGACGGCGACTGAAAAACGTCGTACAAAAGCGAGCCTACGCCGCCCGCGATAAACGCGGCAATCGGGTCCATAAGGAAAGCGGCAAGCAGAACTACGCCGTCAACCCAGTAGATTTTGCCGACGGGCGTTGCGATTGCGGGAATAAAATTGGTCGCTACTACGAACGCCGTCAACAGCGCGGTGTAAGCTATCCATTTTGTGGAAAACAATATTTTAGAATTGGGTTTAGTCATAAGTTTTTGCGTCTTGTTTAAGTATTGCAGTTGACATTATACGGCAATATTGATATTATTAAAATATCCAAATCGGATATTTTTGATAGTACCAGATTATGTTAACCTACGACCTTTCCGATAAAAACAAATACTATGCCTTGTACCGCGCTATACGCGGCGATATTTTAAGCGGCAATTTAAAGCACGGCGACAAACTGCCCTCAAAGCGTAGCTTAGCCGAGCACCTCGGCGTGAGCGTTATCACCGTGCAGACGGCTTACGAACAGCTTCTTGCCGAGGGGTATATCCAAAGCGAGGAGCGGCGGGGGTATTTCGTCGCCGAGGTCAGCCCTCAAAGCGGCGCGCCGACCCCGCACCCGCTAAGAGAAGAGGAGCGGGAGGAAAGCTACGCTCTCGACCTGTGCTCGGGGCGCGCGCCTGTAAAACTTTTCCCCTTTTCGGTGTGGGCTAAGCTTATGCGGCAAACTCTTTCCGAGGAGGGAGGGCACCTATTAGAGCGCGTTCCGTGCGACGGCGACCGCGCGCTCAAGGAGGCTATCGCCGCGTACCTTTACCGTTTCCGCGGCTTTAAGGTGGACGCGCGGCACGTTGTAATCGGCGCGGGCGCGGAGTATCTGTACGGGGTTATCGTTCAGCTTTTAGGCAGGGATAAGCCGTACGCGGTGGAAAACCCCGCCTATGCGCGGGTGCCGCAGACCTACGCTTTAAACGGCGCGCAGTGCATATACGTTGCCGTGGACGAAAGCGGCGTGAAGGTGGACGAGGTGGAAAAAAGCGGCGCGTGCGCTCTGCACGTTTCGCCCTCGCACCAGTACCCAACGGGCGCGGTTATGCCCGCGGCAAACCGTTCGCGGCTTATTGGCTGGGCGGAAAAATCGGGCGCGTATATAATAGAGGACGACTACGACAGCGAGTTCCGCCTCTTCGGCAAACCTTTGCAGACAATGGCGGCAATGAACGGCGAAAGGGTGATATATATCAACACCTTTTCAAAGACGCTCGCGCCGTCTATGAGAATGGGTTATATGGTGTTACCCCCCCGACTATATGCCCGCTACCGTGAAATTTTCGGCAATTCCGCCAACGTCGTGCCGCTGTTCGAGCAGAAAACGCTTGCCAAAATGCTTGACGGCGGTTACTTCGAAAGGCACGTTAACAGATTGCGCAATTATTACCGCACCGTTCGCGCTAAGCTTTTGGAAAGAATAGAAAATCTGCCCGTCGAAAAGGAAATAATCGAGACGGGCGGAGGCTTGCATTTGACAGTGCGGTTGCCGTCGTTTGCAAGCGAAGAGGAAATTAAAGCGGCGGCAAAAGAGCGGGGGATAAAGATTAAGTGCGTGTCCGACTATCTCATAAAGCCCGCCGAGGGGTATGAGCGCATAGCCGTCATAAACTATTCGAGCGTGGAAGAGGAAAATTTGAAAGGGGTGAATTTATGAAACTTAATTTCGAGCTCGTGCCCGACAGTTGCTGGTATTCCAACCTCAGAAGCGAACTGCCCAAGGAAGTTTGGGATAAAATAAGGAAAAAGGCGTACGCGCGTGCGGGCGGAAAATGTATGCTCTGCGGCGAGCCGACCGCTCGGCTCGAAGCTCACGAGCAATGGGAGTACGACGACAAAAACTGCGTGCAGAAATTGAAAAACGTGGTTGCGGTGTGCAAGGCGTGTCACGAGGTCATACACATAGGCAGAACTCAGCTTATGGGCAGGGAGCGCGAGGCAAGCGAGCATTATATAAAAGTCAACGGTTGCACTTATGCGGAATACCGTAAAGCGCTCGGCGAGGCGAACGAAATCCACCGCGAAAGAAGCCGCCGCGAATGGCAACTCGACGTATCGGACTTGCCGAAATTTATGTAAACAAGAAGCCGCCCGCGGAAAAATTTCCGCGGGCGGCGCATTTCTGTTTTTACTTTTCGGCATTGGCTTTGAGCTTTTTGGCTTCCACACTGCGCGCGATTGACGCGAACGGCAAAATTAAAATCGAGCCGAGCGGCGTTATGAGCATTCCTATAAGGAAGAAAATCACCGAAAGGAACACGCCCAAAATCGCGCCGCCGATTTTAACAAGCAGAAGGAAGATAATGCCGTCCAAATCGAGGGTAAATATGACGCCGGGCATTTTGAACGATTTTAAAAAGAAGAAGAACATATCGTTGACGACGCCGTCCCAGAACATCTGCATAACGAACGAGAAGAAAGCCACGCCCGCGATAACGGCTATTACGACCGCCGCCGCCTTGGGAAAGGTGGGGTCGCCCACAAGCAGAGCAACCAAGGCGAGCACGAGCGCAATCACGCCCGCAACGGCACCCCATATAATCGACTTAACCGTTGCGCTCTTGTGCGACGAATAAGCGTGACGTCTGTCCGACGCGTCCATTTCCGCCTTGCACTTGTTGCAGTAAATGTGCTGGTAATGTCCGCCGCGCCCCGAATGCGTTACTACGTACTCGTTAGGTCCGACGGGCTTTTTACAGCGCTCGCAGTAGCCGTTGATTATTTTCTGCTCTACGACCGTCTCCCTGACAATCTGCGGCTGAGGCGCGGGAGCTTCCGCGACGGCGGTGGCGGCAACCTCTTCGGCAGGCGGAGTATTGCCCAGAAGCTCGTCGGTGGAAATCTTAAAGATTTCGCACAGCTTTATAATAGTGGAGGCGTCGGGTTCCGCCTGACCGTTTTCCCACTTGGAAACGGCTTGCGGCGAAACGTTGAGCTTTTCGCCCAAATCTTTCTGGGTAAGATTAAATTTTTTGCGGTAATCGGTAATTGTCTGTCCTAAGTTTTCCATTTTCTGCTCCTAAAATTAATTAAGGGATAAGGCTCACCCCGCGTTTTCGATATTTATTATAGCATTTAAACTTGCGGTTGTATAATTTTTCCGCTCAACCAAAAGTTGAATTTGCTATAAAATAGGTTGATATTTGCTCCTTTTGCCGATTATGCCGCGTTAATTATTAAATTTTTGCTTTTTTGCGTGATTTTTGCCGTCTTGTTAAAAGTTAACAAACTAACACATACTACATTTGGAAACTTGTTAAAAACTTTCATACAATATATTGTGGTCAAACGGTTGACTTAAAACTTCCGCGGGCATATAATGTTAAACGTTGCGGCATAAATGCGGATAAAAAATATACAATATATTGTGTTTGTGCTATTGACAAGTAACAATATATGTGTTATAGTGGAAACGTTCCACGTCAGCGATACAAAGATACAAAAGATTAAGGGGATGGTGGTATAGAAATGAAGGTAATTAAAAGAGACGGTTCGACTGTAGATTTTGACAGAAGCAAGATAATTAAGGCAATCAGCAAGGCAAACGAGGCTGTCGATATCGAGGACAGAATCACCGACAAGCAGATTGAAAAGATTGTCGACGAAATCGCGCGCCGTCACAGAACGCGCCTTCTTGTTGAAGATATTCAGGATATGGTCGAGGAAAAGCTGATGGAACAGCAGAAGTTCCAACTTATGAAGGCGTACATTCTCTACCGCTACGAGCGCGCCCTCATTCGCAAGGCGAACACCACCGACGAAAGTATCCTTTCGCTCATAAGAAACGCCAACAAGGACGTTATGGAAGAAAATTCCAACAAGAACGCCCGCACGGCGTCCACCCAGCGCGACTTGATTGCGGGCGAAGTTTCCAAGGATTTGACCCGCCGTATTCTTCTTCCCGAATACATTTCCAAAGCTCACGACGAGGGGGCTATTCACTTCCACGACGCCGACTACTTTTTGCAGCCCATTTTCAACTGCTGCCTTATAAATATAAAGGATATGCTCGATAACGGCACGGTTATCAACGGCAAGCTTATCGAAAGCCCTCGTTCTTTCCAGACCGCCTGCACCGTGACCACGCAGATTATCGCGTCGGTCGCGTCCTCGCAGTACGGCGGACAGTCGGTAAACGTGGCGCACCTCGGCAAGTATCTTCGCCGTTCGGCGGAAAAATACCGTACCCAAATCGACGAGGAGTTCGGCGACGGTATGTCGGAAAGCGACAAGCAAAAGATTGTCAATATGCGCCTCAAAGAGGCCTTGAAGGCGGGCGTGCAGACCATACAGTATCAGATAAACACGCTTATGACCACGAACGGTCAGTCGCCGTTCGTCACCCTGTTTATGCACCTCGACGAGAATGACGAGTATATCGAAGAGAACGCAATGATTATCGAGGAGATAATCAGACAGCGCTATCAGGGTATAAAGAATGAAAAGGGAGTGTACGTCACTCCCGCGTTCCCCAAGCTCATATACGTTTTAGACGAGAACAACTGCCTCAAAGGCGGCAAGTACGACTATTTAACCAGACTTGCGGTAAAATGCTCGTCCAAGCGCCTTTATCCCGACTACATTTCGGCAAAGAAAATGCGCGAAAATTACGAGGGTAACGTGTTCTCGCCCATGGGTTGCCGCTCCTTCCTTTCACCTTGGAAGGACGAAGAGGGTAACTACAAATTCGAGGGCAGGTTCAATCAGGGCGTTGTTTCGATAAACCTTCCGCAGTGCGGTATCTTAGCCAAGGGCGACGAGAATAAATTCTGGGATATTTTAGAGGAAAGACTGCAGCTTTGCTACGACGCGCTTATGTGCAGACACGAGGCGCTCGAGGGCGTAACCAGCGACGTTTCGCCCGTGCATTGGCAGTACGGCGCGATTGCAAGGCTTCAGCCCGGCGAGAAGATAGATAAATTCCTGCACGACGGATATTCGACGATATCTCTGGGATATATAGGGCTCTACGAGGTTACGAAGCTTGTAAAGGGTTGCTCGCATACCACCGAAGAGGGTCAGAAATTCGCGCTCAAAGTTATGAATACGCTTCGCGCCCACTGCGAGAAGTGGAAGAAGGAAACGGGGCTGGGCTTCGGTCTTTACGGCACGCCCGCGGAGAGCCTTTGCTACCGCTTTGCGCGTATCGACAAGGAGCGTTTCGGCACGATTAAGGACGTCACGGACAAGGGCTATTATACCAACAGCTACCACGTCGACGTGCGTGAAAAGATTGACGCGTTCTCAAAGTTTACGTTCGAGAGCCAGTTCCAGAAGATTTCTTCGGGCGGCGCGATTTCCTATATCGAAATACCCAATATGAAGCAGAACCTCGACGCGATGGAGGACGTCGTTCAATATATCTACGACAACATTCAGTACGCCGAGTTCAACACCAAGTCGGATTACTGCCACGTGTGCGGCTTCGACGGCGAGATTATAATCAACGACGACAACGAATGGGAGTGCCCGATGTGCCACAATAAGGACCAGCGCAAGATGAACGTTACGCGCCGCACCTGCGGATACCTCGGCGAAAACTTCTGGAACGTCGGCAAGACCAAGGAAATCAAAGCGAGAGTACTGCACTTATAAAAACAAAGTTATTCGCCGCCGCGCAGCCGCGCGGCGGCGAAATAAGTTTTACACGCGCAAAGGGGGATAAAAGTTGTTTTCTTGTTTACTTTCCGCCGCCGACAAAATTCTGACTATTGCGGCGGTAATCGTAGTCGGCTGCATCCTGATAGCGTTCGGTGTCTTATGGTATTTCTTTTTAGAAAGGGCAGTAGGATTAGACAAAAAATCAAACCCGACCGACGACGAGGAGAATTTCGAAATAAAAATCAGCAGCTATTTAATCGGTACGATGATATTTTTCGCCGTCTTATTCGGCGCTTTTGCGGCGTTATTTCTTATACTGTACCTTGCCAAAGTACCCGAATTATCTTTGGAAACTACGGTGCTCGCTACCTGCCTTTTCGGCGTGGCGGCTTTAATTATCGCAATTTACTGCGTGTTATTTAAAAGGTGTCGCATCATTGTGCGCGGCGATAAGGTAACGTATATCCCCGTAATCGGTAAAAAACGTGAATTTTCGTGGGGAGATATTACAAAGGTTCAGAAAGTTTCTAACGCCGACAGCTTAATAAAAGTATATTTTAACGGGGATAAAAAGCCCGCGTTTACCTTAAACGGGGTATCGACGGGCGTCGGATTATTTATAAAAAAACTGCAAAAGTCAGGGAAACTATTTCTATGAATTACGCAACGATTAAATTTAACGATATATCAAACGGACCGGGCGTGCGCGTAAGCCTGTACGTGTCGGGTTGCCGCAATCACTGCAAAAACTGCTTCAATCCCGAAACGTGGGACTTTAACTACGGCGAGCCGTTCACCAAAGAGGTCGAGGACAAGATTATCGAGGCAATGAAGCCCGCGCATATAAAGGGCTTTACGCTTTTGGGCGGCGACCCGTTCGAGCCCGAAAACGCCAAGGCGCTCGCGCCGTTTATGAAGAGACTGCGCAAGACCTATCCGCAAAAGTCCTTCTGGTGCTTTACGGGCTACGACTACGAGCGCGACCTTTTAACGGGCAAGCAGGGCGACCCCGACGACGTTATGGAAATTTTAAAGACCCTGGACGTGCTTGTCGACGGCAAGTTCGTCGAAAATTTAAAGGACTTAAATCTCCGCTTTAAGGGCTCGTCCAATCAGCGCACTATACTCGTGCAGAAGTCTTTGGAAACCGACGAAGTTGTTCTTTGGGATAACGTAACATTTATATAAGGAAAATTTTACATATGAAAATCAACGTAAAGAAGTTAAACGAAAAGGCAATAATGCCGACATACGGCAGCGAATATGCGGCGGGCGCCGACCTCTACGCGTGCATTGATAGCGAGGTCACGGTTGCGCCGCACACGACGGTTATGATACCCACGGGTATTGCAATCGAGCTCCCCGTGGGCTACGGCGGCTTTATCTACGCGCGCAGCGGACTTGCTTCAAAGCGCAATCTCGCCCCCGCTAACAAGGTGGGAGTGGTTGACTGCGACTATCGCGGCGAAGTCAAGGTGGCGCTTCATAACCACGGCGAAATTGCGCAGACTGTTGCAGTCGGCGAAAGAATTGCACAGCTCGTCGTTGCACCCTATATAACCGCGCAGTTTGTCGAGGCGGACGAGCTTTCGGACACGGTTCGCGGCGCGGGCGGCTTCGGCTCTACGGGTACTAAGTAAAAGAAGGGATAAAGAATATGGAATGTAAAAATTGTAAAACAGTGAATGCTGACGACTCCGTTTATTGCAAGAATTGCGGAACGCGGCTCGACGGCAAGAAAAATTGTCCTTCCTGCGGCTCGGTTATCGACGAAGACTCGATATACTGCAACGCCTGCGGCGCAAGGGTAGACGGCAAGGTTGTCTGCAAGACGTGCGGCACAGTCCACGAAGGCGCGTACTGCCCTCAGTGCGGCAGTAAAACTCAGGCTGTCGGAGCGAAAGCCGAACGGCGCGCAAACTCCGCACCTGCCAAAGCGGCAATCGACCCGAAGTCGATTTTAAATTATATTTCGCTCGGGCTCGTTATTGCCGTTGCCGTGCTGTCGATAATATTCGTCTGCCTTATCGGCGTTACGCTGGACACGCAGGGAAGCGGAAGTGAATCAATCGGCATATTCGACTACTTCGGCAAAGAATTTGAGGAAGCCAAAGACGCACTCGGGGAAATGAACGGAGCTTATACCGCAGGCTTTAAAGATTCGCTATACCTGCCTGCGATACTCGGGTTGATTTCGGTAATAGTCAGCCTTTTGGGAACGGTGGCTTTCGCCATAACGGGCGCCGTAATAGCTATTTTGAATCTGGTCAGAAAAAACGGAAAGAGCGCTACCGTATGGGTGTTGCTCGCGTTCGTTTGCTATATGTTCGGCGTGAGTATGATTATGTCTGTTAATGCCGTATCCGTATCGGCTACTTCCTCGATGGTTGCCGCCAATGTAAAGGCAGTATATAACGGTGCAACGATTGCGGGGATAGTGCTCTGCACGGTGACGGTTGCGGGCATAGTCGGCTGCGATACGACGCGTTATTTTATGAGCGAAAAATTCAGCGCATACAAAATAGTCGAGCGGGTGTTGGTCGTCGTGGTTGCGGTCGGCGCGGTTATTGCGATTGCAATGCTTGCCTCTCCCGTGGCAACGTTGAATAGCACTTTCTCTTACGACGACGTGACGTTAAAGGGCAAAATGGGTTCCGGACTTTTGGGATGGTTCATGTTATTTGCCGCCCGAGACGAATACCGGGGCGACGTGTCTCAGAGCCAGGCAAACGACATAAACTTGATGGAAACTTACGTCATACTCGGGCAGGTGTGCATTTTTATCGCGGTTATCGCCGCGCTTCTATTGATTGTAGCCGCACTTAATAAAGACGGCAAAGCGGGCAGGATTTTGTCGATAACAAGTTCGGGTATATTCCTGGCGACCACGCTCATTGCGTTGATTGCAACCGTGCTTGCGGGCAATAAATACCTTCCCGAAAATATCACTACTTCGGTATCCGGCGTTACGTATAAGATGACTTACGCTCCGGTCATTGTGGCGTTAGTGTTTGCGGTAATTGCGTTTGCGTCAAACGTGTGCCGCGTCGTTTTCGGCGGCAAGAGCAAAGGCAACGGCGGATACTCTGAGGAAGCTTAATGAAATATTATCTGGGAATAGATATCGGCGGCACGTTTATAAAGGGCGTGCTCACGGACGAGGGCGGTAAAATTTTAGAGGGCGGCAGCGTGCCTACGGGTGCGGAGGGCGGCGGCGAAAATACGTGCAAAAACATTGCCGCGCTGTGTGCCGATTTGCAGAGCCGCGCGAACGTTAACGCGGAAGCGGCGGGCGTTGGTTGCCCCGGCATGATTGCGGAGAGCGGCACGGTGCTGTTCGCGGGCAATCTCGGCTTGAAAAATTTTCCGCTGAAAGGAAGGCTTTCCGAGCTTTTGACCCTGCCCGTAACCGTCACCAACGACGCCAATGCGGCGGCTTTGGGCGAGGCGGCTTTCGGCGCGGGCAAGGAGTATTCCGACAGCGTGTTTATCACCCTCGGCACGGGCGTGGGCGGCGGCATTATAACAGGCGGCAAGATTTTTACGGGCGGTAAAAACGCAGGCGCGGAAATCGGGCATATGGTAATTAAGCACGGCGGTGAAAAGTGCACGTGCGGAAGACGGGGTTGTTTCGAGGCGTACTCGTCGGCGACCGCGCTTATCCGCGAAACGCGCAAAGCAATGGAAGAGGACAAGTCCTCTCAAATGTGGAGTTGCGGCGGACTTGACAAAGTTACGGGCAAGACTGCGTTCGACTTTGCAGAAAGCGACCCCGCGGCTAAAAAGGTGGTGGAAGATTATATCTACGACCTTGCGTGCGGGTTAATCAACCTTGCGAATATCTTCCGTCCGCAGGCAATAATTTTGGGCGGCGGAGTAGCCGAGCAGGGCGAAAAACTGATTGCACCTTTGCAAGAGAGACTCGATGCGAAAATCTTCGGCGGGCAGGGTTACGCGCCCGTCAAGATTGTTAAGGCAAGTTTAGGCAACCTTGCGGGAGCGCTCGGTTCTGCCAAGCTTGTAATGGATTCATAAATAAAATTTGCCGTCATAGTATATTAAACTATGGCGGCAAAAAAATTTAAAGATAAAAACGGAATATTTGCGGCTGTCGGCGCGGCAACGGGTCTTGGCAACGCTTTCAGATTTCCCGCGCTGTGCTTAACTCACGGCGCGGCGTTCGTTATAGCGTACGCGGTAGTTTTATGCGCCGTCTGTTTTCCTCTGCTCGTTGCCGAACTAAATTTCGGCAGACGGAAAATAAGCGGCAGGGCGGCTAAAATCTGGGCGGTAATAATGCGCGCGGCGGCGGCAAATTCGGCGTTAATCGCGCTATTCTACGGGGTCATTGCCGCAAAATTAGGTTCAACGAGCCTTTCTTTCGCGCTCTTTTCCACCCCGCAGGTGGGTTCGCATTTACTGTTCGCGGCGGCTCTTTTAGTTGTGTTGAGTGCCGCATATGTCTTAATTAAAGGTTTTCCGCACACGTTATCCGTGTCGGGGAAGTTATCTGTAATATTGTCGCTCGCGCTGTTTTTATCTCTTGCGGTGGCGGGCTTGAAGCGCGGCGGCGCGTTTTCTTCGCTCGAGCTTTCCCGCTTAATTGACGGCGAGATATGGCTGGACGCGCTCGGTCAGGCGCTTTTGGCGCTCTCGCTCGCCGCGGGAGTTATGCCGACTTACGCAAAATCTCTGTCCGAGGGCTCGTCTTCGGTTGCCGCCGCGCTCAAAATAATTGTCGCAAATTTTGTGTTCTGTATGCTCGCAACGCTGTCCGTTTTGCCCTTTTCCGTCACTTTTTCCCAAACGGTCGGGATTACGTGCGCGATAGACGCGTATTCGCAGGTGGTATTCGCGCTCTGTTCGGGTGGTGCGGGGGCGCGCGTTCTGGGCGCGGTTCTGTTTGCCGTGTTGACGGTGGTGGCGGTTCACTCGCTTTCTTCGCTCGCCTTGCCCGCAGTTTCGGGTGCGGCGAACAAATTTAAGCGCGCGCCGCTAATCTTTTGTATAGCCGCCGCGAGCCTCGCCCCCGTGTTTACGTGCGGAAATATGCTCGTTTTAACCGTCTGCGACAAAATCGCGTGCTCTGTGAACGCAGTCGCAATAGCGGTGACGGAGGTGGCGTTTTTTGCCTCGCGGCGGTACGCCGCTGTTTGCCGTGATAAGTCTGCTGACGCTTGAGAAATTAAAGGAATCGGTAGCGGCGACACGCCGCCGTTTGACAAATTTTACGCGCGGTATTAAAATTAAAGTAACCTATGAAGAGAACTCTTAGATACCTAAAACCGTATTCGGGTACGGTGGCGGCGGGACTTGTGTTCAAGTTTATTGCGACTATGGCCGAGCTCTCGCTACCGCTCGTTCTCGACTACTTAATAGACGAAATCGTTCCCACGAAGAATATAACTTTTATGGTGTATGCGGGTATTGTGATGCTTGCGGCGGCGGTAGTAGCAATTACCTGCAACATAGTTGCAAACAGGCTTGCGGCTAAAGCTGCGGGCAATATGACCCGCGATTTGCGCTATGCGCTTTTTAAAAAGATTACCTACTTAAAGAGCGGACAGGTGGATGAGTTTACTTTGCCTTCTCTCGTTTCGCGTCTTACGAGCGACACCTACTATGTCAATCAGGCGGTTGCAAGAACGTTGAGGCTGGGCGTGCGCGCTCCGATACTGTTGGTCGGCGGTCTTGTGTTCACTTTCTTATTGAATTGGCGGCTTGCTCTCGTACTTCTCGCGTGCATACCGCTGGTCGTTCTCGTGCTTTTTGTCATCACCGCAAAAAGCGTGCCTATGTATTATCGCGTACAGAGAAGCGCCGACAAGTCGGTGCGCGCAATGCAGGAAAACATTTCGGGCGTGCGCGTCATAAAAGCACTGTGCAAGACAGAATACGAGGAACGCAAATACGAAGCGGTAAACGCCGAACTTACCGCCGACGAATTTAGGGCAAACAAGCTTGCGGCGCTTACCAACCCCATCGTGACGCTTATTTTAAATTTAGGACTCGTGGGAGTAATAGTGGTGGGCGCAGTCGTAAGTGCGCCCTCGGGTACGGTGCTTGCGTTTTTATCCTATTTCGTTCTGATACTCAACGCAATGCTCGGTATTTCAA
>CAYXTN010000003.1:0-62826 GCA_964468085.1 uncultured Clostridia bacterium | reverse complement strand
TTTATTCCGCCGCGACACGTGCGAAAAAAGCGAATGTTTAAAGGATAGTGTGGGGTCTACGGTCGTTTCATTGCTCGAAACCGTACAGAAAGACATGCTCGAAAGCGCGAGAGTAAGACGGGATAACAAAATCGTCAAAGCAAGCGATATCCAAGGCATACTTGCGGGTGTAGAGGGCGGAAACTTCGTAAAAGCGGGCTGGTGCGGCTGTCGCGAATGCGAGGATAAAATAAAGGAAACAACCGCGGCTTCCGCGCGCGTTATGCTCGACGAGCTCGAAGACGAGCTGTGCGCCGTCTGCGGCAAGAAAGCTGTTCATACAGTCTACTTTGCCAGGGCTTATTAATATTTATAAATAAGGGGGTAACTCTATGAAATATTGCAGTCACTGCGGAAAGCAGGTTTTAGACGACGCCATAATCTGCCCCGGTTGCGGTTGCAGCGTGCAGTACGGGAATATGGGTAATGACGGCTTTTCGAAAGGCAATAATATGAATAGCGCGCCGCAAAACCAGGTGCCGCCTATCGTCGATACGTATTCAGGCTTGAGTATAGGTGGGTTGATACTTGCATTTTTCGAGCCGCTCATAGGTTTGATTTTAAGTATAATCGCCCATAACGAGGCAAAGAGAACGGGGAGTCAAAAGTCGCGTTCCATGTCCACGGCAGGCATAATTATCTCGGCGGTGATTATGGCTTTATGCGTCTTAGTCATACTTTTTTGGATAATTGCACTCATTAGCATACCTTATCGTTATTATTAAATTTTTGTTAATATTCCCGCCCCGTTTTCGGAATGAAAACGGGGCGGTTTTTTACGTTCAAAGAGTATTGCAATAATTGCAATAACGTGGTATAATAATTGTGTATTGCTTATGAACGTAATAAAGGAAAAATTAAAACTTCTGCCCGATAATCCGGGCGTATATATAATGCTCGATAAATTCGGCAACGTTATTTACGTCGGCAAGGCGCGCGTGCTTAAAAACAGAGTGCGGCAGTACTTTCAGCACAGTCCCAAGCCCGAAAAAGTTATGCGAATGGTCGAGAACGTAGCCGACTTCAACTACATTATCACGGCAACCGAAATCGACGCGCTCGCGCTGGAAAACAACCTTATAAAAAAGTATAAGCCCAAGTACAATATTCTTTTAAAGGACGACAAAACTTACCCTTATATCAAGGTTGATTTGCGCGACGACTTCCCCAACTTTTACGTTACCCGCAAAATCAGAAAGGACGGTTGCAGGTATTTCGGACCGTTTATGGGCGGCATAAATTACAAGGATATTCTGGAAACCTGCCAATTGCTCTTTTCCGTAAGGCTGTGCCGCACGCCCGTGACGGCAACGCCGAAAAGGGAGTGCTTGAACTATCACATAGACAAGTGTTGCGCTCCGTGCGCGCACAAGATAAGTAAGGAAGAGTACGCCGAAAGGGTCAAGCTCGCGCTCAATTTCTTAGACGGCAACTACACGAAAGCGGGCGAAATTTTAAAAGAGAAAATGCTCAAAGCCGCCGAAAACGAGGCTTTCGAGCTTGCCCTCGACTATAAAAACAAGCTCTCTATGCTCTCTAAATTGGAGGCAAAGAGGATAACTTCGATAAACAAGGCAATCGACGCGGACATTATAGCGTACGCTTCCAACGGACTGTATTCGGCGGTCAACGTGCTCGTCACCCGCAAGGGCATAATGCAGGGCGGCGCGTCGTTCGCTCTCGACGAGGCGCACGAATCGGACGCGGAGGCGCTGACCTCGTTTATAACGCAGTACTATACCGCGCACGAACCCCCGCCCGAAATCATTGCCGAAAGCTATTGCGAAAAGGAGTTTGTAGAAAGCTTCTTTAAAGAAAAGCTGGGCAAAAGCGTTACGGTCACGCTCGCAAAGCAGGGCGTCAAGGCGCGCCTTCTGGATATGGCGAAAGAGAACGCCAAGGACTATCTTGATAAGTCGGTCGACAGAATTAAGCACAAGGACGAAATGACGGTCAACGCGTGCACGCGGCTTATGCAACAGCTTTCTTTGAGCCGCTATCCCCGCCGCGCGGAGTGCTACGATATTTCCAACGTTTCGGGCGTGGACAAGGTCGCGTCGATGGTTGTTTTTATAGACGGCGAGGCGGACAAAACTTCCTACCGCCGTTTCAGAATTAAGACGGTAGAGGGCGCGGACGACTTCGCCTCGCTTCGCGAAGTTTTATTGCGCAGGCTTTCCAAGCTCGGCACGGAGGAAGAGGAACGCTTTCCCAAGCCCGACTTGGTCGTAATCGACGGCGGCAAGGGTCAGCTCTCCGCGGTCAAACAGATTTTCGACGAAATGCGGGTTACAGATATAGACTTAATCTCGATAGCCAAGCAGGAAGAGGAAATTTTTACGGTGGACTCGCCCGAAAGCATTAAAATTCCGCGCACCGACTATTCGCTCAGAATGGTGCAGAGAATGCGCGACGAGGCGCACCGTTTCGCCGTGACCTACTTTCGAAATCTGCACTCCAAAAACAGCTTGCAGAGCGTTCTGGACGGCATAGAGGGCGTGGGTAAGCAGAAGCGTATCGCGCTTATGAACAAGTTCCCGAACATCGAAAAAATAATGACGGCGACCGAGGAAGAGATAGCCAAAACCGAGGGCATAGGCGCGGCGCTCGCTCACAGAATTAAGGTCTATTTAAACGAAAACTTATGAAAAAGTTGAACTGTAAACTCATTGTTTCCGACTTCGACGGCACGCTCGCGAACTCACAAAACGAAGTGACCGACGAGGTTAAAAACGCAATAAACAACTACGTTTCGGACGGCGGAATTTTTGCCGTCTGCACGGGTCGAATACTGCCCTCAATTCTGCCGCGCGTTCGTCAAATGGGCTTGAAGGGGTTGGTCATTGCGTGTCAGGGCTCGGTGATTGCCGATATCGAAAGCGGCGAAATTATAAAAAACTCCGTGTTCAATGCCGCCGAAACCGCGGAAATCTGCGCCTTTTTAGAGGGGCTGAACACCAACGTACAGGCGTATTTTTTAGGCGGTCTATATTCGGACTTGCCTGAGGGCGAAAAACATTTAAAGCTGTACGAGGAAATCATAGGTGTCAAGGCGCTCCATTCCGCAATGCCTTTGTCGCAGGCTGTGGTAACGAGCGGCGAAAGATTTAACAAGGTGGCAACGCTCTGCCGACCCGACGAACAGGAAGAACTGTACAAAAAAATCAGGGCAAAATTCGGCGCGCGGTTCGACGTTACGTGCAGTGCGAAAGTGCTTATCGAAATATCGCCGCTCGGCGAAACCAAGGGCGCGGCGATTGAGTTTTTGTCCGAGCATTACGGCGTGCCGATTGAAAAATGCTGTGCCGTCGGCGACAACTTGAACGACCTTTCCATGATAGAGGCGGCGGGGGTAGGCGTGGCAGTCGGCAACGCTGTGGACGAGCTTAAAGCCGCGGCAAACTTTGTCGGCGTGACAAACGACGAGGGCGCGGTTGCAAGGGTAATCGAACAATTCGGGTACATAAATAATGACTGAAATATTAGCTCCTGCGGGCGATGAAAAATGCGCGTACGCCGCAATCAATGCGGGCGCGAACGCAATATATCTGGGACTTTCGGCATTCTCCGCAAGGAGCAACGCCGAAAATTTCGGCTACGAATCTTTGGCAAAACTCATTGCCTACGCTCACTTTTTCGGTGTAAAAATCTATGTCGCAATGAACACTTTGGTCAAGGACGGCGAACTGGAGGAGTTTATAAATTCGGCAATTAAGGTGCATAATCTCGGTGCGGACGCGCTGATAATTCAGGATATTTATCTCGGCGCGTACCTCAAAAAAAACTATCCGCAAATGTGCCTGCACCTTTCTACGCAGGCGGGAGTGTGTAACGCGCTCGGCGCAAAGTACGCAAAGAGCTTAGGCTTTTCCCGCGTGATAGTGTCGCGCGAAACGGCTTTTGCCGACATAAAGGAAATCGCAAGGATTATAGAAACCGAGGTGTTCGTGCAGGGCGCACTGTGTACCTGCTTTTCGGGGCAGTGCTATTTGTCCTCGTTTGCGGGCGGCAATTCGGGCAACCGCGGTAAGTGCAAACAGCCCTGCCGCAAACGCTACTCGATAGACCGCAAGGGCTTCGAGGAGCTCGCTTACCGCATTTCGCTCTCCGATTTGTGCGTGGGGGAGGACGTTGAAAAGCTTGTCGAGGCGGGCGTATCCTCTTTTAAAATCGAGGGGAGAATGCGCCGCTCCGAGTACGTTTCCGCGGCGGTAACCTACTATAAAAACCTGCTTGAAGGAAGTGCGCAAAAGAGCGATTTATCCGCGTTGAAACGCACATATAACAGGGGCAATTACACAAAAGGGTTGGCTTTCGGGCAGGATAAGTCCTTTTTAAGCGCGGCTGTTCAGGGGCATATCGGCGAGTATCTCGGCACGGTTTCGGTGGAGAGCGGCAAGTATATTTTGCGCACCTTTGAAAGTTGCGGCGAGGGCGACGGCTTTAAAATATTGCGCGGCGGCAAAGAGGTGGGCGGTGCTGTTTTCGGCGGTAAGGTCAAGAGCGGCTATATCTTAAAGAGCGCGCAGAGGCTGAAAAACGGCGACAAGGTTTTTATTACGACCGACAGCAAATTAAACGCTGAACTTCTAAATAAAAAGCGCACTTTGAAAGTTGAAATTTCGGCGCGCTTTGCCGAGGGCGAACAGCCCGAGGTTACTTTAAACGGCAGGGAATATACCGCGCCTTTCACGGTTGAAAGGGCGCAGGGCAGACCGTTCACAGCCGAAAATTTCGAAACCAGCTTTAATAAAACCGATACCTATCCTTTTGAAATCGTCTATAAAAATATAGAAATCGACGACGGAATTTTCGTTCCGCTGTCGCTGTTGAACGCGTTCAGAAGGGAGGCGTACGCCGCGTTTTTCGGCGACCATTGCTCGAACGGTGCGGAAAAGATTGAGAAAATATTGCCTTTATCTCAAGCCGAACAGCCCTCGAAAAACGCTAAAACGGCGGTTATTGCGAGGAGCTTAAACGGCGTAAAAGCGGATATAGGCATACTCAAGCCCGACGACTATTCGGCGGATATGTCGCACCTATACAAGAACTTTAAAGGCGAGAAATTTTTATATCTTCCGTCCTATCTTTCGGGCGAGGAAATAGATGTTATAAAACCCCGCCTAAATGCGTTCGACGGCATATACTGTGGGGGTAATTACGCCGTAGAGCTTGCAAAAGAGCTTAAAATCAAGCTTTTTGCGGGGGTGGGTTTCAACATTTTCAATCATCTTTCTTTAAGCCTTTGCCCCGCGGACTACGTTGCGCTTTCCAAAGAGCTCACCGCAAGAGAGGCAAAGCCGCTTGCTCGCGAAAACACCTTCTATCTTACTGCGGGCGATATAAAGGTAATGGACTTAATCTACTGTCCGTTCGGCAAGTCGTGCGCACAGTGCGACAAGCGCGACCTTTACACGCTCACCGACGAGAACGGCAGAGCGTTCCCCATGCGGAGATACGAAGTGAGCGGTTGCCGCTTCGAGCTTTTCAACTGCGCCCGCCTTGCTTTTGAAAACAATTTCACTGGCAGTTTAGCCGACCTAACGGCGGACGGCGCAAATATTAATAACCACACAAAGGGGCACACGGAAAACCCCGTGCTATGACTATGAACACACACAGCCAACAAAAACTCGAACTTGATAAAATTCTCTCCGCGTGCGCCTCGTTCGCGTGCCTTGCGCCGACCAAAAGAGCGCTTGCCGCACTGCAACCGACGGGCGATATATCGGTTGTGCGCGAGAGGCTTGCAACAACCGCGGAGTGCGACAAACTTTTATTCCGCTATGGCGCGGGCAAGGTGGAGTACTTCCCCGAAGTCGGCGATTTATTAAAGCGCGCGTCCAAGGGCTCGGCGCTCTCGTGCGGTGAACTGTTGGAAGTCAACGCACTGTTGCGCTCGGCGCGAATCTGTTACCGCTCTGTAAACTCCGTGGACGATAGCGAAATAGTTTTGATAAAGCAGACGGCGGCGCGGCTGTACTTTGACGAGGCGCTCGAAAACGATATCACCGAAAAGATTATAAACGCCGAGCAGGTCAGCGACTACGCGAGCGACGCGCTCTTTTCCATACGCAGTAAAATACGCAGTTTAAACGAGCGTATCCGCTCTTCGCTGTCCGAGTACGTGTCGGGCGGCAATACGGCGTACTTGCAGGACAGCATAGTCACTATCCGCAACGACAGGTACGTTATCCCCGTCAAGGCGGAGTACAAATCGAAAGTCAAGGGCTTCGTGCACGACCGTTCGCAGTCGGGCGCAACCTTCTTTATAGAGCCCGAGTATGTGCTCAACTTAAACAACGAACTTATCTCTCTGACCATCGACGAAAGAGAGGAAGTGGAGCGCATTTTAAAAGTTCTCTCCGCGCGCGTCGGGGTAATGCGCGAGCGGCTGGAAACGGATATGGAAGTGCTCTCGGAAATCGACGGCTACTTCGCCCGCGCCGAGTACGGCTATTCGGTTAAAGCGACCTGCCCGCACGTCAATAAGCGCGGGTACGTCAACATAGTCAAAGGTCGTCACCCGCTCGTCGGCAAAGACGAGGTCGTGCCCGTTTCGATTGAGTTGGGCAAAGATTACGCGTTCCTTTTGTTGAGCGGCGCGAACACGGGCGGCAAGACGGTCACGCTTAAAATGGTCGGGCTGTTCTGCCTTATGGCGGAGTGCGGTCTGTTCATTCCCGCCGCAAGCGGCAGCGAGGTGTGCGCTTTTTCGAACGTCTTCTGCGACGTCGGCGACAGTCAGAGCATAGAGGACAGCCTCTCGACCTTTTCGAGTCATATGACGACGGTTGCGGCAATCTGCGACGGCGCGGACAACGACAGCCTCGTTTTAATCGACGAGCTGGGCGGTGGCACGAACCCCGACGAGGGTCAGGCTCTCGCCCGCGCGGTCACCGAGTACCTTTTAAAGAAGGGCGCAAAGGGCATAATCACCACGCACTTCACCGCGCTCAAGGAGTTTGCCTACACGCTGGGCGGCATAGAGAACGCGGCAATGCAGTTTGACAGCGCGACCTTAAAGCCGCTGTATTCCATTAAGATTGGGCTTGCGGGCGCAAGCAACGCGCTCGCCGTGTCGCGCAGGCTCGGTATGAACCCCGAAATTTTAGCCGCCGCCGAAAGCTATCTTTCCGACGAGGGCAGAACCTACGACAACATTTTAAAGCGCGCCGAGGACAGCCGTATTGCGGCTCAGGAGGCCGAGGCGCGGGCAACCGCATTGGAACGCGAGTGGAACGAAAAGTGCGAGCAGGCGAAAAAGCTTGTCAACACTTTGGAAAACGAAAAAGCGCGGCTGGGTGCAAGCGCACGCGCGGAGAGCCGCCGCATTATCAACGAGCGCACCGCCCGCGCGGAGGAGCTTTTAGACGAAATCGAGGGCATTTTCAAAAAAGAAGAAATTACTCAAGCCGATTTAATCCGCGCCCGCACCTTGAAAAACAAACTAAAGGACGAGGCATACAACGAGGAAGAACACGTTACGATAGAAAACTTCAAGCCCGCGACTGCTGAAAGCGTTAAGGTGGGCGGCGAAGTGTTTGTCGAGAGTATGGGCAGCCGCGGCACGGTGCTTTCGTTTAACCCCGCAAAGGGCGAGGCGGAGGTCGCGTGCGGCAGTATAAAAATGCGCGTAAAAATTTCTTCGCTTAAAATTATTCCGCCCGCACCGCCTCAGAAAAACAAAAAACAAAGACCGACGGAAAAAGTTAAGGTCGTAAAAAAATTCTCGCCCTCTCAGCCGCTTTTCGAAATCAACGTAATAGGGCTGACGGTAGACGAGGCTTTGATAGAGGTTGAAAACTTCATCGACAAAGCGCTCACCGACAATTTGGAGCAGGTAAAAATTATCCACGGAGTGGGCACGGGTAAGCTTCGCGCCGCAATCTCGCAGTTTTTGAAAAAGCACCGCGCCGTCAAAGAATATCGTTCAGGCGCATATGGCGAGGGCGAAATAGGAGTTACAATCGTTCAGCTCAAATAATGCGTAATTAAAGTGCAAAACCCTAAATAAGATATAATAGTATTTTAATTTAGGGGCAAACTATTGAAAAATAAAATTATTTCGGTTATAGTAAATGTTGTGTTGTGCGCGGTGATAGCGTCGGTTTGCGCGGTCGGGTTTGTCGGCGGCGGAGCGGCGGCGCAGGTCACGTCGAACGGCGAAAACCTATATTACAAGTCGGAAAACCCCAAGGGCGTGAGTATGATGTTCAACGTCTATCAGAACACCGACAACGTTTACGCGATAATGGACTTGCTTGACGCGGAGGGCGCAAAGGCGACCTTCTTTTTGGGCGGAAGCTGGGCGGACGACAATATCGATTGCGTTAGAGATATAGCCGCCCGCGGTCACGAGGTGGCCTCGCACGGGTATTTCCACAAGGACCACTCCAAAATGAATTACGAGCAGAACCTTGCCGAAATACGCCCGTCCGTCAAGCTGTTGAACGCCATGCTCGGGCACGAGATTTCGCTCTTCGCACCGCCCTCGGGCGCGTTCAACGATTCAACCGTTACCGCCGCGACCTCTTTGAACTTAAAGACTATTATGTGGTCGCGCGATACGATAGACTGGCGGGATAAGGACGTTTCGCTCATATGCGAGCGCGCAACCAAGAACTTACAGAGCGGCGAGTTTATTTTAATGCACCCCATGGACGTGACGGTGAAAGCATTGCCGACAATTTTGACTTACATAAGAGAAAACGGTCTGACCGCCGTAACCGTCTCTTACAATTTAGGAGAATAATGGTACACTACAAACAACTTGACAACGGTATTAGGCTAATCGTAAAACAAATGAGCGGACTTATGTCCGTATCAATGGGCATAATCGTGGGCACGGGCGCGAGCGTGGAGAGCGATAAGGAAGACGGTATTTCGCACTTTATCGAACATATGATGTTCAAGGGCACGAAGACGCGCAACGCGTTCCAGATTTCCGACAATATGGACGCAATCGGCGCGCAGGTCAACGCTTTTACAAGCAAGGACATTACCTGCTACTACGCAAAGTCTACGTCGGGACACGCGGCGGAAGCGTTCGAAATCTTAGCCGACCTATTTTTAAACAGCGTATTCCCCGAGGACGAAATGAAGCGCGAAAAGGGAGTGGTCGTAGAGGAAATCTCGATGAACGAGGACACACCGGACGACTTGTGCCTTGACCTTTTGTCCAAAGCCTTTTTCGGTGAAGAGAACTACGGCAGAAACATTTTAGGCAGTAAAAGCAACGTCAAGGGCTTTACCCGCGAAGACATAGCGGCGTACTTAAAGGCGCGCTATACAGCCGACAATATAGTAATCTCTATGGCGGGCAATATCCCGGTAGAGCTCGCCGAAGAGCTCGTTAAAAAACATTTCGGCGCGCTTCCCGCAAGCAAAGCGGAAAAACGCACGTTAAACGTTTCGCTCAAAAGCCGCAACCTTTATAAGTCCAAGGATATCGAGCAGGTGCACGTTGCCATTGCATATCCTTCTATGAAGAGGTACGAGCGGCTGTGCGACGCAACGCAGATAATGAACGCCGTTTTGGGCGGGAGTATGTCGTCGCGCCTTTTCCAGACCGTGCGCGAGGAATTGGGACTTGCGTACACGGTCTATTCGTACGTTTCGCCGTACGAGATGAGCGGTTCGCTCACCGTTTACGCGGGCGTGAATGCCGACAGCTATCTGCAGTCGGTCGAGGCGATTGAAAAGTGCATTGCCGACTTGAAGAAAAAAACGCTGACCGAAGACGAGTTCAAGAGGGGCAAGGAACAGCTCTTGTCGTCGCTCATTTACGCGCAGGAGAGCACGAGCTCGCAGATGCTTTTATACGGTAAGGAGCTCATATATTCAGGCAAACTGTACGATTTCGAGGAGCGCGTCGGCAAACTTAACGGCGTGACTTTGAACGACGTTTACGAAGCTATCGAATACAATTTCGACGAAAATTATCGCGCAACCGCGATTGTCGGAAACGTGGACAGACCGCTGAAATGAGCGGCATTATAAAGGGCTTCGAGCCCTTTTTTAACGGCGAGAGCCGCGTACTTATTTTAGGCAGTTTTCCGTCGGTCAAAAGCCGAGAACAGAGCTTTTATTACGGACACCCGCAAAACGCTTTCTGGCGCATACTTGCCGCCTTTTTCGGCGAGGACAAGCCCGTAGGCGTAGAAGAGAGGAAAGCGTTTTTACTTAGAAATAAAGTCGCGCTCTGGGATATCGTAACCGAGTGCGAAATAGTCGGCAGCCGCGACGAAACGATTAAAAATTTTAAGGTGGCAAATTTGTCCGAAGTGTTGCAAAATTCGTCGGTTTCGTGTATACTTGTAAACGGCGGGCGGGCTTTTTCAATATTCGAAAAGCACTACGGCACAATTGATTTGCCCTATTTCAGACTGCCGTCCACAAGCCCCGCCAACGCGAGAAGAAATGACGACGAATGGTACTCAGCTCTACGAAGAGCTTTTAGCGGAACTTAAAAGCCTAGCCGAGCCCGAATACGCGGCGTTCCACAAGCGGCTTTTAAAGAACGACAAAATTTGCGTTTTAGGTGTTCGCGTTCCGACTTTGAGAAAGATAGCAAAACGCTATAAAAACGCGATAGACCCCCTAATATCCCTCAATGACGAGTATTATGAGGTCACTTTTATCAAGTTGCAGGCGGTTGCACTGCTTCCTTACGGGCAATTTATAAATTACGTAGATAAGTGCGTTTCGCTTATCGACAACTGGGCGACGTGCGACAGCTTTGCACCCAAGTGCATCAGTGGACATAAAGAGGAATTTCTTTCATACGTAACCGAATATCTGAACGGCGGAGAATTTTCACAGCGTTTCGCCTTAACTACGCTATTGCATTTCTACGTTGAAGAGAAGTATTTGCAATTCATTGCCGATACGGTTCGGCAATCGAACCGCGATTTGTATTACGTGCATATGGCGGCGGCTTGGCTGATTGCGGAAGTGCTCGTTAAATTTTATGAGCAGGGAGTGGAGTTTTTAAAGCTCAACGAACTCGATATCAAAACGCACAACAAAGCAATTCAGAAAGCTTGCGAAAGCTACCGACTTACCAAAGAACAAAAAGACTTTTTAAGAGGCTTAAAGAGATAATATGGAAATTGTAAAGCAACTGACCGAGGAGTTCAAACTCAGACCCGACCATGCCGAAAACGTGGTCAAGCTTTTGGACGAGGGAAACACCATACCCTTTATCGCGCGTTACAGAAAAGAGATGACGGGCGCGATTGACGACCAGGTTTTAAGGGAGTTTGCAGACAGGTACGAATACTTGCAGAACCTTGAAAAGCGCAAGGGCGAGGTTGCCGCGGCTATCACCGAACAGGGCAAGATGACCGACGAAATTCAGGCGGCTATCGACGCGTGCGCGACCATGACCGAAATCGAGGACGTTTACCGCCCCTACAAGCAGAAGAAAAAGACGCGCGCCTCGGTTGCAATCGCAAAGGGGTTGCAGCCGCTCGCCGACTTTATTTTGGCTCAGCAGGGCGACCCTTGGGCGGAAGCGGAAAAGTACATATCCGAAGAAAACGGAGTTGAAAACGCTCAGCAGGCGATAGACGGCGCAAAGGACATAATCGCCGAAATAGTTTCGGACAACGCGGAATTGCGTAAAAAATTGCGCGCGTTAATGGAAAACCACGGCGAAATTCAGGTCAAGCTTTTAAAGGACGACGGCAAGGGTACGTACGATATGTACGCCGATTATTCTGAGCTCATTCCCGAAATCAAAAACCACAGAATACTTGCCATCAACCGCGGCGAAAAGGAAGAGTGCCTTCGCGTAAAAATCGCGTTCGACGGCGACGTTGCAAAGCGCGTTTGCGCGGCTAAATACGTAAAGACCAAGGGCGCGTGCGCCGACCTTATCAAGGAAGCGGTGTCCGACGGCTACGACCGTCTTATCCAGCCCTCGATAGAGCGCGAGGTGCGTTCCATTTTAACCGACAGAGCAAGCGAGCAGGCAATCAAAATGTTCGAGGTCAATCTCCGCCCGCTTCTTCTGCAACCGCCCGTTAAGGGCAAGGTAACCCTCGGTTTAGACCCCGGCTACCGTACGGGCTGCAAGGTTGCCGTGGTGGACGATACCGGCAAGGTGCTTGCAACTTCGGTCATCTATCCCGTGCCCCCGCACAACAAGATAGAGGAAAGTAAAAAGATAATCAAAGACCTTATTAAAAAATGCAATGTCGACGTCATTTCGATTGGCAACGGCACGGCGGGCAAGGAAACGGAAATTTTCGTTGCCGAGCTTTTAAAAGAGATTGACCGCGACGTGTCCTACGCGGTCGTCAACGAGGCAGGCGCTTCCGTGTATTCGGCAAGCCCCTTGGCGGTCGAGGAGTTCCCCGACTACGATTTGACTCTGCGTTCGGCAATTTCCATTGCGCGCCGCTTGCAAGACCCGCTCGCCGAGCTTATCAAAATCGACCCCAAGTCGATAGGCGTGGGGCAGTATCAGCACGATATGGACAAAAAGCGCCTCGACGCGGTGCTCGGCGGCGTGCTCGAAGACTGCGTTAACAGCGTAGGCGTAGACCTCAATACCGCGAGTGCGTATCTACTTAGGTATGTTGCGGGCTTGAACGCGGGCGTTGCCAAGAGCGTTGTGGCTTACCGCGAGGAGAACGGCAAGTTCACCGAAAGAAAACAGCTTTTGAAAGTGCCTAAACTCGGCGCAAAGGCGTACGAGCAGTGTGCGGGCTTCCTTCGCATACCGAACGGCAAAAACATTTTCGACAACTCCGCGGTTCACCCCGAAAGCTATCAGAAAGCGGAAAAGCTGTTAAAACTTTTCGGCTACACGGCAAAGGACGTAAAAGAGGGCAACCTGAAAGAACTCCCCGCAAAAATCAAGGAATACGGCGAGAATAAGGCCGCCGAATACTGCGAGCTCGACAAAGCGACGATGAACGATATCGTAACCGAGCTGTTAAAGCCGGGGCGCGATATCCGCGACAGTCTGCCTTCGCCCATTTTGCGCAGGGATATAATGAGTATCGAGGACTTGGCTGTCGGAATGGTAGTCGAGGGCTCGGTGCGCAACGTAATCGACTTCGGCGCGTTTATCGATATCGGAGTGCATCAGGACGGACTCGTGCACGTTTCCGAAATCACCGACCGCTACATAAAGCACCCGTCCGACGTGTTGAAGGTGGGGCAGAAGGTCAAGGCGGTTATAATCAACCTCGATATCAAAAAACAGCGCATAGGTTTGTCGATAAAACAGCTAAGTAAGAAAGAGGCAAAGTAATTTTTCTTGACATTGAGCAATTTGTCATATATAATTATGATAATTAAATCATTTTTTCAGGAGATAAACAAAAATGTTCGATAAAATAGCAAAGATGCTGGCGGAACAGCTCGGCATACCCGTATCCAAAATCACACCCGAAAGCAAGATTGTCGACGACCTCGGCGCAGACAGCCTTGACGTCGTTGAACTTTTGATGACCTTGGAGGACGAGACGGGCAAGACCATTCCCGACGACCAGGTTGCTCAGATTAAGACGGTTGGTCAGATTGTAGAAGTTATAGAAAAGTTATAAGTTAATAAGCCGCGCGGCAAGTAAAGCCGCGCGACTTTCGTTTTGTTGCGATTAAGTTTGCCTTTCAGCAAAGAAATTAAAGGACTTGGCAGGGGCGACACGCCTCGCCGCGCGGCTTTCGTTTTGTTGCGATAAGTTTGATTTTTGACAAAGCAATTAAAGGATTTGGCAGAGGCGACACGCCTCGCCGCGCGGCGTTTTTTATCATTCGGCGTTCTATCTCGCATACAATGTAGTAACTACATTTTTTACGGGAGAGAAATTGCTTTGGAATGGTTTATAGGGCTTTCGGGCTGGGTGCAGGCGCTTTTGGCAACGCTTTTTACATGGGCGCTGACGGCGCTGGGTGCGTCACTCGTATTCTTTTATAAAAAGGTAGGTAAAACCGCCTTTTGCTTTATGCTTTCGGGCGCGGCGGGCATAATGCTCGCATCGTCTTTTTTTTCGCTCCTTTTGCCCGCGCTCGAACAGGGCGGCGAGTATTCATACATAGTACTCACCGTAGGCTTTATTCTCGGCGGACTTCTGATAACCGTCACGGATATATTGATTGGTAAGCTGACGAAGAACTCCGAGGAAAAAAAGCGCTCGTGCGCGGTAATGACGGTCGCAGTCACGGTGCACAACGTGCCCGAGGGGCTGGCGGTCGGAGTTGCGTTCGGCGCACTGTCACAGGGTAGCGGAGTGGGCGCGGTTGCCGCAATAATGCTTGCCGTCGGGATAGGTATACAGAATTTCCCCGAGGGTATGTGCGTCGCGTTTCCCTTGCGCGCAAACGGATATTCGCGTACGAAAAGCTTTTTAATCGGTCAGCTTTCGGGCGTGGTTGAAATAATAGCGGGCGTAATCGGCGCGCTTGCGGTAACGTGGGTGAGCGGAATTTTACCGTTTGCGCTTGCGTTCTCGGCGGGAGCAATGGTAGCGGTGGTATGTTCGGAGCTTGTCCCCGAAAGCTTCGAAACGTCAAAGTTAAAGGCAACCGTCGGCGTTGTGCTCGGGTTTGCCTTGATGATGGTCTTGGATATAGCGTTCGGTTGACTTCTCCGCTTATAAGCGGCGCAATACGGCGTTGCGCTTACGTTTCGGCTAAGTCATTTACATCATTGTAAACTCCTGTCGCCAAAGCCGCGCGCTCCTTGTCTTGCTTGCTTCTAATCGGAGGGACTTTCCGTAGTTTAATAAGGTACAAATAAAAGCCCCGCGGCAATTTTGCCGCGGGGCTTTTTTTAGTCAATAACGATTTAATTTATGCTTTTATATAGGATAAAATCCTATAAATCAACAAAAATACAGATAAAATTCTTATAATTTAGTTGAGCTTTAAAATTGATATTTCAAATTACAGTGAGTAAATTTTGAGGTGCGAAATGGAAAAAGTAACAGAAGAAAGAGTTTGTAAAAATTGCAAATATTATGTTGAACACTATGTAATAATATTAACGCGATTTCACCCTATCGGCGGACACTGTATCAATAATGCATTATATAATCCGCACAAAAAGAATACATGGAAGTTACACGATAATTGCGCGTACTGGGAAATTAACGACGGCGTTAAAGCTGAACGGCATAATAGTATTAAAGAAGCGTTGCGAGCTATTGAAAAGCACTTATATTATATTAAGGAAATTTTAAGTAATGACGAATAATCAATTTAGCGCCCCGCGCGGAAATGTTTCCGCGCGGGGCGCATATTTTATTTTACGTTTCCGCACAATATTTGTATGGAAAATAATTCTAAGAGTAAATCGGTAAAACCGTCGGTTGTGGTTGTGGGCGGAAGCTCGGGCATAGGCTACGAAACGTGCGTGCGCCTTGTCAACCGCGGCTGGGAAGTCACCAATATTTCGAGAACGCCCTGCAACAACGCAAAGGTTCACAATATCTGCGCCGACGTAACCTGCGGCAACGAAGCGTATTCCGCAATTTCTTCCGCGGCGGAAAAGTACGGACTTTCTGCGCTCGTCTATTGCGCGGGCTTTTCAATGGCTGCGCCCATCGAGTACGCCAAAGAGACCGACTATAAATACCTTTTCGAGGTCAACTTCTTCGGCGCGCTCAAAGCTGTGCAGACGGCAATTCCCTTTATGAAAAAGAAGGGCGGCAAGATAGTGCTCGTAGGCTCTCTCGGCGGCGACGTTCCCGTCGTTTTCGACAGCTTTTATTCATGCTCGAAAGCGGCTCTCGAGATGCTCGCCCGCGAGGCGAATACCGAGCTCAACGGCTACGGCATAACGGCTACGGCGGTTCTGCCCGGCGGCACGGCTACCAACTTTTCCTTCAAGCGCAAGGTTTATCCCGAGGAGGAAAACGGCACTTACGGCAAGTCGTTAAACCGCGCGGTTGCCGCTTTAAACAATATGGAGCAGAGCGGTATGAAGCCCTCGCGCGTGGCGGAGGATATCTATAAAGTGCTCACGGCCGAAAAGCCGCCCATTATCAAGACGTGCGGCGTAAAGACGACGGCGGCGCGCTTTGCCACCCGCGTTATGCCAGAAAAATTCACTAACTATCTGAACGGGAAGATGTACAATCAATGAGAAAGGAATACGATTTATCCCGCCGCGACGAGCGGGAAACGCTGTACCGCGGCGTAAAGGAGGGCGGAGTTAAAAATGACAGGAAAGCATAAGGAAAATTACAACGCCAACTATCTTCAATATATCAAAACCCAAGAGCCCAAGTCCAAGCACTTTAAAAACTGTCTTTCGGCGTTCGGCGTGGGCGGACTTATCTGTTGTATAGGTCAGTTTTTTCGCTTTATGTTAGAATACGCGGGGCTGTCGGGCGACGTGCTCGCGGGCACGGTTTCGGCAATACTGATATTTTTAAGTTGTCTGTTGACGGGCTTGGGCGTGTATGACAGAATAGGCAGACACGCGGGCGCGGGCTCTATCGTGCCCATAACGGGGTTTGCAAACTCGGTCGCGTCGCCCGCAATCGAGTTCAAAACCGAGGGCTGGATATACGGTATGGCGGCGAAAATGTTCACCGTCGCAGGACCTATTATCGTTTTCGGCGTGTTTTCGGGCGTGCTTGTCGGTTTGATTTATTCGTTTATATAATACAATATATTGTGTAAAAAACTGTTGACAAGCCCGATATGCTGTGTTATAATCACAATACAAATTGAAAGCGCGTCGTAACTGACGAAATTTTGCGGAAAACCGCAGGGGAGCGGCGCGTACAGCTTTGGTTTAAGCCGTTCGTCTGGGCAAATTTACTTGGGTAACCTTTAAGTAAATTGCCCTGTTTTTTTACGGAGGTAGCGTAATTGAACGGTTATATTCATTCATTCGAAAGCTTCGGCACGGTGGACGGACCGGGTATACGCTTCGTCGTATTTATGCGGGGTTGCCCCATGCGCTGTCTTTATTGCCACAACCCCGACACGTGGGCGGGCGGAAGCGGCAAAAGCTTCACCGCCGACGAGGTTGCCAAGACCGCTTTGAAATACAGGAGCTATTTCACGGGCGGGGGCGGCGTCACCGTCTCGGGCGGCGAGCCTATGTTGCAGGCGGAGTTCGCGTGCGAGCTTTTTAAAATTTTGAAATCGCACGGAGTGCACACCGCGCTCGATACGTCGGGCATTATGTTCGATTTAAACGAGCCGCACAGGTTCGACGAACTGTTGTCCGTGACCGACCTGGTGCTGTTGGATATCAAGCATATCGACGATACCGAGCACAAAAAGCTGACCGCACATTCGAACAAAAACGTGCTCGGGTTTGCGCAATATCTGTCCGATACCGGCAAGCCAATTTGGATACGCCACGTATTAGTGCCGGGGATAACCGACAACGACGGATATCTCAAAGCCCTTTCGGAGTTCATATCGACTTTGAAAACGGTTGAAAAGGTAGAGGTTCTGCCCTATCACAATATGGGCGAGGTCAAGTACGAAAAGCTGGGAATCGACTATCCGTTAAAGGGCGTCGAGCCGCCGACGAGGGAGCGCGTACAAAACGCCAAAAACATTCTGGGAAATAAAAAATGAATTACGATTTAAGCGGAAAATGTCTTATAGAAATCAGCAGCGAGGGTTGCGACGCGTGCCTTGCCGTTATGCCCAACTGCGGGCAGGTTGCCGCCGATTTCGGGCTTAAATTCGTCAAGATAAATATACAGGACTGCCCCGAGGTTGTTGAAAAATTTCAGATAAGCAAAATTCCGTCGATAGTTCTTGTTGAAGACGGAAAAGAAATTGCCAAGTGCGCGGGTTTTCAGCCGCTTGAAATTTTACAGCTTTGGGTGCAGGCAAAACTCGGAATATAATTACATAAGGAGAAGATTATGCAGTACAAGCAGTGGGAAGGTTTTACCGCGGGTAAATGGAGCGACGACGAGGTCAACGTCCGCGACTTCATTCAGCACAACTATAAGCCGTACGAGGGCGACGGAGCGTTTTTGGAAGGTCCTACCGAGGCGACTCAAAAGCTGTGGAAAGAGGTCTTAAAGCTTTCCGAGGACGAGAGAAAGGCGGGCGGCGTACTCAAAGCCGACACAAAAGTCGTTTCCACTTTGACAAGCCACCCCGCGGGCTATATCGACAAGAAGCTCGAAAAAATCGTCGGATTGCAGACGGACGAGCCCTTCAAGCGCGGCTTACAGCCTTTCGGCGGCATAAAGATGAGCGAGCAGGCTCTCAATATGTACGGCTACGAGCTCGACCCGCAGATTAAGTATATCTTCACTCACTACCGCAAGACGCACAACGACGGCGTGTACGACGCGTATACTCCCGAAATGCGCCGCGCCCGCACCGCGCACATCTTGACGGGCTTGCCCGACACGTACGGCAGAGGCAGAATAGTAGGCGATTACCGCCGCGTTGCCCTCTATGGCGTGGACTATCTCATTAAGCACAAACAGCGCGACAAGGAGCTTATGGACGGCGATATGACGCCCGACAAGGTGCGCGATAGGGAGGAGCTTTCCGAGCAGATTAAGGCGCTGACCGCGTTAAAGGAAATGGCGGCGCTTTACGGCTTCGATATTTCCCAGCCCGCGCAAACCGCAAAAGAGGCTATTCAGTGGCTGTACTTCGGATATCTTGCGGCGGTCAAGGACCAGAACGGCGCGGCAATGTCGATAGGCAGAAACTCGACATTCCTCGATATCTATATCGAGCGCGATTTGGAAAACGGCACTCTGACCGAAAAGGAAGCGCAGGAGCTTATCGACCATTTCGTAATGAAGTTGCGTATCGTCAAGTTTATGCGCATTAAGGACTACAACGAACTGTTCTCGGGCGACCCTACCTGGGTAACCGAGTCGATAGGCGGTATGGGCGTGGACGGCAGAACGCTGGTAACCAAGAACTCGTTCAGAATACTGCACACGCTCACGAACTTGGGACCTGCTCCCGAACCCAACCTCACGGTATTGTGGTCGAGAAATCTTCCCGCGGGCTTTAAAAAGTTCTGCGCGGAAACCTCGATTGCAACTTCGGCAATACAGTACGAAAGCGACGATTTGATGCGCCCCGAAATGGGCGACGACTACTGCATCGCGTGCTGCGTAAGCTGTATGCGGGTGGGCAAGGATATGCAATTCTTCGGCGCGAGAGCCAACCTCGCAAAGTGCCTTTTGTACGCAATCAACGGCGGCAAGGACGAGGTCACGCTCGACAAGAAAACGGGCAAACACCTGCAAGTATCCCCCGAATACGCGCCCATACTCGGCGACGGACCTCTCGAGTACGGCGAGGTTATCAAGAAGTACGAGCAGATGATGGACTGGCTTGCGGGCTTGTACGTCAACACGCTAAATCTTATCCACTATATGCACGACAAGTATTCCTACGAGGCGTTGGAAATGGCTCTGCACGACACGCAGGTGCGCCGCTTCTTCGCAACGGGCATTGCGGGACTTTCGTGCGCGGTCGACAGCTTGTCGGCAATCAAATACGCCAAGGTTTATCCTATCCGCAACGAGGAAGGGCTGGTTGTAGATTACAAAATCGAGGGCGAATATCCTCAGTACGGCAACAACGACGACAGAGCCGACCAAATCGCAGTATGGCTTGTCAAGACCTTTATGAGCAAGGTCAAGAGCCATTATACCTACCGCGGCAGCGTGCCCACGACGTCGATACTGACGATTACGTCCAACGTCGTTTACGGCAAGAAGACTGGCAACACCCCCGACGGCAGAAGAGCGGGAACTCCGCTTGCGCCCGGCGCTAACCCCATGCACGGCAGAGATAAAAACGGCGCGCTCGCCTCGCTTGAATCGGTTGCCAAGCTTCCCTACGAATACTCGCGCGACGGCATTTCCAACACCTTCTCGGTAACGCCCGCCTCGCTCGGCAAAGAGGACTGATAAATTTAAAGGAGTAAAAATTATGTCAAGAGCAGACAATTTAGTCAATATGTTAGACGCGTACGTCGCGGACGGCGGTCATCACTTAAACGTAAACGTGTTCAGTCGCGAAACGCTTTTAGACGCGCAGGCTCACCCCGAAAAGTACCCTCAGCTCACAATCAGGGTGTCGGGATATGCAGTCAATTTTAACAAGTTGACCAAAGAACAGCAGGACGACGTCATTTCAAGGACGATACACTCGTCGCTTTAATAAAAAATTATACGGTGCGGAGAAAAAATTTACTTCGCGCCGTTTACTTTTTGCGCGCGCCGTGATATAATGAAAAAGTATAAACCAAGGCATAGTGCGGGGGTAATCTGAATGAAGACCGAACATGGCGAATTGAATATTCAGTCGGGAACGATTTTAAAGTACAAGGGCGAGGACGAAGAGCTCACTCTTCCCAAAAACGTGGTGCGCATTGCGCCCTACGCTTTTACCAACTGTAAAGCGCTCAAAAAGGTAACGACTCCCGTAAAGCTCGCTTCAATCGGCAAGGGCGCGTTCTACGGTTGCGACAATCTCGTCGAGGTCACAATTCCCGGCAGACTTTTCCGCAGAGTTAACGGCGGCAAGGTCTTTCCCAAGGACGCGGATATCTATTTCCGCTTCTACGCGACGGCGGGCGCGCAGTCGGAGGACGAGGACTATTCCGACAAATTCGGCTCGGAGGAGGAGTACGTTGCTTCTGGCGTAAACGACGTCGAGAGAGCGTTCAAGGACGAGGTGCAGTCGGAAGAGATTATTACCATAGTCGAGGAATTCCCGACCGAACCCGAGCCCGACCTCGATTTGAGCGACGGTGACAGCCGCACCTTGCAGGAGCGTATGGACGCCATCATTCCTCACGACGCCAACAACGACCCCGATTTGCAGCGCAATTCGCTCGTCAATCTGAGAGATTATTTAATCGTTGACGACGAGGTAGTAAAATATATCGGCACGAACAAGGTAACGCAAGTGCCCGACTTTATCACAAAGATAGGCGAAAACGCGTTTTCCAACCGCGACGTTCAGAAGGTAATTTTGCCGCCGAGACTGAGAATGATAGGCAAGAACGCGTTCAGTTGGTGCGAGCATCTGACGGAAATAGAGTTGCCCGACGAATTGCAGATGATAGACGACGGTGCGTTCTCCAATTGCAGCGGACTTCAGAAAGTAAAGTTCCCCTCGGATTTAAGGTTCCTCGGCGCGAACGCTTTCCGCGCTTGCAGTTCTTTAAGCGAACTCGAGCTTCCCGAAAGTCTGCATACCATCAGCCGCCGCGCGTTCGACTTCTGCGTATCGCTTGAAAAAATCATCGTGCCGCACGGCATACTTCGCCTTGCGGAAGGAGTATTTTCTCACTGCGAGAGCCTGAGAAAGGTAACCCTGCCCGAAAACCTCACGGAAATAGGCGCGTGGGCTTTTGCCGAGTGCTACGAGTTAAGGGAAGTCAATTTCCCGCCCATGCTGCAAAGTATCGGCGAAGTCGCGTTTATGAACTGCCGCTCGCTGGTCGCATTCGACTTGCCCAAGTCGATTAAAACTCTGGGAAGACAGGCGTTCGTCGGCTGTTCGTCTTTGCACCTTGTCAACGCGCCCAGACAGCTTGAAAAGCAGGTTAAGCCCACCAAGGCGTTTCACAAGCTTTCAAAGCTTTCAATCAACTATTACGACGACAACGCAAACGGCGAAAACTGACGCGTTTAACGTACTTAATTGCATAAACTTTCAGCGGTTTTGAATAAAAACCGCTTTTTTTTATTTACAAATACCCAAAGGGTATAGTATAATTTAATGTGAATAATTTTAACATATTTTACTAAGGAGTAGCTCGGGAGCACCGCAAAATCAAAAGTGAGGAAAAACGGGAGTAAGAGAAAGCTGTCAAAAGCGGTAATATCGGTAATCGTTACCGTATCCGTCACGTTGGCAATAATAGTCTCGCTGCTTATTACGAATATTTTCATACCCGTCAAATATCTCACCGCATATTTAGTCAAAGCCCGTAAAAACGAAAGGGGAACAATGCGCGTAAACTACGTAGACGTAGGTCTGGGCGATTGTACTTTGGTTGAACTTCCCGACGGCAAAAACCTTTTAATCGACGGCGGCAACGGCACATATTCGAACACTCTGAATATCCTCAGATTTTTAAACTCGCGCGGGGTGGACAAGATTGATTATCTTGTCTGCACGTCGGTCAAGAGCGAGCACTGCGGCGGACTTGCCGAGCTTGTAAAGTATAAGAACGTGGAGTATGCGTACATTCCCTATTGCCTGAACACGAGAATTACGCGCGAATACCATTCGTTTATATCCGAGCTAAACAAGAAAAACGTTTCGTATTCTTACGCCTGCGTGGGCGAGGGTATCGTGAGCGACGGTTACTTTTTAACTTTTTTATCGCCCGTGAACTATCTGAGCCCCGACGGCGAGTACGCGGCGCTCAACTTAGAGCCGAGCACGCAAAGTAAAGAAAACGCGTCGGCCGTAGTGTGGCTTGAATACGAAAATATTTCGTTCGCGTTCACTTCCGATATAAGGGCGGACGGGCTTAAAAGGATAGTCGAAGAGTACAATTCGAGCGTTTCGGCAAATCAGCCCTATTGCGCGCTTGGCGACAGGTCGGTAAAACTCGAAAACTGTAAGATAGTAACCGCGCCCGCGCACGGCGGCGAACCCAACACTTACGCGCCGTGGTACGACTTGGTAAAGCCCGAACAGGTAATAATAAGCGTGGGCAAGGGTTATGCCGACTATCCTTCCAACAAGGCGCTTTCGGACATATGCAATTACTGTAAGCCTTTATACACAATGTACAGCGGCGATATCACCGTCACCGTAAAGGACGGCGAATACAAAATAAGCTAATTTTTAAGGAGCGGGTAAAAATGATTAAACTGACGACCGCGGGCGAATCGCACGGCAAGGCGCTCGTAGGAATAATAGAGGGACTGCCCTCCAATCTGCCCGTCGATATAGACGAAATAGACAGATATCTCGCCCTCAGACAGAGCGGCTACGGCAGAGGCGGCAGACAGAAAATCGAAAAAGATAAGGTGGAAATTTTGTCGGGAGTGAGAAACAAGCTCACTCTTGCAAGCCCGCTCGCCTTCCGTATTAAAAATAACGATTACGCAAACTGGCAGCCGTATATGGCGGCGGAGGGCGCGGACGTAACACAAAAAACTCTGACAAGGGTGCGCCCCGGGCACGCCGACTTGACGGGCATTATCAAGTACGACCAGACGGACGCGCGCAATATTCTGGAGCGCGCCAGCGCGAGAGAGACGGCGGTGCGCGTTGCGGGCGGCACGATTGCAAGGCAGTATCTGCGTGCGCTCGGCGTCGAGGTGAGCGGCTACGTCAAGAGCGTTTGCGGCGTTTCGGATAATGCCGTTCACGCCTTCGACGAGCTGGAAAGCGCAAAGAAACAGCCGCTGTTTATGCTCGATGAAAAAGTGCAGAAAAAGGCAATGGAGCTTATCGACAAGCTCAGGGAAGAGGGCGACACCGCGGGCGGAGTTGTGGAAATACGCGTTAAGGGGTTAAAGAGCGGCTTCGGCAGTTGTATGACCTACGCGCAAAAGCTTGACGCGATTTTGTGCGGCGCGGCAATGAGCGTGCAGGCGATAAAGGGCGTCGAAATCGGTATGGGCTTTGCCGTTGCAGACAACGCGGGCAGTAAGGTGCACGACGAAATTTTTATAAAGAACGGCAAGTATGCGCGTTCGACCAACAACGCGGGCGGCATAGAGGGCGGAATGTCCAACGGCGAAGAGCTCGTTTTACGCGCCGCAATGAAGCCCATTCCCACGCTTATGAAAGGACTGAAAACGGTGGATACCGCCACGGGCGAAGCGTGCGTTGCCGCAAGCGAGAGGAGCGACGTCGCCGCAATCTGCGCGTGCGAAGTCATCTTGGAAAGCGTTGTGTGCACGGCGCTCGCGGACGTCGTTTCAACAAGACTTGGCGGCGACAATTTAAAGGAGGTAAAGGAGCGCTACGCGCTTTTGCCTTGACTTATGGAAGATATAATCTTAAACGCGCAGTCGTTAAAAAGCGTAATTCACTGCGGCGAGGGGGCTTTCAAAACGTATGCGGCGAAGATAAGCGGAAAGCTGTTTATAATAACCGACAGCAACGTCTATAAGCTCTATAAAGGGCTGATTGAAAGCGCTTTCGGCGGCGCGCCCACGTTCGTTTTGCCCGCGGGCGAAAAGAGCAAAAACCGCAATATCCTCTTTAAAATTTTCGACAAAATGATTGAAAGCGGGATAACGCGCTCGTCTACGGTCGTAGCATTGGGCGGCGGCGTTGTCGGCGATATCGCGGGGCTTGCGGCAAGTATGTATATGCGCGGAATAAAGGTAGTGCAAATTCCTACGACGCTTCTTGCGCAGGTTGACAGCTCGGTCGGCGGCAAGACGGCTATCGATTATAAGGGAGTAAAAAACGTGCTCGGCGCGTTCTATCAGCCGTCGGAGGTTATCGTAGACCCGCTGTTTTTAAGCACTCTGCCCGCGCGCGAACTTAAGTGCGGACTGGGCGAAATTATCAAGTATTCCGCCATTGATTGCGGCATATATGCCACTCTATTGAAAAATCTCGATAAATTTTTCGACTTGAAATTTCTCGAACAAATCACTGCGGACTGCATTAAACACAAGGCGAAAGTGGTCACCGAGGACGAGAGAGATATCTCGGGCGCGCGGAAAACTCTGAATATGGGGCACACCACGGGGCACGCGTTCGAGCTTTTTTACAAGCGCAAGTCGCACGGCGAATTTGTGCTAATCGGAATGTATTACGAAACGTATATTGCCGAGAAAAAGGGCATATGCGAAAGGGCGTACGCCGACAGCTTGCGCACGCTTATTAAGAAAGTAATAAATAAAATACCCGCGTACGACGACGCGGAGAAAGCCGCTTTAATGGCTAAGTTCGATAAGAAGAACGACGAGCAGTCGACCGTTTCGATGATAGTTGCAAAATCGGTCGGGGAAAGCTTCGAGCTTAAGCTTCCGCTCGACGAATACGCAGAACTTATCGGCGAGTGCGCGGCGGAATTGAGAGGTGAAATATGATTAAACTTGCGGTAATCGGTAAGGACGTTTCCAAGTCCACAAGCCCGCAAATTCACAGCTTCATAGCAAAGGAATTGGGGCTTGAAATTTCCTACGAAAGAATTTCCGTACCCGAAGAGGAGTTCGAAAGCGCAATCGGGGAGCTACTTAAAAATTACGACGGACTGAACGTGACAATACCGTACAAGCTGTCGGTTATCCCGCACCTTAAAGGTATCGAGGGTGACGCGCTCTCGTTCGGCGCGGTCAACACCGTCGTAACGGAAACGCTCAAAGGCTACAACACCGACGGGCTGGGCTTTAAGCAGATGCTGGATAGCAACGGCGTGGTAGTGAACGGCAAAAGCGTGCTTCTACTCGGCGCGGGCGGCGCGGGCAGAAGCGTTGCGAAAAAGCTTTTGGACGCGGGCGCAAAGGTGGAAATCTACGACAAGAACACTGCCAACGCGCAGGCGGTTGCCGCAGAGTTCGACGGCGTTACGGTTATAGACGAGGTCACGGCAAAGCCCCGCAAGCTTATTATCAACGCGACGGGCGTTGGTATGCACAAGAGCGTAGGCATATCGCCCGTGCCCGCCGAAATTTTAAAGGGTTGCGAGGTTGCGGTCGATTTAATCTACGAGCCCGAAAAGAGCGAGTTTCTGCGCATAGCGGAGCTTCAAGGCAAAAAGATAATCAACGGCAGAGCGATGCTCTTTTATCAGGCTTATTATTCCGAATGTTATTACTGGAATTTGACGCCCTCGCCCGAAACCGCGGCGGAGCTTTTTAAAAAATATTTAAAGGAATTAGTAAAATGAAATTTCTGTTTGTAAACGGCGTAAACCTCAATATGACGGGCGTGCGCGAAAAGGGAGTGTACGGCACGGAAACGCTCGACGAAATCAATGCTCAGATAGCCGAGCATTTCCCCGATGACGAGTGCTTGTTTTTCCAGAGCAATTCAGAGGGCGAAATCTGTTCGGTCATTCAGAACGCGGACGCCGACGCAATTATTTTAAACGCGGGCGCGTTCACCCATTACAGCTACGCAATCCGCGACGCAATCGCGTCCGTCAGTACTCCCGTAGTCGAGGTGCATATGTCCAACGTGCACGCGCGCGAGGAGTTCAGAAACGTTTCGGTTCTGTCCGAGGTGTGCAAGGGCGTAATCTGCGGCTTCGGCAAGAATAGCTACATTCTGGCGGCGGAGAGCTTTAAGCTGTGAACATAGTTTTATGCGGCATGATGGGATGCGGCAAGACCTCGGTTGCAAGTGAGCTTGAAAAACTCGGCTATAAAAGCGTTGATACCGACGCGCTTATCGTCGAGCGTTACGGCAATATCAACGGTATTTTTGCCGCGCACGGCGAGGCGTTTTTCCGCGATATCGAGGCGCAGATTACAAAGGAAGTTGCTCAAAATTACGAAAATGCGGTAATTTCTCTCGGCGGCGGGTGCGTATTAAGGGTGGAAAACGTCAAAAACTTAAAGGCAAGCGGCAAAATTTTTTATCTGCGCGCAAAAGCCGAAACAATAATTAAAAGACTTCAAGGAGACACCACAAGACCGCTACTTGCGGGCGGGCTCGAAGAGAAGGTCAATTCCATTTTGGCGGCGCGCTCGGCTATATACGAGAGCGTTGCCGACTGCATAGTAGATACCGACGATAAAACTTGCGAGCAAATCGCACAGCTTATAAGGGACGAAAATTTATGAAAACCGTACTCATTACGGGCGGCACGAAAGGCATAGGAAAGGCCGTCGCACAGGAATTTTTACAGCAGGGTTACGAGGTCATTTTGAATTACTGCCACGACGAAGAGGCGGCGCTTGCAACCCAGAGTGAATTTAATATGCAGGGCTTCTGCCCCGTGCTTATGCGCGCCGACGTCGCCGACGAAGAGCAGGTCAAGGATATGTTCAAAGAGGTGTTCCGCATCTACGGCAAGGTTGACGTACTCGTCAATAACGCGGGCATATCCAAAGTACAGGTCATTCAGGATACCACGCTGTACGACTGGGAGGAGGTGTTCGGCGTTAACGTTCGCGGCACGTTCCTTTGCAGTCGCGAGGTCGCCGAGAGTATGATATTTTCGGGCGGCGGCTGTATTATAAACGTCGCTTCGATTTGGGGCGAGGTCGGGGCAAGCTGCGAGGTTGCGTACTCGGCTTCCAAGGGCGCGGTAATCGCGTTTACCAAGGCGCTAGCCAAGGAACTCGCGCCGTCGTTCGTGCGCGTCAATTGCGTTTCGCCCGGCGTAATAGATACCGAAATGAACTCGCATTTAACCGAAGTCGAGATGGAGGAGCTGATAGGTCAGATTCCCATAGGCAGGCTGGGCACGGGCGAGGACGTTGCCAAAGCGTGCGTGTTCCTTGCAGAGAACAGCTATATCACTGGTGAAATACTCTCCGTCGGCGGCGGTTTCGCGAAATAAATTTTTAAAAAATTTGCAATAAAATAAAGGAAAACGCAAAATTTTTTCGTATATAAAATAATGAAAACGCAAAATTTCAAAACGATAAGGGAAAAAACATACGCCGTCGAAGAGGCTTTTCTGTCGCCGTACGCGGCAAAATCGGCGGAGACGCGCGGCAGAGCTCGCGAAGAAGCGCCGTGTGAAATGCGCACGGATTATCAGCGCGACCGCGACCGCATTATCTATTCCAAAGCGTTTATCCGCTTAAAGAACAAGACGCAAGTGTTTTTCTCTCCCGAGGGCGACCACTACGTTACGAGGCTCACGCACACGCTCGACGTGTCGCAGATAGCCCGTTCGCTCGCCCGCGCGCTTTCCTTAAACGAGGACCTGACCGAGGCAATTGCCTTGGGGCACGACCTCGGACATACTCCGTTCGGGCACAGCGGCGAACGCATATTGAACAAGCTCTCCCCCACGGGCTTTAAGCACAACGAACAGTCGGTGCGGGTAGTGGACGTTTTGGAAAAAGACGGTCATGGGCTCAACCTCACGTTCGAGGTGCGCGACGGCATATTAAACCACAAAAAGGAACTAAAACCCGCCACGTTAGAGGGCAAGTGCGTAAACATTGCCGACAGAATTGCATACATAAACCACGATTTGAACGACGCCGTCCGCGCGGGCATTTTGACTATCGAGGACGTGCCCAAAGATATCAGGGAAACGTTAGGCTCAACCTCGCGCGAGAGGATAAATACGGCGGTCAATTCGGTGTATAAAAACAGTGCGGGCAAGCGCGAAGTAGAGCTTTCCGACGAGGTTTTAGAGGCGAGCGAAGCGCTGCGAAAATTTATGTTCGAGCGGGTATATCTCACTCAGTTTGCGCGCGGCGAAGAGGAGAAAGCCGAGCGTATGATATCGGCTCTTTACGAGTATTTTACAACCCGTATCGAGCAATTGCCCCCCACATATGTGGGACTTATTGAAAAATATCCGAAAGAAAAGGTCGTTTGCGACTACATTTCGTCGATGACCGACAGATACGCGGTGTACGTGTTCAACAAGTTCTTCGTGCCGCGCGGCTGGACCTTCTTCGACGAGTTAAATTAAATAAATTTTGTTTTAAATTATGGCAGGCGTTGACCAGGAGTTCTTACGAACTTTAAAGGAAAAAGTTAATATCGTGGAGGTTGCGGGGAGCTATATCACCCTCGACAAACGGGGAGCAAGCTATTGGGCGTGCTGTCCGTTTCACCACGAAAAAACTCCGTCGTTCGCCATAAACGAAGCGGGACAGTACTATCACTGTTTCGGTTGCGGCGAGTCTGGCGACGTTATCCGTTTCGTTTCCGAAATGGAGAGTCTCGACTTTATGGAGGCGGTAAAAGTTCTTGCCGACCGCGCCAAAATGCCCATGCCCGAAACGGGCGACAACGACAAGAGGACGGCGGAATTAAAGCGCAAGCGCGACACCCTTTTAAAGATTTTGAACGACTGCGCGCACTTCTATTTGAACAACCTCAATTCGGGCAAAGCCGACGCGCATATCGACTACATTTTAAAAAGACAGATTCCCTCGCCGATAGTGCGCACGTTCGGGCTCGGCGCAAGCCTGAACTTTAACGACCTTCCCAAATACCTGTTATCCAAGGGCTATTCGCGGCAGGACATTGTCGACAGCGGCACGGTCAACGACGTCAACGGCAGACTGACCGACGCGGAAGGCGGCAGACTTATATTTCCCATAATCAATTCGTACGGCGAAGTTATAGGCTTCGGCGGCAGAGCGTTAAAAAAGACCGACTTCGGCAAGTACGTCAACACGCGCGAAACGGTTATTTTCAATAAGCGCAAAAATTTATATAACATAAATCTTTTAAAAAAGCTCAAGCGCACGCAGACGGTTAAAGAGGTCATAATGGTCGAGGGCTATATGGACACGCTCTCGCTCTATCAGGCGGGCTTTAAGAACGTCGTTGCGAGTATGGGTACGTCGCTCACGCAGGACCAGGCGCGGCTTATTAAGCGGTACGTAGATACCGTGCTTATAAGCTACGACGGCGACGCGGCGGGGCAAAAGGCAAACCTGAGGGGACTCGATATCTTAAAGGACGAGGGGCTGAACGTAAAGGTCGTGCCATTGCCCGAGGGGTTAGACCCCGACGACGTGATAAAACAGCGCGGAGCGGAGGGCTATCAGGCTTGTCTGGACGCGGCAATGCCGCTTATCGATTACAAGCTTTCGGTAATTAAGCGCGACTACGATTTAACAAAAACCGAGGACAAGCGCAGATACGTTGCCGAGGCGCTCGCGATAATACGAACCGCCGACAGTGAGGCGGAGCGTGAGGAACTTTTAAAGCAACTGCGAACTTCGTCGGGTATTTCGTTCGAGGCGTTGAAACGCGATTTGCAATCGGGCGGGCAACCCGCGTCGGTAAAAAAAGAACCGCCGCCCGTGCGCCGCGACAGTGCGGACAGCTCGAAAAAAGCGTCGCGGTTCGTGCTTTCGGGTTTTCTGTTCGGCGCGGACTACACCCAAGGGTTAGACGTTGCCGACGTGCCGTTTAAAGACGAGGTGCATGTCATTATCGCCAAGTACATAAGAAGCAAAAGCCTTATGGAAGAGCCGATAAGAATCAGCGAGCTTTTCGAGTTCTTCGACGAAAAGACCCCCGAGTATGAGGAACTTAACCGCATTTTGGACAACGCCGAGGGGGGTGGATTTACGGGCGAAGTTGCCGAAAAATTTTTCGCAGACTGCTTAACGCGGTTGAAACTGGACGATATCGACGAACAGATTGCCGAAGCAAAAAGGCGGCTTGACGACGTCGACGATATAAGCAAAATGGCGGGGATAGCGAAAAGCATTACCGCCTTGACAAGACAAAGGGAAAAAATCAAAAACGGAGATAAAAAATGAATTTATCCGAGCAGAAACTCAACGAAATTTTAAAACAGCTCATTGACAGTTATTCGTACAAGGGTGCGATTACGACCAACGCGCTTTGCGACGTGCTCGAAAAGTACGAAACGACGCCCGCGCAGGTTGACTACGTTTATAAGTCGATTGCCGAAGTCGGCATACAGATTATCGACGAGGCGGAGCGCGACAAGGAACTTTACGAGCAGGCGCTCTCGGATATCAGCCTCGACGACCCCGTAAAGATGTATCTTAAAGATATCGGCGAAGTTCCCCTTTTGTCCGCGGACGACGAAATCGAGCTCGCGCGCAGAATACAGGAGGGCGACGAGGAGGCGAAAAAGAAGCTTTCAGAAGCCAACCTGAGACTTGTCGTTTCCATTGCCAAAAGATATGTGGGGCGCGGTATGCTTTTCCTCGATTTAATTCAGGAGGGCAATATCGGTCTTATGAAGGCGGTCGAAAAGTTCGACTATCAGAAGGGCTTTAAGTTCTCGACGTACGCAACCTGGTGGATAAGACAGGCTATCACGAGAGCAATCGCCGACCAGGCGCGCACTATCCGTATACCCGTGCATATGGTCGAAACAATCAATAAACTCACGCGCGTATCGCGTATTTTGCTGCAGACCTTAGGCAGAGAACCCACCCCCGCGGAAATAGCGGCGGAAATGGGAGTATCCGAAGAGCGCGTGCGCGAAATTCAGAAAATCGCGCAGGACCCCGTTTCCTTGGAAACGCCTATCGGCGAGGAAGAGGATTCGCATCTTGGCGACTTTATCGAGGACGACAGAGCAATCACGCCGTCCGACAGCGTGTCGACGACAATGCTCAAAGAAACGCTGTTGTCGGTTTTAAACAGCCTCACCCCGCGCGAGGAAAAGGTTTTAAGGCTTCGCTACGGCGTGGACGACGGCAGACCCCGCACCTTGGAAGAGGTGGGCAAGGAATTTAACGTAACGCGTGAGAGAATAAGGCAAATCGAGGCGAAGGCGCTAAGAAAGCTGCGTCACCCGTCGCGTTCCAAGCACCTTAAAGATTTCCTCGATACCTGATGGGCAGAATAGAGGAACTGTGCGCGTTAATCGAGCCGTGCGAAAGCTTTGCCGACGTCGGTTGCGACCACGGCTATGTTGCGCGCCACGTTTTAAATAGCGGCAAGTGCGACAACGTTTTAATTACCGATATAAGCGCCAAATGTCTTGCCAAGGCGGAAAAGCTTTTGGCAAAGCACATAGAGGCGGGCAAGTGCCGCGCGGTGTGTTGCGACGGACTTAAAGGCGTGCCTACCGACACAGAGCAGGTGCTGATTGCGGGTATGGGCGGCGAGGAAATAATCAAAATTCTTTCCGAGGGCTTTGTACCCGAAAAGTTTATATTACAGCCGATGAAAAACGCGGACAAGCTGAGAAAGTTCTTGCTCGGTAAGGGCTGTAAGCTTACCTACGACGGTATTTTCAGGGACGAAAAATTTTACTTTGTAATAAAGGGCGAACGCGGCGGCGGTGATAAAAATTATTCGCCCGCCGAGCTTGCGTTCGGCAAGGACAGCTTGGGAAGCGCCGCGCTCAAGGAGTTTGCGGAAGCAGAGCTGAAAAAGAGCGAGACCCACCTCGCGGGTTGTAAAAACGAGGCGCGCCGCAAAGAGAAAATAAAGGAAATCGGACTTTTAAGGGAGGTATTGCAATGACGGTAGAAGAGGTGTTTAAACTGCTTGAAAGAAGCGTTGCGCCCGTAAAGGTATCCGACGATTTCTGCGCCAAATTCAAGATGTACGACAACAGCGGAATTATCATAAACTGCGGCAACGAGGTTACGGGCGCGCTGTTTTCGCTCGACTTATCCGAGGCGGCAGTCAGCCGTGCTTTGGAGCTCGGGTATACCCTTATAGTCACTCACCACCCCGCGATTTACGGCGGCATATCCCGCTTCGATTTGACGGAGAACGCACAGGCCCGCGCGCTTGCGCAATGCCTGAAAAACGGCGTTTCGGTCATATCTATGCACCTCAATTTCGACGCCGCGCCGCAGGGTATAGATTACTACTTGATGCAAGGCTTAGGCGGCGAGAATGCAAAGGTTTTGGCACAGGTGGAAGGGGGCGGTTACGGCAGGGCTTACGGCGTTTGCCCCCGTACTATGCCCCAACTAACGCAGGAAATTAAAGAAAATTTCAATACCAACCGTATTATTGTTCACGGCGAAACCGACGGCAAAATAAGCAAAATCGCGTCCTTTTGCGGCGCGGGTCTGGACGATACGGCGGTCGCGTTTGCAAAGAGCGAAAAGGCGGACGCGGTCGTGTCCTCGGACTTGTCGCACCACAGAATTTCCGAGCTTGTCGAAAGCGGAATAGCCGTAATTCAGCTTACGCATTATTGTTGCGAAGCTTACGGCTTCAACAAAATTTATCAAAACGTAAAAACCAGTTTGCAGATTGCTTCGTCGTATTTTACGGACGAACGGTTCGCATAAAAGGAGTATCATATGTCACAGATTTCACAGCTGTTACTTTATCAGCAGAAGGATTCCGAGCTCTTGAAAATCGAGCAGGAAATAGCGGGTTCTGAAGAGCGCAAAAAGTACGCGCAGACCAAGAGCTATTTAAATAAGGCTTCGGAAAGGCTCGACAAATTAGAGGCGCAGTCGCAGGCGATTTTAACCCACCTCGACGTGCTTAATAAGCGCTACGCCGAAATTTCGGAAACGTTAAAGGACTTCGACCACCTCGACGACCTCGTCGACGGCGGCGCGGACTTGTCCTTCTATCAGCGCAATCTTTCCCAGCTTATCGAAAAAATCAAGGGGCTGAAGGCGGAAATCGCCGCGCTCACGGCAAGTGCAAAGGAAACGACCGAAGAATATCAGGCAATGAGAAAGAAGGTCATTGCCGCGCAGAAGCAGTACCCCGAACTGCAGACCGCGTTCAAGAATTTCAAAGCTTCCAAGCAGGCTGAGTCGGACAAAATTACCGCGAAGCTTGCCGAGATAGCAAAGGATATCGGGGAGGACGTTCTTCGCAAATATCAGGTCAAGCGTTCGGAGCGCATATTCCCCATACTGTGCGAAATCAAGGCGGACAGGTGCTCGAAATGCGGTATCGAACTCTCTATTGCAGACAAGGAAAAGGTTTCGGCGGGCAAGGTGGTCGAGTGCGAAAACTGTCACCGCATTTTATATAAGGCGTAAATATGAACTTTGACGGAAAAAGCGTTGCGGTGTTCGGCGACAGCATAGCATACGGCTCCGGCAACGACGGTTTCGGGGTAGGCGAATATCTCGAAAAAGACTTAAATCTGAAACTTTACAAATACGCAGTCGGCGGTGCTCGCGTGGGATTTCGCGTGGAGCATAACTGGATGGTCGAGCAGGTTCAAAACGCCATTCGCGACGGAATATCCCCCGACTACATAGTGTTCAACGGCTTTACCAACGACTGCAATATTTCCGAGGGTGCGACTCTTCCCGACGTGCCGCTCGGCGAGCTTGAAGCGGGCTATACGGGTTACGACATTTTCGGCGTGACTAAACAAATGCCCTTTTCCCGCTGTTTCGAGGAAGTAATCTGCGCGTTTATGAAATACTTTCCCAAGTCGAAACTGTTGTTTTTCCGCCCGCACAATATGGGCAGGCGGGACGACTTTCTGCAAAGACAGTACGGCGAACGCGCCCTCGAAATCTGCAAAAAGTGGGGAGTGGCTTTCGTCGACTTGTATTCGGAGAGCGGCTTGAACACGTTCATACCCGAACAGCGCGATATGTTTACTTGCGACAGCTACAACTGGGGCAGAGGCGATTGCACTCACCCCAACGCTTTGGGCTACGAATTAAAGTATATGCCGCTGATAGAAGCAAAATTGAAAACACTGTGAGGTAAATATGAAAGTATTAATGATTAATGGCAGTACGCACGAAAACGGCACGACTGCCGCGGCGCTCAAAATTATTGCGGAAGAGTTAAAGGCGCAGGGAGTTGAAAGCGAAATTGTCTGCCTCGGTACGGCGGCGGTGCATTCGTGCACGGGCTGTATGGGCTGTCAGAAGCTGGGCAAGTGCGTGTTCGGCGACGACCCCGTCAACGCGATAGGCGAAAAGGCAAAGGAAGCGGACGGCTATATCTTCGCCGCGCCCGTTCACTACGCTTCGCCCTCGGGAGCGGTAATAGCGCTTTTGGACAGACTTTTCTACGCGTACGGCAAATATTTCAGGTACAAACCTGCGGCGGCGGTGGTTGCGGCAAGGCGCGCTGGAACGACGGCTTCGTTCGACGTTTTGAACAAGTACATACAAATCAACAATATGCTGCAAGTGCCGTCAACCTACTGGAATATGGTTTTCGGTGCGAACGCAGAGGATACCAAGCAGGATTTGGAGGGACAGTCGGTAATGCGCGCAATCGCCTCCAATATGGCTTGGCTTTTAAAGCTTTTGGACAAAGCAAAAGGCACGGAACTCGAAAAACCCGTGCCCATAGATAAAGTTAAAACAAATTTTATCAGATAAAAAATAAAGGTCCGCTTATGCCGTGTGTGAAAAAGTACTAACCCGCTTCTTAGCAGGTGGGTGCAACGAGGCAAAAAATATTCGGACTTTCCGTGTTGATATGCGAGCTTCAAGCCGCATACAGACCTTGCCTATTTTTGCGCTACGCAGTGCTCCCTAAAATATAATGTGGATTACCCAATTTTCACATCACGCACACAGCAGACTTAATTTATAATTATTATAGCACGCAGCTACAAAAAATACAAGCGTATACAAATTTATAATTTTATCAAAAGAGGTATAATATGGAAGATATGACGGGTGTTATAAATAGCACGGTCACGCCCTACTGCGAATTTAAAAATCACGAGGGCGAAGTGGTTACAATCAAGGGCGCGGTGCACAGTATAAGGGATATGTCCGATTTCGCGTTCGTAATTATCCGCACGGCAAGGGAGCTTATCCAGTGCGTGTACTGTCCCGACTTTTCCGATTACAGAATGGACGAAAAACTCGTCGAGCAGTGCTCGGTCAAGCTGTGGGGCAAGGTGGTAAAGAGCGAAACGCGCGACGGAAGCGAGAGGTTCGAACTTCAGATTCACGGCATCGAAATTCTGTCCACGCCCGCGGCAATTCCGCCCGTAGTCATCAATAAAAAGCAGGTCAACGCCGATTTGAGCGTCAACCTCGATTACCGCCCCGTAACGCTTCGCAACCCCAAGGAGCGCGCGGTCTTCAAAATTCAGGAAGGTATTCAGCGCGGCTTCCGCGAGTATTTAACTAGGCAGGGCTTTACCGAAATACACTCGCCCAAAATCAACTTTGCGGGCGCGGAGGGCGGCACGAACGTGTTCAAGCTCGACTACTTCGGCAAGACCGTTTTCCTTGCGCAGAGCCCTCAGCTCTATAAGCAGGCGCTCGTGCCCGTGTACGAAAGGGTGTTCGAAATCGCGCCCGTGTTCCGCGCGGAGCACCACGATACGTCGCGCCACCTCAACGAGTACATTTCGATGGACTTCGAAATGGGCTTTATCGACAGCTTCACCGACATAATGAATATGGAAACGGGCGTACTCAAGTACATTATGGAGCTGTTAAAGAAGGAGTACGCGCCCGAAATCGAGCTTTTGAAGGTGGACGTACCCGAAATCACAACAATTCCCTGCATAAAGTTTAAAGACGCAAAGGAAATGTGCGTTAAAAAGCTGAAAAACATAACGGATATGAAGGACTTCGAGCCCGAAGAGGAAGCTTTCTTGGGCAAGTGGGCAAAACAGCAGTTCAATTCGGACTTCCTGTTCGTCACGCACTATCTGTCGAAAAAGCGCCCCTTCTACACGATGGACGACCCCGAAGACCCCGAGGTTACGCTGTCGTTCGACCTACTTTTCCGCGGCATAGAGATAACCAGCGGCGGTCAGCGCGTGCACGACTACAACGAGCAGGTAGAGAAAATGAAAAAGCTGGGAATGAACCCCGAGGAGTTCGAAACCTACTTAATGCTTCACAAGTACGGCGCGCCCCCTCACGGCGGTCTGGGCTTGGGCTTGGAAAGACTTACGATGCACCTTTTGGGCTTTAAGAACGTGCGCAACGCGGCAATGTTCCCTCGCGACATCAACAGAGTAACACCCTAAATTTAACGGATGAACAGACTTATGAAGAAAAAACTTATAACGATATTAACTTTGATTTCGGTTGTTTGCTGTGCTCTCGGGCTTGCCGCTTGCGGCGGTGGCGAAGACGAAACCGTCGAGGTTACGGGCGTTACGCTCGACGAAACCGAAATAACGCTCACCGAGGGTGATTATTATACGCTGACGGCAACAATCACGCCGTCATACGCAAACGACCAGTCGATGGAATGGACGTCGTCGGATACGGATGTTGCGACGGTTGATTACGGCAGCGTTTATGCAGTAGCGGAAGGCGAGGCGATAATAACCGTAACGACAAACAACGGCAAAACGGCGACGTGTACCGTGACGGTCGAGGCGAAAGAGCCCGAGCCGCCCGTTCTTTATACGGTTACGTTTAATGCCTGCGGCGGTGAGTTTGAGGACGGAAAGGACACATACGAAACGCAAGTAGAGCAAAACGAAACACTTGACAGCGTAACCGTTACGAGGGGTAGTGAGTACGTTTTTACAAACTGGTATAAAGACGAATACCGCACTAACGTATGGGATTTCGACGAGGATATCGTAACCAAAGAAACTCAACTGTACGCAGGCTGGAAATATCTGAATAAATACCAGTCGGTTATCGACGCGCTCGAAGCGAGAATTAAAACCGAACGCCAAAGCGATGGTGAAGAGGTGGAAATTCTGACAGTATTCACGGATAGCGACGGTTATCTGTGCTTTGTGGAAAAGGATAGCACGGGCGCATTCTCGTACAAAACGGATATCAGCGGCTTCGAAGAGGTTAAGGGCAACGAAGAAATTATTTCGGCAATTCCGACTGCGACTTTAACGTTGCTTAAAAACTACAACGATACGTATACGTCGGATAACGACGCCCTTATTGCCGATAGTATGGCGTACAGATATACGGACGCGAAGAACGTGAATGAAGCAATAATATACAGCTGCGTTTCCGAATGGGAATATTATTCCGAAGGAAAGTTTGCAATCAACGGACCCTGGTATGGCTACAACGTAAGAGCAATAATAGCAGACGCCGACGGCAATGTATACGATTGCAGTTTTAAAGTAATTGCGGGAGTTACGGTTATCGGTGCGGTTGTCAACGGAACAGCATTGAGTGAAGAGGTGGAAATGGTCAGGACCGGATTGGGCGAAGTCGCAAACAACTTCTATGCAGAGCGCATTAAGGAATTGGAAGCGTAACGAAAGTATAAACACGGGAATTGTCGGGTTAAAAAAATATGAATTACATTTTATATTTTGATTATGCGGGTATATTTGTAATTGCTGCCGTAATGTTCAGTTTTTTTTACAGGCAGACTATAAAAACGCGCTCGACGTCGTTCTTTATAGCTTTTATGCTCGTTGCGCTCATAACCGTAATTCTCGATATAGTCAGTACGGAGGCGCTTAAACATACCGAACAAATGCCGCTTTGGCTCTGCCACATACCGCAAATGCTGTATCTTGGCTTGCTGGTCGCAAATCCCGTAATATATCTTTTGTACATACTTTCGGTTGTCAGAAACAAAAAAGTAATAAAGAAGTGGATATACGCCGCGGTGCTCGCACCGTTCGCACTGCAAATACTCTTCGTGTTAATCTCGCCGTTTATTAAAGACGTGGGAATATTCTACTTCAACGAAAACAAAGAATATATGCACGGACCGTTGCTGTACGTGCAGTATGCAATCACTTTCGCGTACATTCTCGGCTCGCTGATTTACGTTATAATAAGAAGAAAAGTCTTTACGCGCATACAGGAAATTACGATTTATCTGTACATTGTAATCAATATAGTTTGCGTAATCGTGCAGATGCTGATACCCGAGCTGTTAATTCAGCAGTTCGGAATAACCATAGCCGTAATGCTCATTTATATGTCGATGCAAAATCCCGAAGATTATATCGACAAGCGGCAGGGCGCGTTTAACGCAATCGCTTTCGAGGACGTTTTCAACAGCAACGTTATAAGGGGCAGAAAATTCGACGTTTTAGGCGTCAGGATAAACGGCTTGCGATACATAGGCGACACGCTCGGAGAAGAGAGCGAGAGCGAAATTTTAAGAGAAATCGTACAGTTCCTCATACGCGTGGCGGGTAAGAAGCGCGTTTTCGTTTTATCGCAGACCAAGTACGCGATAGTGTTTAACGAGGGCGATGACGGCAAAAACATAACGGATAAAATTTACGAGCGTTTTTCACAGCCTTTTTCGTCCAACGGCGCAAAGATATCTCTTGCGGTCAATACCTGCCTTATAAGCTGCCCCGAGGTTGCGGCTCAGATTAAGGACGTGTTCAGTATAATGGACTTATGTCTTGACGAAAAGAGCATATCAGAGCGCAACGAAACGGTAATAGCCCGTAAGGACATTTTGGAAAAGGGTCAGCGCGAAAGATTGATTTTGCAGGCTATGCGCCAAGGGCTTAAAGAGAACGGGTTCGAGGTGTTCTATCAGCCGATTTATTCGGTAAAGCAAAAGCGGCTGACTTCCGCCGAGGCGTTGATACGAATGAAGGACGTGGGGCTTGGTTTCGTAAGTCCGGACGAGTTTATACCGCTTGCCGAGAAGAACGGCTTGATTTTGGATATAGGCGAGTTTGTTTTCCGCGACGTCTGCCGGTTTATAAGCGAGCGCAAGCTTTGGGAAATGGGTATAGAGAACGTGCACGTCAATCTGTCGGTTGTTCAGTGTATGCAGGAGAGCCTTCACGAGGTATTGATAGGCATAATGGACGAGTGCGGACTCGATTACGGCAAGGTTACCCTCGAGATGACGGAGAGCGCGGCGGTAGCTTCGGAAGAAACGCTCAAAAGCAATATGAGTAAGCTGATTGAAAAGGGAATGTCGTTTGCATTGGACGATTACGGCACGGGCTTTTCGAATACGGTTACTATGATGAAATATCCGTTCAAGCTTATTAAGCTGGACAAATCGATGGTTTGGTCGGCTTCGGACAGCGAAAAGGCAATGAGCCTTTTAAAGCACACAATCAATATGATTAAGGATATGAATATGGATATAGTTGCGGAGGGAGTCGAAACGGCGGCGCAGGCAAATATGCTTGCGAAAATGGGTTGCGATTATTTTCAGGGTTACTATTATTCCCGCCCCGTCAACTGTGAAAACTTTATCAAAACCGTGCAGGAGCACAATTGAATTTAAACAACGGAAAAGAGCAGACAACCGTCTGCTCTATTTTATTCGGTGACCTTGTAACCGGGAATGTCTGACTTGAATATATTATATATATTTATGTAAATTGATTAAAGGAAAACAATTGCAAAAACAGTCGTATTATTGTATAATAAAAAAAACCGAACGGGTAATAGTTCCCGTTAAAATACATTAAATTCAGGAGGTTTTATGAGGTTAACAAAGAAACGTATTTCGATTGCGGGGTTAGGAGCAGTCTGCGCTCTGTCGATTGCGGTGGGCGCAAGTGTACTTGCCGCCAATAATGAAAAAACCGCATTTGCAGACGAGACGGCAATTCCTTCTTCCGAATATTATTACGATAATCTTACGGACGCCGAAGGAAATGAATACACTCTCGCAAAGGAATTTTACAAGGTATTTGCTAAAATGCACAATGACGGCGACTTTAAAGACGGCGTCGTTCAGTATGACCTCGAAGACGTAGTTACTTCCGAACAGATTGCAAGTTGGGTAAGCGGCGGAGACCTTACGGTTCCCAAAGCTTTCAGCGCGGCGCGTGACTCTTACTACTACGACCATCCCGAATTGTTCTATATCGACATTTACAAGCTGACGCTCAGCGCAGGTCGTATAGACGACGATTACGTTGCATATATCGATTGCGGCAGAGAGGCGAATTGTTACATAGACGGCGGCTTCAGCTCGGAAGCTGAAGTGGAACAAGCTATTACGGCTTTCAACGGCAAGGTAGACACGATTGTGGAATACGTCAGAGCCGAAGCGGCAAAAGATACTTACGACACCGCTGAAGAAGTGCTGTACGCACAATGGGCAAACTCTTATATTGCCTCTAATACCGTATACGATGACAGAGCTTACAGCAATTTCGTCAATACAGGCTCGCACAATGCTCCCTATGCACAGAACGCATACGGCGCGCTCGTAGTAGGCGAAAGCGTATGCTACGGCTACTCGTTTGCTTATAAGGCGGTAATGGATAAACTCGGCGTTCCCTGCATTGTCATAGGCGGCACGAGTATTTCCGTAAGCACCGACGGCACGTCTTCCTCGGATAACGGCGAGGCGCACGCCTGGAACTACGTGTGGTACGCGGATTCCGCTACGGCTGAAACCGAGGAGCAGGCTATTGCCGCTATTTCCGATAAAGTTGAAGGCTCGTGGTACGCATATGACGTAACTTGGAACAGTAGCAGAGTTAACAAGAGCACGTACGCAAATATGGCGGCGTTTGCGGCGTCCCAGAACCATCTTCCCGACCCTGTAATTTCCACTTCCAATTACGAAATGCCTTATCCTTCGCTTGCAGTCAGGAACTACGGCGCTACGAGAATGTCGGGCGGAATATTGGTAACACAGCAATGGGTTAACGAGAATTATGACGACGCGCTCAGTAAAGACGACGTCATAGCTTTGTATGAATCGGTAAGCGTAAACGACAAGGGCGCGGTAAGACTTTTCGAAGACGACGGACTGCGTCTTATCTACCGCCAGGCGCATTATGCCGCTGAAGGCGAAGTCGAAGGTATAGAAGCAGGTCAACTTATCTGGTCATACTGGAACGACGTATACGCAGTCATTAAAGAAGGCGCAATGGAAACGGCGTATGAAGACAGCGGTAACCAAACTAAAATATACCATAATACGTACGTCTTATATACTCAGTACGCGGTTGTAAAAGATATTGAACCCGATACGAAATGGTATCCGGCACAAAAAACCGCGTCGCTTTATACAAATATCGATATCGGCGAGTATGCCGTCTACGCCACCGAAGTGTTAGAGAATAAAGCGTTCATGTCTTACGTTGCGGCGCCTTACGTAGTAAAGTCTTCGCTCGACCTTACCAGAACGCATATGATTTACGACTGGATGGCTGCACCCAACAGCAGTATAATGGCGGATAAATATGCGTTCGAAATAGTCGTTACTTATGACGAACCTATGCATGCTATCGACCCGTCAAAGCCCATAAGCGTATCGTATACCACCAAATACGAATTTTCCAACTTATCTAAATATGCGCTGTTCGTGCCCTATGAAGACGGCAGCTTAGTTAAACTTTCGGAAGACGGATACACGTTGAGCTTCAAGTTCAAGCCCAGCCTTATGTACGAGCACAACCGTCTGATGTATTCGTTCTACTTCGAGAATATAGGCTCGATGCAAATCAGATACAAAGCTGACGGGGTAACGACCTTCATTTCGAATAAGGCGCCCAACGCCGTTCACTACTGCTTCTCAAGATGGGTTATGGCTTGCCCGTTAATTCTGGGCGGCGGCAGACTTTGGGTGGACTGCTGCGCATTCCCCCAGCTTGTAAGCGATACGAACCTTGCAGAAACTCAATTCGAGGACGAGAACGGTAATCTCTTTACAACTAATGCGAGCCAGATGATGCTCGTCGTTGAAAGCGTAGACGAAAAAACAGAAAACGCAATGCTCGACGGTATCAAGAATATCGAGGACAGCAACATTACGCGTGAAGACATAAAAAAGAGTGAAACTTACGATATTGATTTACAGACCTGCGGCAGATATTCTAAAATTCCCGACGGAAGCCACGTTAAAATTTCGCTCGGCTTCCCCGAAGGATACGGTCCCGAAGACGAGGGAGTGGTATTCAAGGTCTATCACAGAAAGCACGTTCAGGACGACGAATATATTATCGAGGAAATTCCCTGCGTTGTTACCAAGCTGGGTATAGTGGCTACGGTCAATAACTTCTCGCCGTATATGGTAGCGGTTGTCGACGCGTCTAAGGCTACTTCCGACAAATATATCTACGCCGCGGTTGACGGCAAGGGCGGCAAGCTTTCGCTTGAAGACGCAGAAGTTAAAACCGTAAAAGAGGGAGAAACCGTATCCTTTGCAATTACTCCCGACGCAGGCTATCAGCTTTACAGAGTAACTCTCAACGATGAAGATATTACAAGCAGAGTTAATAACGGTACGCTTACTTTAACTTATGCCGAGCTTGACAGCAACAGCGCGGTTGAAATTCAGTATATCGCCGAGGCTGCGGCTCAGCGTTATGAAAATATCGGAGCCGTTACTCCCTTAAAGGTGTACGTGCCCGTGGAGGACCAGCCCAAGAGACCGACTGCGATGGCTCCCGCAAAGCCTTTGGCAACGGTAGACGACGGAAACAATCCCTCTGACAATACGGCATTAATTATTGCTATCGTAGTCATTGCGGCGGTGTTGGCGATAGGCGGCGCGGCAATTGCCTTTGTCGTAATCAGAAAAAAGCAGCCGACAAAGGCGGCGGCAAGCGCTCAGCCGAAAGCGAAAAAGGCGCAATCCAAGCCCGCGGCGACAACGGCGGCTAAACCTGCGGCAGCGGCGCAACCCAAGACCGCGACAACGACGACGGCTAAACCTGCAACCACGACAAAGTCCGCGACGACGGCTAAGCCTGCAAGCACGGCAAAACCCACTGCAACGGTTAAGCCCGTAGCAAAACCGGTAACCAAGCCCACGACTAAGCCCACCGGTAAAAAATAAATAAACGAACAATTAAAGCCCCGCAGTTTTGCGGGGCTTTAAAATTAAACATAATACAGCAATGTTTAATGACTGCCGATGATTGAAAGATAAGTCTTGAGTTGTTCGTCAAAGCTAACGCCGTTTGAAATTTCCCTTGCAACGTCTTCGGAAATTTCAACGAAATCAATGTCATTGTCGTGTTCGACCTGAGAAAATGAAACGACGGGAGTAACCCATTTTTCACCTTTTCTGTCAAATGATTTGTAAAAACCGTTTTCACTGTCATAGACGTACAGTCTGTCTTTTTGTTTAATGTAATAATAGCTTAACATAACTTCTCCCCGTTAATTGAGATATTTTTATTTAATTCTATTCTATCTTTTTGCAATCGAAATTGCAATAGTTTTTCGGATAGTATCCTTGACCGTCTCATCAAATAATGATAAAATTATTTCGGTATGAAACAAGCCTTTAGGTGTTTTATGAATAAGTTTATTGTTTTCGTTTTGGCGGCCATTTCCGCGCTTACCTGCGTCTTCGGAATTTCGGCATGTAAGACAAAAACGGCAGACGTTCCCGATAATTTAAAAGCTACCATACTTGGAATAGGCGGCGGAGGAATGCTCTTCGAACCGTCAATCAGCCCGTTTGACGAAAACACTATGATAGTTATCCCCGATATGGGAGGAATTTACGTATCGCATAATGCGGGCGTAGACTGGAAGAGAAAAAATCTGCAGGGCGCTACGATAAAAGCATATTTCGACCCTAACAGGGAAGGCGTAGTATATGCGGGCGGTACGGGCTTGTACAGAAGTACGGATAACGGAGACACCTTTAATCTGGTCTTCCCGAAAGAGGAAGAAATAATCGAGAGAAGAAACAGTGACGAAACAAGTATGCAATACTTGCTTACAAACACGAATTATCCGAACGATAAACAGGTAAAAGACGTATTGGTAAATCCCAACGATTCAAATAACATTTTTGTGCTGCTGTATTACGGAAAGCAAGGAATCGTATTCGAAAGTAAGAACAACGGAGAAAGCTTTGAAGAGATATTTTCCTATACAAAGCAAAATTCCAAAAGTAATCTTTGGCAAGATTACAATAAACTAATATACCAAAAAGAAACGGATACGCTATATTACTCCGTAGAGGAAGGCATATTCGCGTTTGACAGAAACGAAGGCAACTGTACCCCCGTCTATAACAGTGATTTGGGAATAGTGAATACGGCTTATTTCTTGGAAAACGGCAAGACGTATTTTACCGTTATAGAAAAGACGACGCAGCTTGAAAAATTCGATACGAAAGTATTTTATACGACCGATTTTACACCGCAAACCACGGTAGATATAAGCAATAAAATAGTAACCGGCTTGCAGGATACGTTTGATTCGGGCGAATATAAAGGCGTTACGTACAAATGGAAATTCGAATACGTAGCGGCAGATTCGGTAAACAATATTTACGTAACTCAGAACTCATACTCCGATAATTCGGCTTATCCGTATACAATAGCGGGAATTATCCGTTTTAACGGGGAAAGCGGTAAATGGCTATACGGTAACCCTTATAAAAATCACGCAACCGATGCTTTGGTTGAAAAGGGCTGGATAGACGGAAACATCTCGGCTTACGGTATTGCGTTGAGTAAAAAAGCCGAAAACGCTCTTCTTTATACGACCTTATGCGGAGTTTACTATTCACCCGACAGCGAGCATTTTTACCAGAGATATTGCCATACGGTAAAGGAAGGGAATATCACAAAATATTTTACAAACGGAATTGACGAACAGACGACTTACGGGGTAAGAGTAAATCCGTTTAACAAAGATAACGTATTGCTTCTGAACACCGATTTGGGACTGATAAGGAGCGAAGACAACGGCGCGTCGTGGTCAAGAGCGCTGACGGGAATTAAATCGGCGTGGACCAACACCGTATACGACGCCGAATTTGATAAAAGAAGAGAAAACGTTGTGTACTCCTTATGGTCGGGAAGACACGATATGCCGTATGCGCCGGGCAACGAAACGGGCAGAGCAGGAGGTTTTGCAATATCGAACGACGCGGGAAAAACGTGGGACAGTAATTATTCCACAGGTTTACCGGCAACCGCAATACCCGTAAAAATGAGCATCGTTTATCCGCAGAACATTGACGACGAATTGACTGTATACGTAGCGACGATGAATCACGGATTTTTCGTAAGTTATGATAGCGGAAAAACGTTTACGGAAATAAACGAAGGAATAGAAAGAGTCAGTTACAACCAGATTTTTGCTGAAGATATAGAGGCAAAGGACGGCAGAGTATTCGGGTGTACGGCAAAAAGCACGTTTAACGGTCAGGTGCAGGCGGGAGAAGTATTCGAACTTAAAAATAACAGATGGGAAAAAATCGAGTTGCCCGCCGACGTGCAAACACCCAGAGATATTTATTACAATAGCGGCACGCTGTATATATCGGCAACGGTAGCAAGAACGTGGGATTCCGAAAAACACTTCTTCGGCAGCGTGGGCGGAGGAGTTTACGCATACAAGGACGGACAAATAAATCAGATATTCGATAAAGATATTTCCGTTGCGGGAGTGCAAATCGATTCCAAAGGAGTTATGTATTTAAGCGATATCAACGGAAACATTTACAGAAAAACAAAGGGCGGCGATTACGTAAAAATTTACGAGCTCTATCACAGTATCAGTAAAGGGGTACAGTTGGAAAGCGACGACGTGCTATATTTACCGACTTTAGGCGGAGGCTTGTTAAAGTTGGAAGGGCTGGAAAGCCTTCGTTAAGAAAGAAATAGATGCCCCCGACAGCATTAAGCTGTCGGGGGCTTTTGGTGACCCCACCGCTTTACCACTCGGAATTCAAAATGGGGTCAAACCCTTTGCTTTTTTCAAGCATAACACAATTTTGCCGTACTCGTCAACTGAAATTGAATGCCTTGACAAAAAACAAACGCTATGGGCGTTTTTTGTTTTGCGTTCGGTAGTGGCGCGGACTGATTTGCGGGTGGGCTGATTTTCTACTTGTTTATTAAGTCGTTACAAAGAGGACAAAGTTTAACTTTTAATGAGGTGTAAAAAATGATAACCGAAGTAAACAATAGAAAAAAGGGCGTAAGCATTATAAGCCGTGAAGCCGCCGAGCAAAGAAGACAATTCTTTTTGAAGAAAAAAATGTATTGGGAACAATTTGAGCAGAAAAAAGGACTTCACGAGATAGTTAAAAATTCTTTATTGAATATGCAAGAACCGAGCGGCGAATTTTTAATCTTGCCGCGACCGTTAGAACAGTTTTTTCTACTTTACTTGAATAAGTATCACGCAAGCCAACAGAACATTCAACGCGCGTTGAATATTGCTCGCGTGTATTCTTTACTCTCTCATCAATATTACAAGTCAGCCACCAATTTTAATATGCAAGCGTCATTTTATGTTTCGCCGAGCGTTTGGGCTAAATGGTTTATTGGACGTAAAGCGCAAGAAAGCAGTATTAAAATCTTGAAAGAAATGGGCTTGATTATTTCCTATCGTTTTAATCGCAATAAATATGCGCCAGCAGAAAATTCTCGATTTGTGATTATGTATCAGTTTAATTTGCAAAAAGTAAAGTGGCTGTATGCTTGCGTTAAAACATTAACGGCATTAGGAGAAGGTATTGACGAGCAGAAAAACGCATACACTTATGACGATATAACGGAAGATATTTTCGGTTATATCGCACAATCGGAATGTTGATATGTATTTATTTTAATTTGTTCCTCTTGACATTGTCGAGAAAAAAGAGTAGCCGTTTTTCGGCTACTCTTTTGGGTTCTAGGTCGTCTTTGCTTGCTTTTTTCGACACACGGCGTTACACGGGCTTATATTCTTGCAAATTCATACCAGACAATTCTGTCAGTACTTTTGTATGGTATAAGTGTCATTTTTAAAGTGTCTTTTTCGGTTAGAGTTTGGGCGCGTCTGCCTACTACCGTAGAATTTATAGGCGCAGCTTGATAACCGCTATCCCATTCATTTTCTTGATATACATAATAGTTGTTGAAATATAGAGCATTTTGATTGTATATCAAGTGGTCGTATGCGTTGGAGTCTGTCGGGTCTTGGGTAAAGTAGTAATACAAGCTGTTTTTGCTTTTACTCTTTGCATATATGTTAAATTGTACGAAATCCATAGAGTCGTTGGCTACATCTGAACAACCAATGTTTATGTTAGTGTTCCCTATTGCGCCCATGAACACATTTTTAGATTCCGCTGTGGCTGAATAAGGTGTTGTGTTCGTATAGTCAACACACTTACCGTTAAATATAAAACCGCAATTCTGTGCTTGTTCCCAAAGGTATGTTAATATGGGTTCGGTTGTATATGCTTTAACACCGCTTTCGACGAGTGAATCTTCAAAGCCAATATCATAAATTGCCCATCTGCCAATCAAAAATTTTTCCGATTCGCTCAACTCATACGGTTTTGATTCACTACTTTTTGTGGCGCATTGACTGATTCCGAGAATTATACAAGTAATGATAACAGCGGCTATAAGGCAAGAGCAGAGTATTTGCCCCCAACGCGTTTTTAACATAGGCGACGGACGGTATTTTATCGTTCCGCTCTTTTTTTGCTTTTCTTTTTTCCATTCTTGATACTCTTGAAACTCTTTGTAATCATCAAATTCGTTATTGTCCATATTTTACCTCCGCGCTTTTATTAAATCTCATAAAAAATTATTAGTCCAACCAATTTCCTTTGATTTGCTGTAATCGCAAGTGTTTAATCATATCGGGGTAGGTATTTACAAGGTTGTTTAGGTGAATAAATCGTGCGCCGTTTTGTATTTCAAAATCGCCGTTGGCTTTATGTAATATTCCCATACCCTTATCACAAAAGAAATCGAAATCTTTTAACTGCAACAAGAAAATGTCTAATCTTGCGTTTTGAGTTTGTTCACAATCGGCAAACACGAAAGCAACGGCGGGTGTAAGGTTGCCAAAGTTTTCAGCAAATTTTTTCAACTGCTTTTGGTTATGAACATCAAAAATAGTGCTAGCTCTATGAATGCTTTTGACGGAAATCGCTAATTTTTCAGTTTTATTATGCGCGATTATATCTGCACCTTCGTGGTCAACGAGCGCAACATTGTAATTGAAAAATTGTCCGAGCCACCAAACAACTAAATTTTCGCCGAAGTCGCCAAATTGTTTAGGCAATCTGCCCGCTTTTTCTTGTTCTGCCATATCAATTCCTATTTTGAATATTTGGAATGGCACATAAAATAAAAGTGCCGCCCCCAACGAGGGCGACACAGTGCTATGCCGAAACCCTTGTTGAAGTGCGACCTTACAACTTACCACTATAAAGGTATTTTATGCGGGTTTTCGGCAAGTAGCCAAAAATCAGTACATAAAATACCCCTAATTTATAGTGGCTGTTACTGTTATTGAGTTGTAAGGTCGCAAGAATATTATAGCACTTTTCCGTCAAGCGGTCAATGTTATTCAGTTTGATTTCTAAAATTTTCGGCGCGGGCTTTCCCTTGCGCTATTTCTTTATTAAAGCCCGACAAATGCGGCACAAAACGAAGTTGTGCGCGGGTTCGTGTATTCGGGTTACGATAAACGGCGGTCTTTACAACCGCCGTTTTACTTTTTATGCTTAATGATTTCTAACAGTCTTTTGCTTGGTTGATAGGTAACTTTGTCTGGGCATAACAGTCCATAAATATCACGACCATACTTATGATTTTTTATGTATTCCATTAAATGTTTGGTACTGACTTTTTTGTCGGCTTTTTTGCCCTTACCGACCCAAAAATATACAGTTGTATATTTTTTATCAAGTAACTTGGCTATATGGCTTAATCGAAGTTCGGTATCTATGAAGCAATTTATCCTTTTGCAATCAGTATATTTTTTGTCAAGAAGTATTGCGATATACTTATCGTAATTATTATATTTTGCGGTTTCACTCGTAAATTGATGACCGCAATTCTTGCATAAGTAACACGGCTTGCCACGGCGCAAGCCGTTTTTTACTATTCTATCGCTTTTACACTTTTTGCATATCATAGCCTAATTGTATCATAACATTTGAAGTTTTTCAAGAAAATTGAATTATATATTGTACACGATTTGAGCGGTCGAGTACGAATTCATTTTCAAGGAGTAACAAATGGAGTATTTCAAGAAAGATTTGGGTAAATTTCAAACGCGCCTTGAACAAGTACGAAAAATTACTTATGCAGACGGCGGCGTGGCGTATGTACTCAAAAAAGCTGGTTCGGGCGTTCAAAATGCGCTAACGCGGCGACGAAGTTTCCCGCCCGTAAATAGGAACGAGCCAATGACCCAAACAGCGTTTAGAAGAACCTTAAACCGCTATTATGAAAGGCTTGTTGAGCTTGATTTAGAAAAAGAAAAATGTCTTTTCTTAACGCTTACTATCTGCAACGAAAAGTACAACGATTATGAAAAAATCTGCGATAGGTTCAAAGTTTTTACTAACAACATAAAGTCAAACCATAAGGTTGGCAATTCTTATGTCGGGGCGGCTCGGTTTGTCGAGGTGCAACAAAAGGGCTTTTTTCACATTCATTGTATTGTGGTTTTTAATGTTAAAAATATCGGATTGACTTGGAAAGACTTACGCCGTATGTGGGGTTGGGGTTATGTCAAGGTTAAGACTGTCAACAATTTGCTTGGGCTGTTCGACTACTTGACGAACCCGAAACACGGCACGGAAAATTACGGTAACTTTACACGCTACCCCAAGGGCGCAAGAGTAATCGTTATTAGCCCGAATTTGCCGAAATGCAAAAGCGAAAACATCACTATTTCAAGCGAAGAATTCGCCGCGCTTGTTCAAAGCGAAAAGTGTATCGGACACTTAAAAATTCATAAATACTTTGATACCAATACCCAAAAGGTGTGTACTGCCATTGACAAAATGATACTCGTCCAAATAATTCAAAAGGAGGTTGCGCAAATAAAATAATTTGTGGTTCACAGAGTTTCATTATATTTTTTAATGTGCTTTAATACTACCACAGACAGTTTTTGCGATAAGTTATGGAAATCAAAATAACGGCTGTAAAACAAAAATCGGCTTACTTAAAAGCCGACAGTACGCTTGGCACGCGCAAAGAGGCAAGCGTTAATAAGTACTTTCCTTTATTTGAACTTATGAGGAAAGAACTGCAAAATAACCAAGAAAAAAATCAAGATAGGAGAATCTAACAATGGGAAAAATTTTAAAGGCGGTCGGCTACTGCCGTTTCAGTAGCGACAAGCAGCGCGAGGAAAGTATAGAGGCGCAACAAGAGGCAATTTTCAGATTTGCAAGAGCAAACAATTATGAAATAGTCAAATGGTATATTGACCGCGCTTGTTCTGCGAAGACTGACAATAGACCGCAGTTTAAGCAAATGATAATAGACAGCGATAAAAAAGAGTTTCGGTTTGTTATTGTTCACAAGCAAGACCGCTTTGCGCGGAATAAATATGACGCCGCCATTTATAAAAAACAGTTGCGTGATAATAAAATCAAGGTTCTTTCGGCAACCGAGCCGAATTTGAACGGCTATGCGGGAGTTATGCTTGAAAGCGTTTTGGAAGGGAACGCTATGGGCTATTCAATAAATTTGGCGAACGAAGTCCGCAAAGGTATGCGTATGAACGCGCAGAAAGCGCAGGTAAACGGCAAGCCGCCTTTCGGCTATAAGCTAGTCGCAAGAAAAGATGAAAACGGTGAAATTCTATTTAGCCCTACGGGAAGAGTTATTCACGATATTGCAATCGACCCTTTGAATGCGGAAGCCGTTAAAATAATGTTTAATATGACTTTGGCGGGTGCGAAAATCGAAGAAATCGTAAACGAATTAAATTCCAAGGGCTACCGCAACTCGCAAGGCGGTAAATTCGTAACCAATTCATTAGGACATTATTTAGGGAATGAAAGATACACGGGTGTTTATATTTTTGACCCGTCGAAAACATACCGAAAAGATGAATGCATTGAAGAAAGTGATTTGCCTGAGGACAGCGAGCATAGAATTATTCGCGTTGAGGGCGGTATGCCGCAGATTATTTCCCGCGAAACATTTGACGCTGTACAAGTGATTTTGAAAGGTCGCAAGCACAAATCAAGCCCCCATTCAAAGGTAGATTATCTGTTGACGGGAAAAGTAAAATGCGGTTATTGCGGTGGAGTGTTTACGGGTTCTACTCACTTTAAAAACGGACAGCCCTATTATTACTATCGTTGCGGGCGTGATAATGCAGATTGCAAAATGATTTCCGTAAGAAAAGAACCGCTTGAAAACTTTGTTATCAGCGAAATAGAGAATGTAGTTCACAGCGAAGATGTTATTGCGGAAATTCTCGACAACTTTGTTGCGTTCTATAAAGAGAAGAACCGCAACAGCGAGCTTATACAACACCTTAAAAAAGCCGAGCGCGAAATTGAGAGAAAAATTGACAATGTTGTTAATGCAATAGCGGAAAGCGGCGAGTTCGGCGGGCTGTTGCAATCAAAATTGAGTTCGCTTGAAAATGAAAAAACGGAAATTCTTTTAAAGCTGAAACAAGAAAGCGAAGTCAATTTAAGCGAGTTTATTACAAAGTCCGATATACGCAGAACTTATTTCAATGTTTTGAACTTGTTGAAGACGGGCAACATCGAAGACAAAGCAACGATTATTAACACCTTGCTTAATCGCGTTGTTATTTATGAAGACCGCGTTGAAGTCTTTATAAACTTGTTACCCGTAGCGAATACTGACATTGATTTACAAATCACGGATAAAGACTTAACGACCTATGGGTTGTTAGAGCCTCAAAATAACGAAAAAGCCGTTCAAAAGAACGACTTTCCGAGTGAAAAAATGCTTGGTGACCCTGCCGGGAATCGAACCCGGGATTGAGCCTTGAGAGGGCTCCGTCTTAACCGCTTGACCACAAGGCCATTTCTCAATTGCTAAGTGATTATAACATATACCTCAATGCTTTGCAAGCAAAATTTAATGCATAATTAAATTTTTTAATATTGCGCTATTAACAGTGCCGATTAGTAGATTGCACACTACTAATTTTTATGCTTAAACACCTATACTAAACTTGTAGCGTGCAGGCTACGGTTTGGTGGAGGTATCAATATGACATTGATTGAGGCGGTGAGCGAAAGACTTAAATCTATTTTGTCTGAGAGGGGGCTTACTAAATATAAAGTCGAAAAAATGGGCGGAGTGCCCCGCTCTACGGTAGGAAAAGTTGTTTCTGCTAAGTTCAAAACGATAGAATTGAATACTCTTTATCAAATATGTGCAACGCTTTGTATTTCGTTAAAGCAGTTTTTTGACGACCCGATATTTGACGAGGTATCAGATTAAGCGCCAATGAACATTTTTAAAGGCATTTTGGACGTTATGTACCCGCCCAATTTCACTTGCGATATCTGCGGCATAGAAATCTTCAACGGCGACAATCTGTGCGAAAAGTGCAGGGATACGGTAACCGTAAACAATCAACTCACGTGCCCCGTTTGCGGCAGAAAAGCTCCGTCGTCACGGCTATGTCTGGAGTGTAAATCTCAACCGCCGCTGTACGATAAAGCCGTTTCGCCTTTCGTCTATTCGGAAGGCGTGCAAAAACTTATGCAAAAATTCAAAAACGGCGAAGGGTACTTGAAAGATTATTTTGCGCGCGCAATGCACGCCAAGTGCGGCAATTTCAAGGACGCCGAAGCAATCTGTTTCGTGCCGATGACTCGCTATGCCGAAAACAGCCGCGGGTATAATCAGTCGGAACTTTTAGCCGCGGAGCTTGCTAAAATGCTGAAACTTCCGCTTCTGAAGAAAGCGTTAAAAAAGGTGAAAAGGTCGTACTCGCAAAAGACTTTGACGAGGCAGGAGAGGGAGGAAAATCTGAAATCGTGTTTCAAAGCCGATAAAGACGCGGTTGACGGGAAAATACTTATTCTTGTCGACGACGTTTTAACCACGGGCGCAACAGCGGACGCGGTGACAAAAGAACTCAAAAAGTGCGGTGCGAAAAAGGTGTACCTTGTAACCGCCGCCTCGGTAGAGTACGAAGAAGAAATTTAAAATACGGAACGAAAACCCGCAAGGCGTTACGCCTTGCGGGTTCTTATTATTTTACTTCTATACTTCCGATTTTGTTGCCTTTAAGGTCGGCGTTCCATAAGCCGTCGTTGGCAAATTGCAGACAGTAAAGGGGAGCGCCCGCATTTTCCTCGCCGTAAAGTCGCAGGTAAACGTCGTACTTACCGCCCGCCAAATTGAGGCTTACGGTGCAGTCAAAGCTGTCGCTTCCCGTAAAGTCCCGTACGGCTTGCGTAAATGCAATTTCGCCGTTCGCGTCCGTGAAAATCAGCTTTGCGTGCTTAGTTCTGTTCAGATTGCCGAATCCTACGTTTTTGAGCGCTAATTCAATGCTCAGGCTGTCAGCCTTTGCCGACGTTTTGAAAGTGGACTTAGTAAGAACAAATCGGTAACCCAAACGGTTTTCAATGTAGTTAAATGCGGTTTTTCCGTAATAAATGCCGTCCGAGCCGCACGCGCTTGTATAATAGCTGGCTTTCCACTTGTCGATTACCTGATTGTTCCACTCGATATTCAGGTAACTTAAATTGATTTTATACATTTCGGGCAGACAGGTCTGTATGTCGTGAAGGGGGCTCGACGGTATGACGACTTCCCCGCCGTACGGCAAATGGTCGGTCTGTCCGCTTAGAAATTCTATCTCTCTTTCGCGGTCGCTGTACGTTCCCAAATCACTGCCGGAGCCGAGATAACCGTCGTTGTAAAGCCCCAGCCGATAAGCTTTGTTGGTCGCAGACACCGAATAACCGTCAATGTCGTTCAATTTAATGCCCAGATAGTCGTAAATCATCTTGGGAGTGCGAACAAGTACGGGAATACTCGAGGTGTTCGAAAGGAAGGTTTCGACTATGGGAACGATATTTGCCGAGTTGGCAATCGCGCTCGAATGCATTTCGCCCCAAGGACCTATAAGCCCCGCCTCGATGGCGGTTACCGTGTTTTCGTAGCGGTTAAGAACGGGGCAGACCTGACCGATATGGGTTAAAATCATCTGCAATGCGGGCTCTTTGTCCTTTGCGTCGCCGAAGTTGGGGGCGTAGGCAAAGCGAACTATCGCATTTTTGTCTTTCTGTTTGAGATATGAGAGGAGCTCATCCAACCCGTCAAGCGCAGATTGGGTCAATTGCTTGTCGCTTTCGCCGTTTACCGCCGCGGAAAACGAGCTTATATCGATGCGCAGATGGTAAAGCTGAGTTGCCGCTGTCACGATATTTTTGTTGTAAGTGACGGCGCTCTCGGTCATATTGACGTAAATGGGGCGGTAAAAACCCTGGTCGGGGTTATTGATTTTTTCGGTGCTTTCGGTGTAGTTGAGTTGTTGAACGCCCTCTTGCGGCTTATTTTTATTGCAAGCCGAAAGGGGTATGCAGATAGCCGCGGCAATCACCGCAACCGTTGTCAAAATAATTTTTTTGAGTTTCATAAGCGTTATCCGCCTCAATTATATCAAAAATAAAAGATATGACAAGTATTATTATAAAAAAACAAGGCAAAAATGCCTTCTTGAATTTCATTCATATATTTAATTCTGTTGTCCAAGATAACTTTAAAATATAAACCGTTTCCATTCAGCTCCTTTATGCTTTCAGCTTGAAAGTAGTCTTATATGTGTAATTCTAAATTATTATAGCATTATATTTTAGTAAAATCAACGTAAAAATGTCGAAGTATTTTTTCAAACTGATAGTAGCTATATCATTGCATTACATTCTGTTTTAAGTTATAATTAAACAATGAAAGTCGGAATAATAACTGACGTTCACAGTAACGTTATAGCTTTAGACAAAATTATTCAAAAGTTTACCAAAGATAAGTGCGATAAAATTATTTGTTGCGGAGATATAATAGGCATCGGACCTTATCCGGAACAAACCGTACAATATATATTGTCGATTCCGAATTTGATTTGTGTTCGCGGAAATCACGACCATTACCAGTTCAGAGGAATACCGGATAAAATAACGGAAAGCGAGAAATTGCATCACTTATGGAATCGCTCACTTCTTTCTGTAACCTCAATAAATTTTTTAAAATCTTTGCCTCAAAGGGTGGATTTAACCATAGACGGACGTACAATATCGGTTTTGCACTATTCTGTCGATAGCGAAAACAGATACAGATTTGTAAAAAATCCGACGAAGAATGATTTGGAAGAATTATTTTCAGAAGTTGACAGCGAAATAATTTGCTACGGTCACGACCATAAAAGGCTTATTTGTCAGTCTGATAAGAAGTGGTACGTAAACATCGGTTCTTGCGGCTGCCCCGAGAATGAAAAAAATGTTGCAAGGGGTGGAATACTTACAATTGACGAAGAAAAAATCAGTTTAGAATGCATTGACGAGATATATGACGTAAATAATGTAATAAACGAAATAAAACGTTTAAATTATCCCGCGGCAGAAGAAGTTCTCAAATATTTTTATGGGGTAAATTAAATGTTGTAAAACCGTGCTTATTGCACGGTTTTTTGTTTGGTGGAGCGGGGAGTACTACGCTGCGCTCCGTGCCGTTGCAAGCAACGTTCGCCCCCTCAGGAGTGCTTTTACACCATAACCCATAAAAATCGTCAGTAGTCGAGTGTTCGACTACTGACGATTTTGGTGGAGCTAAGGGGAGTCGAACCCCTGACCTTCTGAATGCCATTCAGACGCGCTACCAACTGCGCTATAACCCCGAAATATTCAACTACTATAGTATAAAATATTTCAAAGGCTTTGTCAATCTTTAATATCGTCCAAATTGTCGCTGTCCGTAATCTGCCTGATAACCCGGCAAGGGTTACCCACCGCAAGCGAGTTGGCAGGAATATCGTGCGTAACAACACTGCCTGCGCCGATAACGCAGCCGTCGCCGATAGTCACTCCGCCGATAACCGTCACGTTGCCCGCCAGCCAGCAGTTGTTGCCAATCTTAATGGGCTTGGCGTACTCGTAATCGAAGACCGTGCCGTCAGCCTTCACGCGCGCGTTGCGCTGTTGCCAACGGAAGGGGTGGACGGGAGTTAAAAGCGATACGTTCGGTCCGACAAATACGTCGTCGCCAATCTCCACGGGACAGCAGTCGAGCACCGTGAGATTGAAATTCGCATAAAAATTTTTGCCGATTTTAATATTATTGCCATAGTCGCAGTAAAACGGTCCCTGCAAATAAACGCCTTCCGCCGCGTTCGGCAAGAGCTTGCGCAGAATTTTTCCGCGCTTGTTCTCTTCGGTTTCCAAAGTTGCGTTAAACTCCGCACACAGCCTGTGCGCCGTTGCTCTGAGCTCGGGCAGTCCGTCCGCGCTCGCGTCATAAACTTTTCCTGCAATCATCTTTTCGCGTTCATTCATAGTGCTTTCATTTTACCACAATACCGTTGCAAAATCAATAAAATCAGTTATAATAGACGTATGAACAAACTTACGGACAGCATTTTCAGATACAAAAGAGCGGTTTTAAGCAAGTTGCCCGACTTCGGCTTCGAGGCGGAAGAGGGCGGTTACGTTTACCGCACGCAAATTTGCGACAACCAGATGCGCCTTACAGTGCGGATAAATGCGCGCGGCGAAGTGGAAACGGAGGTGTTCGATACCGAAACCGAAGAGCCGTACACGCTGTTTTTAGTGGACGGCGCAGTCGGCGAGTTTGTCGGTAAGGTGCGCTCTGACTATACGGGCGTGCTTGAAGATATAGCCGAAAAATGTTTCGAAAGAGAGGTGTTTAAGGGCGCGCATACGCAAAAGCTAATCGAACACGTGCGGGAAAGGTACGGCGACGAGCTTGAATATTTGTGGGATAAGCTTCCCGACTGTGCCGTCTGGCGCAGAAAGGACAACCGCAAGTGGTATGCGGCAATTCTAACTATACAGTACAAAAAGCTGGGGATAGAGAGGGAAGGTATGGTCGAGATAATCGATATGCGAATGGACCCGACCGAGCTCGAGAAGACAGTGGACAACGTAACCTGTTTCCGCGGCTACCATATGAACAAAAAGCATTGGGTGACGATGCTGCTTGACGGCTCGGCGCCGTTCGACGAGCTTGTGCGTCGGTTAGACGAAAGCTACGCTCTGGCAAAAAAATGAAATAAAGGACACTTTAAAGGGTGTCCTTTATAATTTAATTTTCAGTTACCGTAATTTTATCCTTTATAAGTTTAAAGTCTTTAATAAGATAGCTTGTTAAAATGACGTCGTCGTTGCAGACCGTAACTATCGGGAAATAGACTGCCCTCTTTGCGGCTTTGAAAATTTCAATCGCATATTGTTTATCGGCGTTTGAAAGCTGTCTGCAGCCGTTTGCGTGGCTATGTATTAACCCCGCAAAGGAGATACCGTTTTCAGTCCAATCCTTTATTTTTGCGTTAAGCTTAGCCGTATCGGGTATATAGCAATCGTAGTTATGGTTATCCTCGTCGAGATAAAACGTATCGACTGTTTTACCCGTGCTGCCGATTATACCGCCCGATTCAATAGGCGCATTCAAAAACGCGGTTTTAATTTGTTCGAGCGTCCTGTAAGAAATTATCACCTCTGAACTTATCCGCGAACGAAATGACCGCAAGCCAAATCGTGCGAAACTCTCGAATAAGCCTTGTAGTACCCGCACCAGCATTTACCGAAAGAGGTTTTTCGCGGATTAAAGTAGGTGCAGTCACCGCAGTAACAACTGCAACATTTACCTTCGGGTAAAACGAAGGGGCAACCTTTTACTTCGCTTTCGTTTTTCTTGTTTTCCATAATTTTCTCCTTGAGTGTAATTTATTTGTTTCTGCTTATATACCTAAATATCGCTCTTTCCGTTTCCAATAAAGAATCGTCATATTCATGCGTAATCATCAGATAAACGGTATAAACGGTTAAAGCCAACCAAATGCCGCAGCCGATAATCGTGATAACGTAAAATTTGAAATCAGAAAGAAACTGCACAAATATTGTCAAAGCCGCGCCCGCAATAATCAACAGCGGCATCAACAGGTAAGCCCAATTGACTAATTTTCTTAAAGAAATTTTTATATCGAAACGCTTGCTGTAATCGATTAAAGGCTGAACGGCTGTTATAATCAATATTGATATCCCGCTTAAACACTTCATTACAAAGCCGATAATCGTATCGATAGTGGGAGTGCCGATTACAAATAAATAGGTAACAACCCCCAATGCTAAAATTACAAGACCGAAAACCGCAATGGAAAGAGAGCTTTTACCACGTACTCTGATAGCTTGGCTTACGCTGTACACAATGTATCCGCAGCCTGTCAGTATTGCGCTTATTTCTCCCGAAACGTTCAAAAAAATCACGGAGCATAAAAGCAAAATAATTATGCCGAAATATTGGATTGAGTATAAAATTATATCTGATATGCTTGCTTTATTCATATTTTTCTCCTTAGTGTTCTTTGATCTCAATAATAACACTAAATTTAGTGTATGTCAAATAAAAACACTGCATTTAGTGTAAAATTTTTATATGAACACTTTTGGGCAGAATTTAAAAAATGCGCGTAAAAACAATAAAATAAGTCAAAAAGATTTTGCCGAAAAATTACAGACGACGCAGCAACGCGTAAGCGAATGGGAGTGCGATAAAATCGAACCCTCTCTGTTTAATATATTGAGGATATTGAAAGTACTTGAAATTACTTTTGAAGAACTGACTGACGGGATTGATTTGGAATAACGGGCGGAAAAAAGGACGGGTATTAAACCCGTCCTTTATCGTTATTATTTGTTTTCGTATACGCGCGTATTGTAAATGTCGCGCATCTGCATTTATTGCGGAGTTATAGCGTTATAGACTGCTTGCGCCATAAGCTTGCAGCCCTTGGCGTTGGGGTGAACGCCGTCTGCAAAGAGCTTGTTCCGACCTTCGAAAACGCTGAAAATATCAATAAGCTCCGCACCATTGGCTTTGGCAATGCGTTTGACGGCAGGAACGATTTCGTTTTCAACTACGTCTTGTCTAAGCTTGTACAACACCTTGCCGCGCACTTCGAATAAGGGAGGAGGGATAAGCACAAATACTTTCGGCTTACTTTCGAGCGATAAATAATCGTCTATCATTTCACCGTAATCGGCGACGAATTTTTCCTTGTTCCAGTTGTTCGCTTTTGAGTCGTTCGTTCCCAAAAGAATGACGACGATATCAGGTTTGAAAGCAAGGCTTTTTCCGTAAATTTTTTCGTTCGTTAAGGGATAGTCGGCACTCTTTATTGCCGTTCGGTTGGTATAGGCAAAATTGTTTACGCAGTAATTTTCGCCGAGTAACTTGTTCAGAACGGCGGGATAACAGTTTTGTCGGCGGTTTCTGACCATAAAGCCGTAGGTAATGCTGTCGCCAACGCAAGCCACGCGAATTTGATTTTCACGGGCTTTCTTCACGGGCTGATAAGAAATGACCATTCCGTAATGAAAGAGAATAAAAATTATTATGCTCGCCAAAAGCACAATGGCGGCAACCGCAATTATTGCGATAATTATACACGTCATAAGTTTTCCTTTTCACGCAAGACGTTACGTGTCAAATCTTATAAATTCGTTGATGGTTTTATTTCGGTAAATCAAATCTTGCCTTGCGGTAAAGCCGACCTTTTCCCAAAATTTGTTTCCGCTCTTGTTGCGTGAAAATACGACCAAAGCGACCTTGTTAATACCGAGCGATTTTAGCGCGGCAACGGCAGCTTCAACCAGAGCCTTGCCGACGCCTTGCTTCTGATAATCGGGGTGGACGGCGGTGTGGTAGATATAACCTCTGCGACCGTCGTTGCCGACCATTATCGCGCCGATAACGGTATCGCTATTTTTCGCAACAAAACAGGTGTCGGGATTGCGTTCGAGAAATTTGGCAATGCCGTCCTTCGAATCGTCCAGACTATTCAGTCCCATGCCGCGGCACGCCGTCCAGACGGAATAAACTTTTTCGTAATCGTCAATCGTCATTTTTTCTGTTTTCATAATCAGGCGTTTAAAATTTCGCAAATAAATTCTTCAAAGCTTTCGTACGTGTCTAAATTATACGGTTCTTCGGTAATAACGTAAACTTTTTTATCGTCGGGGTTTTTCGAAAAGGCGTAATAATCATCGTCATTCGTAATGGCTATAAAATAGAAATCGTCCACGTTCAGCTCTGTGTTGGCCGCCAGAATGTCTTTGATAAACTCCGTTTCGTCGTCATATAAATTGGTAGGAGTTTTCGCATTCCGACCTACGTCAATCCAATTCATATCCGCAAAGCCGACTTCTTTCAAAAACGTGATATAGCTTTCGGGAAGGAAGGGGTTGGCTTGCGTAATCTCTTCGATTTCTTCGTCGCTTACGTCTATCGTGTTAAATCGGTTCCGTTTTATTTTGCTTATGAGGGAATTAATGTCGCGAGCGTCTTCGTCCGTTTCTTTTTTCAGCTCGATTGTACCTTCGACCATACCGTTCAGCCCGAAAGGTACGTTCACAATAAAGTAAACCGTAACAACGTCGTCTTTGCATTTTAAAATTTTAACAAAGCCGATATCTCCGTCGTCGTATTCCGCGGTGCGCACGTAAAAGCTGTACCCGTTATCGCTTTTGAGCCCTATCGTCTGCCCGACCGAGTTTTCCAACGTGTCTTGCAAAATTATGCCGTTGTCGTTCGCGTACTTTTCCAACGGCTCGCCGTCGTGATAGCCGACCGCAACGAGCACGCCGACGGACTCCAGGTCGCAAACGTCGTTATAGTCTTCGGGCATATATTTCAAGCCGGTGCTGTTAATTTCGAAAGCAAAGTGGTGACCTGGGACGTTTTTGAAATCTTTTTCGCAGACGTACCGACCTTCGGCAAAAAACTCTATATTCTCGTTGACAAGCCTGATAATATTCGGTGCGGGAAAATCGGTTCTGTTTTGAATTGTTTTCAATGCTTCGTCGAATGCCTTGTCAAGCTCGTGATTTACCTTGTTATTTCCCGCAAGCTCTTTGGTTGCTTTTTGTTCTGTTTTTTTCGTTAAGAAATCATGTTCCTGTTTAAACTTTGAAATGGCTTTATCCTTTTTTCTCAGCTTGGCATAGACAACGGTCAAAACTATTGCCGAAATCAAAGCAACGGGGCATATAATCGCCCACGCTGTAAATTTTGTTGTTATATAAGCAAGAAAAGGAACGAGAGAACTTAAAAAGATGAGATAGAAGGCTATTGCGGCTGTTAAAAAGTAATTTTTATTATTCATTGTTTAAACTCCTTTGCCGGTTGGAGGTGGTAGTAATCTGAAACGAATTTTGATTGAATGACACTTCTTTAATTGCTGGATTTTTTCCCGTTACATTTTGAACACAAAACTTGCAAATTTGACGGGATACTTTTTCCGCCTTTCGTTATTGGAATAATATGGTCAATATGGAGACCTACCCCGTCTGGCATATACTTTCCGCATAGCTGACAAGTATAATTATCGCGTAATGCTATCTCTTCTCGCAATGCTTTTGTCATTCTTTTACGTTGTTCTTTTGAATTATATTCTGATAATGTGCATTCGAAATCAATTTTAGAAAGAGCATCGAATCTTTGTTGAAGCGTGTTAAAATTATAAGAATATTTAGCTATTGTAACATATACTGTATACGCTGATTTTACATAATTAACCTGTCTATAACGAGTTTGTTTTCGTATTAATTTAAAACAAAACATATGCTCATCGTCAATAATTTTTCCCAATTGTTTTGTACGCAGTTTTTTTAATTTACTCTTTCCAATACGAGTTTGACAAGTATTTTTCCATTTTTCAACGATTATAAAATGTTTTGAGAAGTCAGAAAAACCGTGGGTATTTATATAACCATCAATCAAATCAAATATATTTGGGGAACGTTTTCCTGATATATCAAATGTAATAGTATAATAGGGGTATTTAAATGGACATTTTAGAATGTAATAAATTATGAACGACGCTAAAGTAATAACTATTACGCCAATTAGAATATATAAGAAAATGTATAATACTTCCATAGCCATTACTCCAACAAAATTTAAATAATTGTATCATCATTTTGCACAAATATCAAGTAAAGTGCAAACAGACTTTGGAACTGTGACATGTGTAAAGGTGAAAATGTGGGAGGTGGTGGATTTTGCCGAAACCCTTAAAGGGGTACCCTCGGCAAAGCGTCGCTCGCAAGTCAACCTTGCGCTTTTCAATTTGTTAATCACTGCTTGCTCGCTCGCACGAACCACCGATATCTCGGGCTACTGTTTACAACCACCTCCCGCCACGAAAAAAGCACCCCTAAGGGTGCTAAATTCGTGGTGGGAGGTGGTGGATTCGAACCACCGAAGTCGGAGACGTCAGATTTACAGTCTGATGCATTTGGCCACTCTGCAAACCGCCCATAGATTAAATTTTAAGCCGCTTATTTTAGCGGCGTTGAAGGTGAATGGAGCTGGTGACTGGAATCGAACCCGCAACCTGCTGATTACAAATCAGCTGCTCTGCCAGTTGAGCTACACCAGCAAAACCGCTTAAATTATTTAAGTGGTGCCTTGGGGTGGAATCGAACCGCCGACATATGGATTTTCAGTCCACC
>CAYXTN010000002.1:0-64660 GCA_964468085.1 uncultured Clostridia bacterium | reverse complement strand
AGCTCTTGCCGTCCTTCATCATCGCTTCCATACCGTAGGTCGCAACCGCGCCCGCGAACTTTTCCTTTTCCGTCTTTCTGCCGCAGATTACGGGGATAGCTAAAACGCTTTCGGCAAACTCCTTATAAACGCCGAGCATCTTCATGGTTTCCTCTTCCGCCTCTTCCTCGGTGGCGTGGGCGGTGTGCCCTTCCTGCCATAAAAATTCGGAAGTTCTGAGGAAAGGGCGCGTCGTCTTTTCCCACCTCATTACGTTTGCCCACTGGTTCATCAAAACGGGCAAATCGCGGTAGGACTGTATCCACTTGGAATACATATTTCCGATTATCGTTTCCGACGTGGGGCGGACAACCAACGGCTCAGCAAGCTCCTCGCCGCCCGCGTGGGTTACGACCGCAACCTCGGGCGCAAAGCCCTCGACGTGCTCCGCCTCCTTGGTCATAAAGCTCATGGGAATGAGCAGAGGAAAGTAAGCGTTTTTATGCCCCGTCGCCTTGAAACGCGCGTCGAGCTCCTTTTGTATATTTTCCCAGATAGCGTAGCCGTAAGGACGGATAACCATCGTGCCCTTTACGGGTCCGTAGTCGACGAGCTGCGTCTTTTTGCAGACGTCGGTATACCACTGCGGAAAGTCGGCTTCGATATCAGCTATATTTTCAACAAAACTGTCCTTTGCCATAAAGATTTCTCCTCTTGCAAAACAAACGTAATCTAATATGAGCTATTATAACACACCGCAAATCAAAAATAAAGTGTTTGCGGGCTCTTTAACGGAAAAATTATGTAACCTAAATTTGCGTGTAATTACCTTTAAACACTTGAAATTAAAGCCGATATATTGTATAATAGTTTCACTATGGAAACGAAATCTTACAAATCGTTAAAAAGCGGAAGCGATATCCGCGGAATAGCAGTTCAGACAGAGGGCAGCGAAGTCACCCTTACCGTCAATGCGATTATTGACATTACCAAAGCCTACTTAAAGTGGCTGTCGGACAAGACGGGCAAAACCGACCTGCATATAGCGGTCGGCAACGACGTGCGAATTTCGAGCGACGTGGTCTACTCCGCCGTTCAGAAAGCCGTTCTGGAAAGCGGTTGTAACCTCTTTTACTGCGGCGTAAGCTCCACCCCCTCGATGTTTATGCTTTTAAAGGAAAGCGACTGGGACTGCGAAGGCTCGATTATGATTACCGCCTCGCACCTGCCCTACGACAGAAACGGGCTTAAGTTCTTTACTCCCGAGGGCGGTTTGAGTAGCAAGGACATAGACGAAATTATCGACCTTGCGGAAAAGGGCGCGGCTCTGCCCCGCAAGCTCGGAAACGTTATAGAGCAGTCGTATATGAACGACTACTGCCGCAAGCTCGTCAACCTTGTCAGAACGGGCACGGGCAAGTCCGCCCCCCTCTTCGGCAAGCGCATTATCGTTGACGCGGGCAACGGCGTCGGCGGGTTCTTCGTCAAAAAGGTATTGCAGCAGCTCGGCGCGATTACCGACGGCAGTATCAATACCGAGCCCGACGGCAATTTCCCCAATCACGCTCCCAACCCCGAAGACCCTGCGGCTATCGCGGCGTTGAGCGAGGCGGTTTTAACTTCTAAAGCCGAGCTGGGCATTATTTTCGACACCGACGTTGACAGAGCCGCAATAGTTGACGGCAACGGCAAGCATATCAACAGGGACAACCTTGTTGCGCTCACCGCGGCGACGGTGCTTGCGGACAAGCCCGCCACTATCGTTACCGACAGCGTGACGACCGACGGTCTTACCGAATTTATAGAAAATCACGGCGGCAAACATATCAGATACAAGCGCGGATACAGAAACGTTATCGAGGAGGCGATAAGGCGCAACGCTCACGGCGAGTACTGCCCTCTTGCTATCGAGACGAGCGGTCACGCGGCGTTTGCCGACAACTATTATCTGGACGACGGCGCATACCTCGTATGCAAACTGCTTATCGCTTACACCACTCAGACGCTCAAAAAGGAAAAACTGAGCGATTTGATTGCCGATTTGAAAGTTCCCGTCGAGGAAGACGAGGTGCGCATAAGGTTTAACGTGCACTCGGAAAACTTCAAGCGCGAGGGCGAAAGAATCCTTGACGAAATCAGGTACTTTGCCAAGAACGACAAGCGCTGGTCGCTTGCTCCCGACGGCTACGAGGGTGTGAGAATCAACTTCCCCGAGGGCGAGGGCGGCGGCTGGGCTCTTATACGTATGAGCGTGCACGACCCCGTTATGCCCATCAACTTTGCAAGTATGGAAAAGGGCGGCAACAAGAAAATGGCAAAGAGCCTTTACTACCTTTTGGAAAAGTACCCCTACCTCTTTACGGGTACGCTCAAAAAGTTCGTTGAAGATAAAAAGTCTTAAAGGGCGGGAAAGCCTTTACGATAAACACATAAGTTAAAAGGAGAATTTTATGTCAGTACAGCAGAAAAGCGTTGACACAATAAGAGTACTCTCGGCGGAAGCCATCGAGAAAGCCAAGTCGGGTCACCCCGGCATCTGTCTGGGCGCTGCGCCCATCGGTTACGAGCTGTTCGCAGACTTTCTGTCGTTCAGCTACAAGAACCCCAAGTGGGATAACCGCGACAGGTTTGTCCTCTCGGCGGGTCACGGCTCCATGCTTTTGTACTCGCTTTTGCACCTCTTCGGTTACAAGGTGAGCAAGGAAGATTTGGAAAACTTCCGTCAGCTCGGTTCAATCACTCCCGGGCATCCCGAATACCGCACGACCGAGGGCGTAGAGACCTCTACCGGTCCTTTAGGTCAGGGCTTGGCAAACGCAGTCGGTTTCGCAGTTGCCGAAGCGCACCTTGCGGCGCTCTTCAACCGCCCCGACTATCCCGTCGTAGACCACTTCACCTACGTTTTAACGGGTGACGGCTGTCTGGAAGAGGGCATCGGCTACGAGGCTTGCTCGTTTGCGGGCACGCAGAAGCTCGGCAAGCTCATTCTCTTATACGATAACAACGACGTTACCATCGAAGGTAACATGAAAAATACGTTCAGCGAGGACACGGCGACCAGATTTATGGCGCAGGGCTGGCAGGTTATCCGCGTAAACAACGCGAACAACCTCGGCGCTCTCAAAGCGGCAATTCTTCGTGCGAAGAGCGATTTGACACGCCCCTCCATTATTATCTGCAAGACGGAAATCGGTTACGGCTCGCCCCTTGTAGGCAGTGCGGACTGCCACGGCGCGCCCCTCGGCGAGGCTAACGTTCAAAAGCTCAGAGAAAACCTCGGCTGGACCCAGCCTCCATTCGAAGCTCCCGCCGACGTCAAGGAACACTGCCTTGCTATCGCCGAGGACAAGTGCAAAGCCGAAGAAGAATGGAAAGCGCTGTTCGCTCAGTACGAAAAGGCTTACCCCATGCTTGCGGCGCAGTACAAGCAGTTTATGGGCGGCGTTGACATCGACGTCAGCAGTATTAACGGTCTTTACGACTTCGACAAGCCCGAGGCTACGCGTAGCTGCGGCGGCAAGATTTTGAATATGATTGCCAAGGTTTCGCCCAACATTATGTCGGGCTCTGCCGACCTCTCACCTTCCACCAAGACGGAAATCAAGGGCAGTGCGTATTTCTCGCCCGAACACAGAGAGGGCTCTAACATTCACTTCGGTATCCGCGAGCACGCGATGAGCGCTATCTGCAACGGCATTCAGTTGCACGGCGGTTTGCGCGCGGTCTGCTCGACCTTCTTCTCGTTTGCCGACTATATGAAGCCGGGTATCAGAATGAGCGGTCTTATGAAGTTGCCCGTCGTCTACGTTATGACGCACGACTCGATAGGCGTCGGCGAGGACGGTCCTACGCACCAGCCGATGGAACAGCTCGTTATGGTGCGCTCTATCCCTAACGTAAACGTTATCCGCCCCTGCGACGGCAAGGAAACGGCGGCGGCGTTCGTTACGGCGTTCACTTCGGACAAGCCCACCGTTATCGTTGAAACCAGACAGAATTTGCCTTGCTACGAGCATAACTCGGGCGAAAAGGCGTTGAAGGGCGGCTACGTTATCGCGGGCACAATCGAAGAACCCGACGTCCTCCTCATTGCGACAGGCTCGGAAGTTGAGCCTTGTATGGAAGCTAAGAGGCTTTTGGCGGAAGAAAATATCAAGGCAAGGGTCATCTCTATCCCCTGCATGGAAATCTTCGACGCTCAGGACGAGGAATACAAGGAAAAGGTTTTACCCAAGTCGGTCAAGGCGCGCGTGTGCGTCGAGGCGGCAAGCCACTTTGCCTGGTACAAGTACTGCCGCGACTACGGCGAACTCATCACTATGACGGGCTTCGGCGTTTCCGGTCCCGCTAAGGAACTGTTCCAGCACTTCGGCTTTACCGCTGAAAACATTGTGGAAAAAGCTAAGCTTTCGATTCAAAACGTTAAGTTGGACAGATATTCACACTAAGCGGCGTGTCGCCGCTACCGAGTCCTTTAATTGCGAATGCGATATCGGACTTATCACTACAAAGCTTAAAAGCCCCGCGGCGTATGCCGCGGGGCTTCTCATTTTACTTGATGTATTAGTCGGAAACTTCCTTTTCTGCGCCTGCATCTCCTGCGGGAACTACCGCCTTCTTCTCTTTGTGAAGAACCTTGAATAAAAGTGCCGCCAAAACTGCGCCAATCAAGGGGGCAACGATGAATATCCATACCTGAGCAAGCGGGTCGGTATTGCCGTTATAGATAGCCTCGGCAACAGCGGTTGCTACGCTTCTTGCGGGGTTAACGCTCGTACCCGTGAAGCCGATACCCAAAAGGTGAACGAGGGTGAGCGTAAAGCCGATGATTATGCCCGCCTTCTTGCCCGCGCCCGAGTTTTCGGTAGTAACGTTCAAAATAACGTATACGAATACAAGCGTGAGAACAATTTCCATAAGTATCGCACCGATATAGCCGCCGGCGGTGATTTCGCTAAGTTCGCCGCTGTAACCGAGCGCATTGTTGCAAGCATTGCCTATGCCGAATATGCCGTCGATTTTTCCGAGCTTTACAATGCCGACAAGCGCAACACCGCCGATAATGCCGCCGATAAGCTGCGAAGCGACGTAAACGAAGAACTCTTTTACAGTCATACGCTTTGCGATAAGGCAACCGAGCGAAACCGCGGGGTTGATGTGGCAGCCCGAAATTCTGCCGATTGAGTAAGCCATCGCAACGATTACAAGACCGAATGCGAGCGCGGTTGCAACCCAGCCGTGCAAAGTGTTACCGCCCGTTACCACGGCAACGCCGCAGGCGAAGAACACGAGCACGAACGTGCCGATTGCTTCCGCAATACCTTTTTTCAATAAATCCATAAATATACCTCCATAGGATTTAAAAAATTATTATTTATTCAGTTTTTCCCCTACCTTTGCGTAGCGTATTTTGGAAATGACGTTATATGTGTTTCAAAATTTGTAAACTTATATTTTTTACAAAAATCGACGAACCTTTGCGTGCAATACGTTTGTTCACCGTTCGTATAGGTTTGAAATAAATCAGGAAATTCCGTCACTTTGCGCGCATTCATTTTATATCCCCAGACGTCGGCATAGACGCTTCCGTTCACCTTACTGCATACTTCGCAATACGGGTCCTCCGTATCCATATAATCCGCTTTTACAGGTTCGGGACGCACATCGATTCTTTTCGGTTTTACCACGTAATATTTTTGTTCTATCGTCTGATTTCCGAAACGAATGTTATCGAGTCGGCAGAACTCGGATATTCCCGTAATCCCCTCTTCTTCACAAGTCTGTTTTACCTTTTCACTGACGGCAAACGGACCGAAAACACCGAAAATAAAATCACCGAGCTTTTTGGACGATACGGTTATATTATGTGGTCTGACCCATTCAAACGCGCCTACTTGTCTGCCGCATTTAGGACATCTATCGCAACTTTGAGTATAAACGGCGTCGTTTTCAACTTCTCCGTAAGCGTATCCCTTTTCGAATCGGTTTATCCCGACCACGTAAAAATCAGTATCTTTCATAAACTCGCCTTATTTATTCAGATTTTCCCTTGCGGTGGCGAGCATAAGCTTTATGCGGTTTTCCTGATTGACGCGCGTTGCCGACGGGTCGTAATCTACCGCCACTATATTTTCGTCCGAATACTCCGTCTTTAACGTGCGCACGACGCCCTTGCCCGCTATGTGGTTGGGCAGGCACCCGAACGGTTGCGCACAGACTATATTGCCCACTCCCGTTTCCGCAAGTGCCGCCATTTCAGCCGCAATCAGCCAGCCCTCGCCCATTTTAACGCCCTGATTTAACACCTTGTCCGCGCACTTTCTCAAATGCTCGAAGTCGTGTATGGGCTCGAAATTGCCGTCCTTTTCAAAGTAGGAAATAATTTTTTTCTGCTTTTTGTGCAGAATTTTGTACAGGAATTTGTTCGCCTGCCAGAAAAAGCCCTTTCTGCCGTAGAAATAGCCGTCGTTAATGTTGTTGACTATGCAATAAAGCACGAAGTCCATAAGAGCGGGCACGACGGGCTCGCAGTCCTCGGAAAGCAGGAACTTTTCGAGATTGTTGTTGCCGAGGTACGCGTACTTGACGTAAATTTCGCCGACTATGCCGACCTTGACCTTCTTTTCCGCTTTGCGCTTGACCGCACCGAACGCACTTATAATCAAACTGTTTATCCGCTTGAACTGCTTGTAACTTTTGGTTTTAAAGCTTTCGGTAATCTCTTTTACCACGAAGTCACGCACCAAATCGCTTGCGCCCGCCTCTTCCTCGTACGGCTTGGTCTGGTTGTAGCACCACATAACCGTATCGCCGTAGAAAATGGCGTACACGAGCTTGAGCATAAGCTTTAAGCTCATCGGAAACGAGCTGTCCTTTTCCAGCCCCGAAAAATTGACCGAAACGACGGGCACTTTGGGGAACTCTGCTTTAAGTGCACGGCGAATGAGCGGAATATAGTTGGAAGCTCTGCAACCGCCGCCCGACTGCGTTATCAGCACCGCGGTGTGCTCCACGTCGTACTTGCCGCTTTTGAGCGCGTCGATATACTGCCCCACGACGCAAAGGCAAGGATAACACGTGTCGTTGTGCACGTGCTTTAACCCCTCGTCAATGACCGTGCGGGAGTCGTTTTTGAGTATTTCGACGTCGTACCCTTCCTGCTTCAACAGCTCCTCGATTATGGCAAAGTGCCACGGGAGCATATCGGGAACGAGTATTTTATGCGTGTTTTTGTATTCGGCTTTCCATCTGGGATAGTCGTCGGTGTAGTCCACCGTCTTAATTTCTTCCATCGTTTTTCCCGCGCTTGCTCTCTACAATAGCCGCAAGCATACTCCTCAAACGTATTTTAACAACGCCGAGATTGTTTATTTCGTCGATTTTTATCTGTGTGTAAAGCTTTCCGTTCTTCTCCATAATCGAGCGCACCTCGTCGGTGGTTATCGCGTCGATACCGCAACCGAACGAAACGAGCTGTACAAGGTTTATATCGGAATTTTCACAGCAGTACTGCGCCGCACGGTAAAGCCGCGCGTGGTACGTCCACTGGTTTAAAACGTTGACCTTGACCTTTTCCGCTCTGTCGAATACCGAGTCCTCGGACAAAACCGCAAGGTTTAAAGAAGTTAAAAGCTTGTTTATGCCGTGGTTAATCTCGTTGTCCAAATGGTAAGGTCTGCCCGCAAGCACGATGAGCTGCTTGCCCTCTTCGCGCGCTTTTTTAATTATGTAGTCCGCGCGCGCACGCACGTCCGCGTGATATTTGTCCAGCCTGTCGAACCCGACCTTCAAAGCCTTTGCAATCTGCTTCTTTGTAACGCCGTACTTTGCAAACGTTGCGTGCAGTTTTGCAACCGTCGTCTTTTCGACGTTCAAGTCGAGATAGGGCATTATGAAGTTTTCGTCCGTCAACCGCTCGTTGTTGGCCTTTAAAAGCTCGGAATAGTACGCGACGACGGGGCAGTTGTAGTGGTTGACCGAACAGTGCTCGTCCAAATTGTAGCTCTCGCAGGGCAAGAAAATGAAGTCCGCGCCCATATCCAGCAAGCTTTCGATATGCCCGTGCATAAGTTTTGCGGGATAGCAAGCCGTATCGCTTGCGACCGTGTGCTGTCCCAAAAAGTAGAGTTTTCGCGACGATTTTTCGCTTAAAACCACCTCGAAGCCGAGGCTCTCGAAAAAGCCCGCCCACAGAGGGAGCTGTTCGTACATTACAAGCTGTAACGGCAAGCCCACCTTGCCCTTTTTGCCCTTAGCGCCCTCCACGCTCGCAAGCAGTCTTTCCTGCTTGTAGGAATAAATGTCGAGCTCGTTCGAGGCGGGCTTGAGCCCCGCGCCCCTCTCGCACTTATTGCCCGAAACGTAGCGGCTGCCGTCGGTGAAAGTTATGATATTGACGTTGCAGTTGGAAGTACAGCCGTGGCAGTTGGTCGATTTGGAAACGTAGGAAAAGTCTTTGAGCGCCGTATCGTCCAGCGTAGCGCTTGCGCTCTGAACGTTCTCTTTTGCGTACAGCGCCGCGCCGAACGCGCCCATAAGCCCCGCAATGCCGGGGCGGATAACCTGTTTGCCCGTCTCTTTTTCGAACGAGCGCAAAACGGCGTCGTTTAAGAAAGTGCCGCCCTGCACGACTATATTGTCGCCGAGCTCGTCCGCACTCGCCGCGCGGATAACTTTGTAAATGGCGTTTTTGACGATAGACGAGGACAGTCCCGCGGAGATATCCTCCACCGTCGCGCCCTCCTTCTGCGCCTGCTTGACCGCGCTGTTCATAAACACGGTACAGCGCGAGCCGAGCTCTACGGGGTGCTGTGCGTACAGTCCGCAGATGGAAAATTTGTCTATTTCCATACCCATAGCTCTGGCGAAGGTCTGAATGAACGAGCCGCAACCCGAGGAACACGCCTCGTTGAGCATAATCGAGTCGATTGCGCCGTTCTTGATTTTAAAGCATTTGATGTCCTGACCGCCGATATCGATTATAAAGTCGACCTTGGGGTTGAAGTGAAGCGCGGCTTTAAAGTGCGCTACCGTTTCGACAATGCCGAAGTCCGCCTTGATTGCGGCTTTGATTAAATCTTCGCCGTAGCCCGTGACCGCACTGCCCAAAATTTTTATTCTGCCCTGCGACAGCTTGAAAACTTCCTTTAATTTATCGATAACTATATCGAGGGGTTGTCCGTTGTTGGACTGATAGTGCGAATACAGAATGCGGCAGTCGGGCGTGATTAAAATGAGTTTTGTAGTCGTCGAGCCGCTGTCGATACCGAGGTATGCTCCGCCCTCGTAGGTCTGGATATCGCAGAACTCAAGGTCGGTTGCGCGGTGGCGGGCGACAAACGCCGTGTACTCTTCCTTGCTCGAAAAGAGGGGCTCGCCCGTTATTATCTCTTCGCTACCCGCCGAATTTTCGATTGCGGAAATTATGTCCTCCAAGCTTTTGGACTGCACGGTTGCCGAATGGAGCGCCGCTCCGATAGCCATAAAGCAAGGTGCGTCGTCGGGGAATACCGCGTGCTCGTCATCCAATTTCAAGGTGGTTTTAAACGCGTTTTTCAAGCCCTTCAAAAAGTGCAGAGGTCCGCCCAAAAAGAGCACTTTGCCCTTAATTCTGCGCCCTTGCGCAAGTCCCGAAACGGTTTGGTCTACGACCGCCTGAAAAATCGAAGCGGAAATATCTTCCTTTTTTGCGCCCTGATTGATAAGCGGCTGAATGTCCGACTTGGCAAAAACGCCGCAACGCGAGGCTATGGGATAAACGCGCTCGGCTTTTAACGAAAGCTCGTCCATTTCGGGCACGGTAACGTTCAAAAGGGTCGCCATCTGGTCGATGAACGCACCCGTACCGCCCGCACAACTGCCGTTCATACGCTGTTCCGTGCCGCCGGTAATGAATATGATTTTAGCGTCCTCGCCGCCGAGCTCCACCGCCGCGTCTGCGTCGGGATAGTACTTGCGGATTGCCGTAAACGCCGCCTGAACCTCCTGTACGAAGGCAATGCCGCTGCGCTGGGAAAGCCCCAAACCCGCACTGCCCGTAATGCACGCGCTGTAAGATGCGGGAGCTTTCTTCAAAACGTTGTCAAGCTCGGAAAGCACCGTCTCCTTTACCTTTGCAAAGTGACGGACGTAAGACTTATATAAAATTTTTCCGCTCTCGTCGATAGCAACCACCTTGACGGTAGTCGAACCGACGTCAATGCCCAAAAGATTAGCCATACTTTACCTTATGCAATAATATACCGGATAAATTATATCATAATATAAAGCAATTGCCAAATTATAAAGCGAGCGTTAAAGTGTAATTTTTATGAAAAATTTTTCCTTGCGCGTTCGTATTTGCTTCTTGTTGCAAGTCCGCCGCGGATATGGCGTTCGGAAAGGTTTTTGTCGAGCACCTCTCTCACGCTTTCAAAGAGCTTTTTATCGATTTCCTCCAACCGCTCGGTTACGTCCTTATGTACGGTGGACTTGCTTATTGAAAAGTGACCCGCGCAGGCGCGCACGGTTGAATTTGTCTTTACTATATACTCCGCTTCTGCAAGTATGCGCATATGAATATCCCACATATAATTACCCCTCTTGGGTAAATATATGTGGGTTTATGTCGAATTATGAGTGTTTTAAGCAAGTAAGCTTTTCAAGCCAAAGGTTGGCAATCAGGCGGTGTCCGTTTCTCGTGGGGTGCAATCCGTCTAAGGTTTCGTAGCACCTGCCCGACGAGGCGAGGTCTGCAAGTATACAGCCTTCCTTTTCCGCCGCGGCGCGGATAGCGTTGTTATAATCGAACTCCGCAACGAATTTTTCTGCGTCGTGTTCGTCGCCCTCACTTTTCTTGTAGCCCACAAGTAACGTAGCGCACACTACTTTCGCGGAGGGATAATTTTTCTTTATCCGCTTAAGCATAGTGCAATAAGCGTCGTAAAACTTTCCGAATTCGATTCCGTGCCCTCTATCGTTAGTTCCCATATAAACGAGTATTATATCGGGGTCGGCGTCCTTATGCAAATGCGAGCACCTTTCTTCCGAGCTTGCGGCGGTTTCGTTCTCGCCGAAAACAAAGCTACCAGAATAAGAGTTATTCTCGCAAACCTCTCCTTCAAGGCCGTCGATTACTCTTTTCCACCAAGTATCGTTCACGCTCAAAAGCCCGTTCTCATAAGCTGCGGCTTCATCGTAATAGACGTATTCGGGAGGATTATGCCCACATATGTGGATATGGAATCGCCGAGCACGGAAATTTTGTACTTTGCCGTTTTATCGTTTAAGCACACTACGTTATGCAAAAGCGCGGTATATTTGTCGCTCAAATTCGCGTCGATATGAAAATGCCCGAAATACCAGTGTTTAAACTGAACAATGTCTTCGAAGTTGGACAAAAGATGACTTTCGGGGCACATCGTTTTAATGCTTGCTGCAATTCTAAGCTTAGGATATGTGAGAGCGCGCTCACCGCAGGAATGGGTGATTATATAGTCGACTTTGTTGCCGTACCTTTTAAGATTTGCCAAACCCTCGTCGAGTTCTTCATATGTGGGCGCTTCACCTGCCCACCAGCTTTCGCCCTCGACGCGGTAATCTCTGTCAATACTCGTCGCGCCGCCGAAAGTGAAAATGGTTTTTCCCTCTATCTCGAACACCTGCCCGCGCATTAAATGAATAACGTCGGGTTTTATTCTGTGCACCTTTCCGCCGTTCCAGACCTCTACGGGATAGGCGTTTATCAAATCGAAATTTTCGTGATTGCCGTCCACGAACAAGACGGTTACGGGCAAGTCCGAAAAGGGTTGCAAATCTCTTTCGAGCGTTTCCTTTGCCCAGACTCCGCCGAAGTCGCCCGATATAATTATATAGTCGCTCTTGGTAAGTTCGGGATGATTATCGCAAAAGTTATGTATGTAAAGTAAGTCCGTTCTGTGCGTATCGCCCGTAACGTAAATCATATAATTACCTCCTTAAACAAAAAATTGCGAATTTTACAATTTACTGTTGTAATGCGCTATAAAACAGTACGCTTTTTTTAAATTAGTGATATAATACAGCATATGAAAAGCGAGTTTTTACGAAAAACGGGCAGGTTTGCACGCAAAAATATCGTTATGCTGATTGCTCTTCTTCTTGCAATAGTAACGATGTTTTTTGTTCCGCCCGACAGTCAATATTTGGGATATTTCGACTTGCGCACGCTATCCTGTCTTTGGGCCGTGCTCGCTATCGTTTGCGCACTGAAAAACGTCAACTTTTTCTACTTCCTCGCCGACAGAACGGTCAAAATTTTCAAGACGGCGAGAAGCTCCGTTTTGGCTCTCGTCTATATCACCTTTATCGGCTCTATGCTCATTGCCAACGATATGGCGCTTCTGACTTTTCTGCCGCTCGGTTTTCTCGTTCTTACAAATACCAAAACGGAAAAGTATATGATTTTCACCTTCGTTATGCAAAACATAGCGGCAAATCTCGGCGGTATGCTCACGCCCTTCGGCAACCCGCAAAACCTCTATCTCTATTCGAACTTTTCCATTCCCACGCTCGAATTTATGGGCATTATGGTAATACCCTTTGCCCTCTCCGTTCTTCTGATTACGGTGTGCTGTTTAATTTTCGTAAAAAAAGAGCCGCTCGTTTTCGAGGGCGAAACCGCCAAACCCGAACCCAAACGCACTGCTTTGTATCTTGTGCTGTTTACGCTTTCGATAATTATGGTATTCAGAGTAATTCCCTATTGGATAGGGTTGCCCGTTATACTGCTCGTACTTTTAATTGTAGACAGAAAAGCGCTTTTAGCCGTCGATTACCCGCTGCTTTTAACTTTCGTTTTCTTCTTTATCTTTGCGGGGAATATGGCAAGGATTGAAGCCGTGCGCTCCTTCTTTTCTTACCTTTTGAACCTGAACACTCTGCTTTTCAGCGTGCTTTCGTGCCAGGTAATAAGCAATGTGCCGTCCGCAATACTTCTGTCGCAGTTTACCGATAACTACGCTCCCCTTTTGGTGGGCGTGAATATCGGCGGGGTCGGAACGCTCATTTCCTCGCTTGCAAGTCTTATCACGTTCAGAGAATACTGCACGCACAACCCCGGCAAGGGCGGAAAATATCTCGGGATTTTCTCCGCTTTCAATTTCTCGTTTCTGATAATTTTAACCGGCGTAATGCTTTTATTGGGGCTTGCAGTATAGAAAACATTTAAAAAGCATTCAACCGAATATTACCAAACTGCGATATTTAGCCTTATCTAATTTAATAATTTATCAAAAACATCCAGCCATTGGGCACCAATTACATCACAACCGAACTCCTCGGACTTCAATTTTGCATTTAACCCGAGTTTCACGCGCAATTCGTCTTGCGTTGAAATTTTTTCCATTGCCGAAGCGAATTTCTGCACATTATTCATTTCCACAATGATAGAGTTCACGTTATTCTCCAACATCGGTTTATAAGCAGGCAAATCGAAAGCAATTACGGGGCAACCACAGGTCAGCGCCTCCAAAACTGTTAAACCAAAGCCCTCGGATTTCGAAGCCGTCAGAAAACATGAAGCATGCAAATACAACTCTTTAACCTCTTTAATAAAAGGATGCAAAATAATTTTATCTTGCAAGTTGTATTCTTCTATAAGCTTTTGACATTTTTCTTTTTCGTAGCCATCTCCGACGATTAGCAATTCCCAAGACTCCTTTACATTTTGGCTGTAAATATAATAAGCTTGTATAATTTTATCTATCTGCTTTTCTTCCGCTAATCTGCCAACCGCTAAAAATTGCGTGTTATTCAAGTTCGACACTCTTTCACTTTCAAAGCTCTTAGGATTGTAAATATACTGAGTATCTAAACCAAACCGGTCTTTATATTTCTTTTGGTCAATTTCATTTAAAACTATATATTTGTCTAATTGTGCAAAAGCATAATGCGCAAGATAATCCTCATGCCAAAACCCAACACTTTTACTCGAAAAGTAAGCTTCATAAGAACAATGCTGCCACCCCAATGTTTTTGCGGAAATTTTATCCGAAATTATTCCGAGCACCATTGAAAAAAAGCTTTCAACTCCGACTACCGCGTCGTACTTATTGTCATTAATAAATTTAATAAGCTTTTTACGGTACCTAACCGGCACATGAAAGAAAGCATTTAACCGACTGAAGCACTTATGATTAAAAATCCCGAATATACTATTTAACTTTTTATATACCTTTTCAAAAAAATTAAACTCAAACTGATTGCCTATAATATCTGCCAACGGGTAGATTTTTATGTCTTTGTCAATAGGGAAAGCGTATGTTTCCGAACCACCTGTCGGCGGGAATTTTGCAACTACGTCAACCTCATACCCACCGCTCCGAAGCACATTAGTCAAGAAAGCGCACATACGCTCCGCGCCGCCGAAGCTCGTTATGGTTTTTACAAGCAGCAAAACTCTCTTCATTCCATATCTCCCGAATGTGCCTTTGTAGTATAAATCCGTTTACGACTTCAGATTTTTCATAAAGTCGGTTTTGTTCTGTACGGGCGTAGTCGTGGGACGCCCCAAATCGGCACGCGAGCCTATCGCGCTCAACACCTCAATAAACGATAACTCTTTGCTCGCCTTTGCTTTCTTAAGCTCGGCGTCGAGCTCGTCAAAGCTTTCCACCTTTACCGCGCTCTTATAGCCGCAAGCCTTGGCAACGCCCGTCAAATCTATCTTGCCCGCAACGGTCGGCATACCGCCTACCGTTTCGTGCGCGCCGTTATTTATGACTATATGCACGAGGTTATCAGGCGAGGTTGCTCCCATTACCGCCATCGAGCCCATATGCATGAGCGCCGCGCCGTCGCCGTCTACGCACCACACCTTTTTGTCCGGTTTCTGAAGCGCAATACCCAGCGCAATCGACGAGCTGTGCCCCATAGAGCCGACCGTCAAAAAGTCGTAGCCGTGACCTTGACCGTTTGCCTCGCGTATTTCGAACAGCTCCCTCGAAGCCTTGCCCGTCGTTGAAACGATAGGGTCTTCGCCGCTTACCGCAACTATGTGCCTGATTATTTCTTCGCGGCTCATAGCGTTGGCGTTTGCGTACTTGACTTTTTCCGAGTATTCGAGCGCGCCCTTCTTAATGACGAACGCAACCTGCTTACCCTTGGATAAAACTGCTTGCGCCTCCTTTACCATACCGCCGAGCTCGCCGTCCGTAGTGCTCTTATCGATAACGAACGCTTTTACGTCCATATCCTCCAAAAGCTTAACCGTAACTTCGCCCTGATAGACGTGCTGAGGCTCGTCGTGAACGCCGGGCTCTCCGCGCCAGCCGACGACGAAAATGCAGGGAATTGCGTAAACTTTGTCGTTCATCAAAGAAGCCACGGGGTTGATAATATTGCCCTCGCCGCTGTTTTGCATATACACGACGGGCACTTTCCCCGTTGCCAGATGATAACCCGCCGCTATCGCCGCGCAGTTGCCCTCGTTAGCGGCTATTATATGGTGCTTGGTATCCGTGCCGTACGTGTTGACAAGATAGTCGCACAGCGATTTGAGCTGCGAATCGGGCACACCCGTGAAAAAGTCGGCGTTTAACGCTTGTATAAAGCTTTCGATTTTCATAATTTTTTATTCCTCACCGTTAATGGCTTTCAGTTCTTCAACCGTGTCAATTTCGTAAATATCGTCCGTTCCCACCGCGTGAACGCGCAGTTTCAACTCGGATAAATTGTCGTTTACAACGTCGTCCCAGAACAAAGCTTCATACCCCGTCTGCCCGTACGCCTGCCCGATTTTGCGCGATAAAATTTCCGCGTCCGCGGCGGTAAAATAGGATAAACCTACCATATTGTATAAATCCGTTCCGCACTTGCCGACGCGCGTTATAAGCCCGTTTTCGTCGGTGTCGAACACCCAGTCGCCCGAATATCCTTTAACGAACTTGCCGAAATAGCAAGACTGCAGCAAGTCTGCGCAGAACAGCTTTCGATTTGCAACGTACAAATCAGCCTCGCAGATATAGGTACAGCCCTTTAAAAGAACGTCTTTCGCGTAATATATCGACGAAATGTTGTTAACCCTTTCGTAGTCGGGGTTTTCGATTAAGCTTACGTTGCCGTACTTTTCGGTAAGATACTTAAACTGTTCTTTAAGATAGCCCACTACGACGTAAATGTGCCCGACGTCTATTTCATTGAGCGCGTCGATTACGCTTTCGACCATCGGTTTGCCCAATACTTTTATGAGCGGTTTAGGCGTTTTTTCGGTCAAGGGGCGCATTCTCGTACCCAGTCCCGACGCCATTATAATTGCGTTTGCCATACTCTTTTTACAGTTCCTCGATAAGCGAAATTATGTCCTTAATGGGAAGCAGGCGCGAATCGACTTCGTGCGCTCTATGATATTTCAAAATATCCTTTGCCGTCTGCTCCATTGCGGGGAACGCGCTGCGCGTAAGCTGGTTGGCGTATATTACTATGTTTACGCCGTGCTCGGCAAGCTCCGCCTCCGTTATCGTGTTAAAGGACGAAGGCACGACGACAATGGGCGTTTCCTTATTGTCGGCGCGGAATTTATCGCAGAACTCTAAAATCTCCGCGGGGTCTTTCTTGCGGCTGTGAATCATAATTCCGTCCGCGCCCGCCTTGACGTAAGCGTGGGCGCGTTTAAGCGCGTCTTCCATTCCGCGCTCCAATATAAGGCTCTCTATACGCGCGACAATCATAAAGTCGTCGGTAAGCTGAACCTTTTTGCCCGCGGCAATCTTCTCGCAGAAGTTTTCGATAGTGTCCTGAGTTTGCGCGACTTCCGTGCCGAACAGCGAATTTTTCTTTAAACCCGTCTTGTCCTCGATAATTACCGCCGAAACGCCCATACGCTCGAGCGAGCGCACGGTGTACACGAAGTGCTCGGTAAGACCGCCCGTGTCGCCGTCGAAAATTATGGGCTTTGTCGTAACCTCCATAACGTCGTCAATCGTTCTGAAACGCGAGGTCATATCGACAAGCTCGATATCGGGCTTGCCCTTTGCCGTCGAATCGCACAGAGAGCTTACCCACATTGCGTCGAACTGGTCAAATTCGCCGTTGTGCTCTACGACCGTTTTTTCGGCGATAAGTCCCGTAAGTCCGCTGTGTACCTCGATAGTTTTTACTATCGGGCGCAGTTTCAAAAGCTGTTTCAACCTCTTTCTTCTGTACTCGGGCATAGCCAACTTTTCCTTGATTTTCGCGTCCGTCCTCTTGACGTTTTCGTTATAGGTATAGGGCACGTCGATAATCTTTCTGTCGCCGCCGAGTTCCTTTAAAAGCTTTTCGACGTTGTCGCGAATGGCTTTCATAGTGCCGCTTTTCCAGTTGTCGCCGTGGATAACGTAGTCGGGCTTCAGCTCGTTTATAACCTTGTCGTACATAATCTCGCGCTGAACTATTACCTCTTTGACGCCCTCGATATTTTTTACCATTGCAACGCGCTCTTCGAACGATACGGCGGGAAATCTGTTAAATCTTATCATCGCCTCGTCGGTGAGTACGCCGACGTACACCTCGCCGTATTTTTTCGCCTCGTTTATGATATTCAAGTGCCCCTCGTGAATGACGTCGGTGCAAAAGCAAGTATATACCTTTTTCATAATTTTCTCCTTTACTTGTTGTATACAACGGGTACGGTTACGCCCGTCTTTTTCAGCGCCTCTTCGAATACGACGAAGAAATCTTTGATATCCTGCACGTCGATTGCGCCGAGTGCGCACAGTCTGAACGTGTTGGTCGTCGAAATTTTACCGGGGTAAATGGTAAACCCGCGCTCGTAACAGTAGTCGTGTACCTTTTCGAAGTTCCAGTTTTTATCGTCGGGATATATTGCCGAAACGACCAGTCCCGCCTGCCATTCGCGCTTTATTACGTTTTTAAAGCCGAGCTTTTCAAGCCCCTCGTGTATCGCCTCGAAAACGCGCGTATGCCGCGCCCACTTCGCCTCTTCGCCCTCGGCAAAGTACTCTTTGAGCGCCTGCACCGTTGCGTAAATTGTCTGCACGGGCGGAGTAAAATGCATTTCGCCCGTCCGCTCGAAAAAGTCGTATTGCAAAAACAGATTGCAGTAGTACGAGCGTTTGGGATAGTCCTTGCTCGCCTCGACAATCGCGCGCCTGCCGACGATAAACGACAAACCCGTCATCGCCATAATGCCCTTCTGCGCGGAAGCCATACAGAAATCTATATTGTCCTCGTAAACGTTTATCGGGCGCATTGCGTAGGTCGAGGTCGTATCCACGACGAAAATTGCGCCGTGCTTGTGCGCGAGCGCGCCTATTTCCCTTATGGGATTGAGTATGCCCGTACCCGTTTCGTTGTGAGTCGTATACACCAGCGCGATATCGGGGTTCTGCTTTAACGTTTCCTCCACCTTTTTAAGGTCGGGAAGCTCGTCTACCGGGAACTTCAAATCGATGTACGGCAGGTTATAGTACGCGCAGACTTCCGCCGCACGCGTGCTGTACGCGCCGTTATTTACAACGAGAATTTTCTTGTCCGCGGGGAGCAGTGAATTGAGGCAGATATCGATATTTATCGTGCCGCTGCCGCAAAAGAGCACCGCCGTGTACTCGTCCTGCTTGCCGTGCACGACTTTAACCAAATCTTCGCGAATGCCCTTCATCATACCCGCAAATTCCTTTTCGCGGGGACATATATCGGGCACAACCTGCGCCAGCTTTACGGTGTCGGTCGTGGTAGACGGTCCCGGATTTAACAAAACGTTGCGTTTAATTTCCATATTATTTTCTCCTGACTTTATTCGGTGTAAGGTTTATTCATATCCAAAGTATAGTAATGGTTGCTCACCTGTTTTTCGGGCGGAGGCGGCGTCATATAGTCGCCGTACAGCGCGGTCAAATATCCGTCGCTATCCTTTACCGAAGCAAAGGTGACGCCCTCGAAAACGTATTCGTCCGATTGCTCGAAAAGTTTTTTCGGCACGGGGACGCCGTGTACTATGTCCGAGCAAACGTACTCCGCGCTTTCATAGTCGTACTTTTTCAAAAGCTTGTCAAGCTTTAACAAATACTTTCTGCCGTCGGCGTGCTTAAACAGCGAGATTATCAGCCGTTTGTACCACGGGTATTTCTTTGCCGTGAAATCTAAAAGCGCCAGATTTGCCCTGAGGCTCAGCCGCCTGCACTTGCGCTTAAACCTCTTCCTTGCCGCCTTCCCCTCTGGCAAGCCGTCAAGCGGAAAGATATCGACGTACAGTCCGCCCCTGTAATCGCTGTGGCGGTTGAAATCTTCTATCAAAGTAGTCGTTTTATCGTCTACCTTATTGAAATAGTAGATATAATTGCTCTCGCCTATTGTGCGCAGTGCGAAGCGCTCCGAAAGCTCGGTCTTACAGATTTCGGTAAACCTTTCGTAATCGGGGCGGGGCAAACAGAAATCGATATCGTCGTCCCAGGGGATAAAGCCCTTATGACGGACGGCGCCGAGCAGCGAGCCGTAATCGAGGAAATACTTTATGGAATGTTTTTCGCATACCCTCTTTATTTCCTCGGCTATTTCAAGTAGTTTTTGTTGAATCTCGTTCATTGAGTGACCTTTTAATCGAAAACGTTTTCCGCCTTTGCCCTGCGGTCGTACGGAAATTCGTAAATCAGCGAGGGCAGTTTTTCTTCGATGCGCGCGCAAATTTTGTCCGCGCCGTCGACAATATTGAAGACCTGAGTGTTGTTTATCGACTTGTCGGGGTCGAACACCTGTTTTTTGCGGGTATGCCTTTCGCCCTCTATCCCGCAGAAATCGAATATTTTCTTAACCGTTTCGTCGTAGTTGTAAATTAAATCTTCGAACTGCACGAAAAGAATATTTTTCTGTCCGCGCTGCTTGTCCGCCCGCTCGTGCATTGCAAGCCAGTAATCGCAAAAGCCGTCAATATCGCGCGGCATGGGTATTGTCTGACAGCCGTACTTGGGCGTACTCCAGAAATATTTGTCCGAAATATAGATGTCGCGCGGGTCACGGTCGACTACGATAAGTCGGAAATCGTCGTCGAAAAAGCGCTCTACGACGTTGCTCTGCTCGGGGAAAAGCAGATGGTCGTACAACATATCGTCGTTACCCTTCCGGCACATTTCGAAATACGAATTTACGAACGCGCGCGCCTCTTTCATAAACTCTTCGTGAGAGGCGGTCAAAAAGCGCTGCGGGTCTTTGTCGTGAACGTATTTACAGCCTAAAACGCCGTACCTTCTTTTAAAGAAAATCTTTGCCGCAATCTGCAACGTAGCCTTAATTAACGAAAACCGCGTTTTCGTCGTGTGCGCAAGGCAATTTTTATCGCCGCTTACCGAGATTTTATCCATAAGCGCGTTCACGCTGTCCATATACTTTTTGCCGAGCAGTTTTTTGTACGAGCCGTACCACCCGAAGTTATAGCGGTACTGCTTGTACATCTCGTTATAAAAATCGTTCAAGGCGATATCGCGGCTGTAGTAGTCGGCGTTGTCGTGAAAAAGGCGCGCCTCCAAATCGAACAAACCGCCCGCACAGTTTAAATTGGTATGCTCGTAGCGGATACCCAGGGCGCAGCTTACGCCCTCGACCTCCGCAAGCAAATCAATCACGGCGGAAGAGCCCGTTCCGTAATAACCGGTTACTGCTATTTTTTTCATTCCGACTGCTCCCCGTCCATTTCGACTACGTTTACCTCTTCTACGGTTACCGCTTCGCTCTTTTCGAGCGTTTCGCCCACTTCGGGCGCTTCGGTATTCGCCCGAGCTTTTCTTCTGTCTTTGAATTGTTTAAAATAATGTATAAAGTCTTTATTGAGCAGTATTGCGACCAAACAGGGCACTAATGCTATACCCACCGCTATAAAGCCGTTGGCCACGAACTGCAACCATTTACTGTCGATATCGACCATACAGAAATGCGTCGCAAACAATACCGCCGCGAAAGCCGCTATGCAAATATAGTTGCGTATATAATATCTTTTCGGCGACGCGTGGAATGCGTGCTTGTATAAAACGTAAGGCTCGACAACGTGACAAATTAAAATATTCGTAATTATAGTTGCGACAATTACGCCCACCACTTTGAAATCTTCGGGGAACACAAGCACGAAAATTATTGAAAGCACGACGTTGCATACGCCCTCGCAAAGGGGCTTCCAGCGGTCGTAATAGAATGTGCCCGTCGCATCTTTAAACAAAAGGGTTGCCTGCCGCATAAAACTGACAAAGTAGTTTATCGTTACCACAAACACTACCGCTCTGCTCAATTCGAGGTCTGCGCCGAACAGTATTGATATTAGATTATCTATTACAGCGTAATATCCCAGAAAGAAAACCGTGCCTAAAATGAAGTTGATGGTGTGGAAAAATCTGAAATACCGCTGCGCGGTGGCGCTGTCCTCTTCGACGCACATATGCCCCATCACCGACGTCAGCGGAGTAAAAGCCATACTTATGAACCCGACCATAGATGTCATAATCGTCGTGTAATTGGAATATTTACCGAGTATCACAACGCCGATAAACGCGGAAATAATCAGGCTGTCGGCACTGTTGACCAGAACGCCACCGATTTTATGCATAAACATAGCCTTTATGCTCTTTGTAACTTCCTTCTTACTTTCGGCGTCAAGCTTGGCTTTTAGCTTGATTACTCCGCCGTACTTGACTTTGACTATTATCGCCGTAACCAACCACTGTAAACCCGTCGTAAATATACGGCAGGCAAGATACGCCTCGAACGATTTCAGCCAAATCGTAACGACTATCTGTATGGCGCGTAGCAATAACGAGCCAACAGAGGTTATTGTAGTTGTTATATAGTCATTTTTATATGCGTTGATAAGCGACGTCTGTGCACTGTAAACGTACGACATTACGACAGATATCAGCATCAAGCCGTAAGTTAAATATAAATTTACGCCCGCAGTTTCGTGTCCCTTTGCAAGATACGGCAGCGCGGGCATTACCGCACAGCCGCCCACTAAAATTATGCCGCCAACTATTAAATACAGTTTTGTGTACAGTCTGTAGAGTGCGGCAACCTTTGCGTTATCCCCTTCGACTATGGGGCGGTACATACTGAACGAAATTGCAGTACCTATGCCGAGTTCCGCCACGGAAAGCACGTTTATAATAGATAAGTAGAGGTCGTTTAAACCCAATATCTCTTCGCCAATATACTGAATTAAAAATCTGCGCGATAAAATGTTGGCAACCAGTACCAACACCTTAAACACTATGGAGACCCCTACGTTCAGTAACGCTTTTTTCTTATCCATTTTACTTTGCCGCTATTTTTGCGTAAATTTCCTCTAACTGTTTTACCGTAAAGCTTACGTCGAACTTTTCCACGTTCAACTTGCCCGCTCTCTTCATATCGGCGCAAGCTATTTCGTCCGCCCAGACTTTACTGTCTGTGATAGGCAAAAGGTTAACATTTTCATTCAATACCGTTTCGGGCGAAACCGTATCGCTTAAAAACGCTTTAAGACCGTTCGCCTGAACCTCTACCGCCACGACCGAAAGCCCCTCGTAGAGCGACGGGAACACAAAGCAGTCGAAGGCGCTTATTAATTTTTCCACGTCGTCCCTTACGCCGAGAAACAGTACGCTATCACTCAAGCCCAGACTTTCCGTCTTTTTCCTTATTTCCTCTTCCAGCCCGCCCTGACCTACCAAAACGAGCTTAGATTCGGGGTTGAGCTTATGGTATTCATTAAAAATATCGATTAAAAAGCGGTGATTTTTCTGTTCGTTAAACCGCCCTATATGCCCGAGCACGGTATATCCGTCGAGCGAAAGTTCCTCTCTGTACTGCTTGCGCACTTTTTCGTCGAACGCGAAATTTTTTAAGTTTATTCCGTTATTTACTACCGTGAACTTGCCATTTTTTCCGTAGAGCCACTTACCCGCTTCCGTCGAGCACGCAAGCTTGGTATGGCGGTACGAATTGCAGGCGGGAATTAAGAATTTGTGCAGTTTTGCGTGCGGTCCGCTGGTGTTATGACTGTGAATCACAATCTTTGCCTTAGCGCGCTTTGCCGCCCACAAATGCTTATACACGTCTAAATTGTGGTAAGTGTGCAGGTGCACGATATCGTACTCGTCGCGGTGCGCCTTAAACCACTTGACAAGATTTTTTCTGTTTTCTAGATAAGAGCTTATCCTGCCCATTTTGGTGCTTCGTTCAAGATAAAAAATTTTACCGCCGAGCGCGTAAATCTCGTCGTCGTAATCTCCCTTTTCGTTACGCGTGCAAAGGAAATTGAACGTGAATTTTTCTCTGTCGATATTGCGGAAGACGTTCATTAAAAAGGTTTCCTGACCCGCCCTGTTCATAACGCTTACGCAATGTAAAATTTTTACCATACAGTTCAGCCCTCGAGCAACACTTTCAACTGCTCTTTTATTTTTTCGGGAGTAAAATCTTCCGCTCTTTCAAGCGACAACTTGCAGTATTTTTCGTACTCGTTTTTATCTGTATAAAGCTCGGTCAACGCTTTAGTCAAAGCGTCAATATCGTCTATTTCCGTCAGTTTGCAGTATTTGCCGCCGCCCGAAGCTTCTCCGTCGTCTGTATTTGTCATAACGCAAGGCTTGCCCAAAGTCATTGCCTCCACGATAACCGTAGGCAACCCTTCCCATAGACTTGACAAAAGATTGATATGCGAAGCCGCTATATAGTCGCAGACGTTGGACTTTGTGCCCTCGAAACGGCACAGCCCGTCCACACCCTGCTCTTTGGCAAACGCCTGCATATCTGCAAACGTCGGTCCGTCGCCGAGAAAAACTATATGTTTTTCCAATCCGTTTTCCTTTAATCTCTTTACGATACGGATTGCGATATCGTGACCCTTTCTCGTATCGAACCGACCTATCATTAAAATGAAATCGCCGTACTTATCTTTCAGCTCGCTTACAGTCCGTTCGTCCACTTGCTTTTCACCGATAAACGTGGGGTTATATATCTTATAAATCTTTTTGCCGTACATATATCTGTGCCCGGCGTAAATATCCTTTTGCCCCGCCGACGACAGCACGACAAACTTATCAATCTTCTTATACAGCACGGGATATGCGTCACATATTGCGAAATAAGATAAAATATTTCCGTGACACCAGCATACCTTTTTGTCAGCTTTAATGAACTTTTTCGCAACGAACGACAAATCGTTGATATGCCCCGCAAAGGCGATGGCAACGTCGTATTTGCGCCGCCTTGTAAACAGCTTTTTTACAGCTTGCCCGAGCGTTACGAAGGGGGACATTATCGCATAGGCGTACTTGCCCCACCACCATTTCTGCACGCCGTAGCTGTAAATTTCGGGGCATGCTCTGGTCGAAAGCCGCTTTTTATAATATTTTACGCCCTCGGGCAACTGCCCTACAAGTTGGTTATCTTTGGGCGTTAAGTTGTAGACGTCGACCTCGTGCCCCATCTGCTTACAGAGCCTTATATAGTCTATACCGACCCGCTCTATTCCGCCGAAGCTCAGTCCGTCGAACACAAACGCTATCTTCATTTATATCACCTTTGAAATAAGCTTAATTAAAAACGTGCTCTTATGCTTTAAGCAATACAGCGCAAGCTTCTCTTTTTTATTGCTTTTAAACTGCGCTTTATTCAGAATTTCCTTTACCCGCGCTTCGGAAAGCTTTTGCTTTATCTCTCTTTTCGCCTCGCGGTATTTCTTTACCCTTATAACCGACACCGCAACGTTGAAAAATGAATGTGCCGTTATCCTTGCCACCTGCTCTCCGAACTGCTCTTTCGGCAGATATTTAAAATAGAAGTCCGCCCGCCACAAGGGCTCGTCCCAACTGAACAATTTCTTTTTGCCGCGGGTTAAAGACTGATTGTCCACTCTGTAATAATACAGCTTCTCATGCGAGAAATAAAGGCTGTCCGCCTTATATACCGCCACGTACGAAACGCAGCTGTCCTCGCCTATACTTACTTTATCGGGAACGTCGAGCTGTACGGGCGCGACGAGTTCCCTTTTAAACGCCTTGCCCCAGACGGACGGCGGAAACCTTTTGCCGTCTATGCCCGTAATCAGCGTGGGGTAAATTTCCTTTTCTATCTGCTCTTTATCGTAAGCGCCCTCGCGATAAGAAGGCTTAATATTATTATTGCCCTCGGGGTAGGTATCGTAACCGAAGCATACGATATCGTAACGCTTTTCGGACAGTATTCCGTTGACCGTTTCGAGCATTTTCACATTTACGCAGTCGTCGCCGTCGACGGCGATTATATAGTCGCCCTGCGCAATTTGCGTGCCCGCCTTTCTTGCCGAAACAAGTCCGCCGTTTTGCTTGTGGATAATCTTAATCCTTTCGTCCTTTTCGGCGTACTCGTCGCATATTTCAGGGCAGCTATCGGGCGAGCCGTCGTCAACTAATATAAGCTCGAAGTCGGAAAAAGTCTGACTTAAAAGACTGTCGACGCACTGCCGCAAATATTTTTCAACTTTGTATATGGGTACTATTACCGAAAACAGCATTTACGACTCCACCACGCCGAGAATTTTTCCGTTTATTTTGTCCTTATCGAAATTTTCTTCCGCCAAAGCTCTGCTCGCCTTTGACATTTCCTCGGTTTTACCGGTGTTCTCAAGGAAGAAAATCATTCTTTCGGCAAGCTCCTCCGCACTGCCCTTTTTGACAAGGTAGCCGTTGTAGCCGTCCTTTACCGCGCTTCTGCAACCCTGCACGTTTGTGGCAATGACGGCTCGTCCGACCGCCTCCGCCTCCATAACGCTGACGGGCATACCCTCCCTGTACGACGGCAGAACGTACACCGCGCAGTCCTCTATATAGGGGCGGACGTCATCGGTCGTGCCCAGATAATTTATACTCTTATCGTCGATATACTCCTGAATATCCGCAACGGTAACGTTGCCCTCGCCGCCGAGATAGTTGAACACTGCGTCGGGGTACTTGCTTTTGACGGCGCGCGCCGCCGCGCAGTACTCCATAACTCCCTTGGTTTTGAGCATTCGCGCTATCATCAAAAACGTTCGGTAATTTTTTATCGGTCTGTAAGAAAAGCGCTCCAAATCGACGCCTATACCGGGTATTACCACGCATTGAGGTTCTTTAACCAAGCCGCGGGAGATAAACTCAGCTTTATCGTCGTTGTTTATAAAGAACACTTTGCGCGGAATTTTAAACGACTTTCTGTACATCTTGCATACGGCGAAACGGATAAGCTTCCACTTCAAGCCGTTGTTTATGAACACGTCGCCACCGCCCTCGACCATAGAATATATCTTTTTGACGCCCGCTTTTTTCGCCGCGCGCACGCCGAAAATATTCGGCTTCATCATAAACGTGAACACGACGTCAGGTGCAAAGCTTTTGATAATTTTCAGATATTTTTTCTTTAACGACAGCACTTTAAAGGGGTTCGTGCCGCGGTTGGAATCGTTTACGCAGTAAAATTTAACTCCCCTTTCCTCTATAGCCTGTCTGCATTCGTCGTCGAAAGCTACCGCCCCCACCTCGAAATTTTCGCTTTGCAGTTTCTCTGTCAGCGATTTTCTGAAATTTGCGACAGACCACGAAGTGGTGCAGATAAGTAATATTTTCATAAGTTAAGTCACTCCGCGTTCGTATGCAAAAACACCCTTTCACTCTCGGGCGGGGGCGTCATATAGTCGCCGTACTGCGCCGTTAAAATCTCGTCATAGTGCGCGTAAACAGGAAACGCTCCGCTCTCGAATTTGTGCTCGGCTATCTCGTCCAGAAGACAGTTTTCGAACGGAATATCGAAGAGCGCGTACACGTCGTTGGATATGAATTTGCGTTTTGTCTCAACGCCGTTATACTTGGTTGAAAGCTTTTCGTACTTTTTCAGTATGCTCTTTTTCGAATGAAACAAGCCCAAAATCTTTGTGCCAAACACTAAAATTTTGCCCTTGAAGTTGTACTTCTTCCAGTCGGTTTTGCCCTTTTTCATCATTCCCTGCAATTTTTTCAAGCCGAAAATCTGCTTTTTAAACTGCTTATCGCTATCGGGCACATTGTCTAAAGTAAACACGTCCAGGCAAAGGTGCGAAACCTTTAACCCCTCGAAGTCGAACGGCTCTTTAAACTCCACGCCTTCCACTCTGTCGTGGCGGCACCAGGCAAAGGGCGTATTCTTTAAATACCCGCCCGCAACGCGCTTGAACTTTTCAAAGTCGGCGCGCTTCATTACGATATCGACGTCGTCGTCCCAGGGAATAAAGCCGTCGTGTCTTACCGCGCCGAGCATCGAGCCGCCCGTCAGCGAATAAGGAATATTCTCTTCTTTGCAAATACCGTCGACAAACTCCAGAAGCTCGAAAAGCTTACCGTGAACAAACCGACGAAATTTTTCGTTATCCATACTCTTCCCTTAAATCAGGCTGTCGACCGTCAAACAAGCCGCAACGCCCCCGTAATATTCGTCGCCGCCGAGGCACAGCGCGCCGTCGCGCTTAACCCTTACCGTAAACACGCCCTGCATGCCGACATAAAAATCTTTTGCGGGATTGTCGCCTATATACGCCGTTTCATTTAGCCCGACCTTTAACTTGTCGCACATAATTTTGAAAGCCTTGTCCGACGGCTTTCTGTAAATCTCGCCGCCTAGCCCGTCGGTAATTATTATGCTGTCGAAAAGTGAGTAACAGCCGAGGGCATTCAGCTTTTTCTTCTGCCCGTCCACTCTGCCGTCGGTGATTATCCCGATAGAAATTCCGCGGCTTTTAAGCTCGTTTATAAACGGCAGAACGTCGGGATAAAACTGCAAATAAAGCGGCTCGTGCTCTCTGTAAATGCTTACGAGCTTTGCGATATACTCTCTATCGTAACTTACGCCCAAATTATCGAGCGTGCGGTTGTAAACGTCTTTTCCGTCGGCGGCAAACAGTTCGAGCATAGTGTCGTAACAGTTTACTCCGAAGTCGCATTCAAGCTGCGCGGCAACCGCCTTAAACCCGCTTTGCACGTACTGCATTTCGGGAAAAAGCGTATCGTCCAAATCGAATATGACCGCCTTTATCCCTCTCTTAACAAGGATATCTGTCAAAGCGGACATACTCAGCTTACCCTTACACTGCCGTCGAAGCGTGCGAACGTTACGCCGTCTTGCCAGCTTTCGGTATAGGAAAGCTTTTCGCCGAGAAGCAGTCTGTACAGATTTTCGCAACTGTCCGCGCCCGCCATTATGCTCATGGGCGCGCCGCCGCCGAAGCGGGGGTTGATTTCTATATATTTGATTTCGCCGCTTACGCACAGAAAGCACTGTACCGTAATCTGCCCGATAAAGCCCAACGCTATAATAAGCTTTTTTACGTCCGCAATTATCGCGGCGTTTTTCTCTATTCTGCCTTTAAGCACCTCGCCGCTGCGCGTGGCAATTCGAAGGCGCGGCACGACGGTTATTATATTGCCGTCGAAATCGGAAAAGCAGTCGATTGTGTATTCCTTGCCCGAAACGCACTCCTGCAAAATGGGCTCTTTAACGTATTCGGTGAAAAATTCCAGCTCCCTTTCGCCGTTGACCTTAAACGCGTTTATACTCGAACTGCCGTTCAACGGCTTGATAAACAGCGGGAACTGATAATTTTTAGTCTTGATATCCTCGGCGGTTATCACTTTCGGATAGCCGAAGCCGTGCTCTTTGAAAAAGTCCGCCGTCCTGAATTTGTCGCAACAAATCGAAACCGCCTTGTAATCTGAAACGAGGACGCGGGCGTGCGTTGCCTTTTCTATCCTATCTTTATTTAACGCAAGCTTTTCAAGCTCGGTATCTATTGTGGGAACAATCAGCGAAATATCGTTTTCGTTGCAGATTTTAATAATCGCGTCGATATAGTCGTCGGCGCTTATCCTCGGAACAAGAAAATATCCGTCGGCAAAATACAATGCCGGCGCTGTACCGTTCATATCCGCGGCGTAAACCTTGCCGTCTATTTTAAGTTTATCGCGCGCCGCCTTGAAGCAGTTGACAAGCTCCACACGCCTTCCCGCGCTCATTATCAAAACGTTAATTTTCATCTTTCCCGTTCTCTTGACTGCTACCCGTGAAATACTCCATCGTCGCCTGACCTTCCTGCGAAATGCCCGAACGCTTGAACACCTTTAATACGGTCTTTAAAATAATGGAAATATCCTTCCACAGCGTTATCTTACTGTTGTACTTTAAATCGAGAGCGAACTTATCCTCCCACGAAATCGCGTTTCTGCCGTTGACCTGCGCAAGTCCCGTAAGACCGGGACGCTTATCGTGGCGGTGGCGCTGCTCTTCGCTGTAAAGGGGCAGATATTGCACGAGCAAGGGGCGCGGTCCTACTATCGACATATGCCCCGCGAAGATATTGAAAAGCTCGGGCAGTTCGTCCAAAGAGGTACTGCGCAGAAACTTGCCGTACTTGGTAAGCCGCTTTTCGTCGGGCAACAGATTGCCGTCCTCGTCCTTTTCGCACGTCATTGTGCGGAATTTTACAAGCTTGAATATCTTTTCTTCGCCGTACGTTCCGTAAGGCACGCCGCGCTTTTTGCACTCTTTTTTGGAAAGCTTTTTCCTCTTACCGGGGCGAAGTTGCGTGAAGAAAGGATTGCCCTTCATTTTGATTGCGCCGACGATAATTAAAATCAACAGCGGCAAAGAGAGCACGATTATCGCAAGTCCGCTTAAAAGTATATCGTAAAAGCGTTTGAAAAACTGTCTGTACAGTATGGCGGAAAGCAATATCCAGACCGCAACGCAAACTATGCAGATTATTAAAATTCCCCACCACTCGGCGACAAGGTTTTCAAAAAACTCTTTCATTTAATCAAAGCACGCCCTTACGATTTCTATAATCTTTTGTTGTTCTTCTTCCGTCATTTTATTGTCCGACGGCAGACAAAGTCCGCGGTTGAAAATATCCGCGCCTACGTCCGAGCCGCCGCCCGCTATATACGCGTTGGTCGTGCCTCTGCCGTCGCCCTCGCGCGTTACGAACGGGTTCATTCTGAATATCGGCTGCAAGTGCATGGGCTTCCAAATGGGTCTGCCCTCGGCATTGAAGCTTGCAAGCGTTTCCAGAATTTCCGTGGGACACGACTTGCCGTGCTCTATTATATACAGCGCCTCGGTTTCGCCGCGCACCTGAGCGCACATTGCCTTTTCGTCGATTAAAAGGCAGGACAGCCAGAAGTTGGGCACGGAATTTTTTTCGTCGTAGGGGTTCATCGAAACTGGCAAGCCCTTGAAACCCTCCTTATACCTTTCGTACACCGCACGCTTTTGCGCGATATGCTCTTCGAGGTGCGGGAGTTGTCCGCGTACGACGCCCGCAACGACGTTGCTCATACGGTAGTTGTAACCGAGCTCCTCGTGCTGATACCAGGGAGCGTTTTCGCGGCTCTGCGTGGACCATTTGCGCGCCTTATTCGCCTGAGCAAGGTCGTTTGTCAAGAGCATACCGCCCGCAGACCCCGTTATTATTTTATTTCCGTTAAAGCTGATAATGCCTAAATTGCCGAACGTGCCCGTCTGCCTGCCCTTGTAGGTTGCGCCGAAGCTTTCCGCCGCGTCCTCGATTATTACCGCGCCGTGCTTGTCCGCGATTTTGCGTATCTCGTCCAGTTTTGCGGGCACGCCGTAGAGGTTGGCTACCACGATATGCTTTACGTCGGGATATACCCCGAAAGCCTTTTCGAGAGCTACGGGGTCCATATTCCAGGTATCGCGCTCCGTATCGATAAACACGGGAATACCGCCCTCGTAGACCACGGGGTTTACGGTTGCAGAGAAAGTCATATCCGTGCAGAACACCTTGTCGCCGCGCTTAATGCCCGCAAGCTTCATTGCAAGGTGCAGAGCCGCCGTGCCCGTTGCCAGACCGACCGCGTATTTACAGTCCGCCTTTTGAGCTACTATGCGCTCGGTTTCGTTTATATTTTCACCCACCGTCGACATCCAGTTTTTGTTGAAAGCGTCGGTCATCCATTCGAGCTCTTCGCCGTGCATTGTGGGCGTTGCCAGCCAGACTTTTTTGTCGAATGCTTTAAATTTACCGTCTAATGTAAACATATTTGCTCCGTATTGACATAATTCGCCATAATTACAAACTATATTATAATATAATATAGTCAGAAAAGCAATAGAATTACGGTATATTTCCTCGATATACCCTTTCACATATATTTTGTACTAAAAAGGCGGCTCATATCAGAGCCGCCTTTTAAAATTTTAAATTCTCTCTATTTTTTATAACCCTCTGGGTTTTTGGTCTGCCAGTTCCAGGCAGATAAGCACATTTCGTCAATACCGAGCTCTGCTTTCCATTCGAGCTCCTTTTCCGCCTTCGACGCGTCCGCATAGCACGCGGCGATATCGCCCGACCTTCTCGGCTTAATAACGTAAGGTATCTTATGCCCGCACGCCTTTTCGTACGCGTGAATGACGTCGAGCACGCTGTAACCCTTGCCCGTGCCGAGGTTGTAGGTATAAACGCCGCTCGAATTTAATTTATCGATTGCCGCAACGTGCCCCTTTGCAAGGTCGACCACGTGGATATAATCGCGCACTCCCGTGCCGTCGGGCGTGGGATAGTCGTTACCGAACACTCCCACTTCCTTAAGTTCGCCTATCGCAACCTTGGATATATACGGCGTTAAATTGTTGGGAATACCCCTCGGGTCTTCGCCTATAAGTCCGCTCTCGTGCGCGCCGACGGGGTTAAAATACCTGAGCAGTACCACCGTCCACTCTTTGTCGGCTTTGTACAAGTCGGTCAGCATTTTTTCCTGAAAATACTTGCTTGTGCCGTACGGATTGGTCGTGCCGCCTATCGCGCAGTTCTCGGTTAGCGGCAGAGTTTCCGGGTCGCCGTACACCGTTGCCGACGACGAGAAAACTATTCTTTTACAGCCGTGACCGCGCATTGCCTGCAACAGTACGAGCGTACCGTTTAAATTGTTGTCGTAGTATTCCACGGGCTTTACGCAGCTTTCGCCAACCGCTTTCAGTCCCGCGAAATGTATTACCCAGTCGATTGCATTTTCGGTGAAAATCTTATCGAGCGCCGCCCTATCGCGGACGTCGGCATTGTAAAACTTAACGCTTTTGCCCGTTATCTTTTCCACGCGGGCAATACTCTCTTCGCTCGAGTTGGACAGATTGTCCACCACTACGACGCCGTAGCCGCTCTTTATGAGTTCGACGCAGGTGTGCGAGCCGATATAGCCCGCGCCGCCCGTTACAAGTATGTTTTTTGCCATTGAAATTCTCCTGTTACTGCGGTTTGTACGTGGTCACGAGCTCGGAAACGAGGTTCTTCATCTGGTCGGTTTCGATATACGCCGCCGCGTACAGCTCGTCGAGCTTGCTCCACAAAAACTGCTCGTCGAGAGCTATCGGGTTGGCGATATTGATTAGTCCGTTGGGGGTCGTCTGCATACCCTCCTCGTCCATAAGCCGCTCTTCGTACAGCTTTTCCCCGGGGCGCAGTCCCGTACACTTTATCTCGATATCCACGTTGGGTTCGAACCCCGAAAGCTTGATAAGGTTGTAAGCCAAATCGTAAATTTTGACGGGCTCGCCCATATCGAGCACGAATATCTGACCGCCGTTTGCGTACGCGCCCGCCTGCAACACGAGCGAAACCGCCTCGGGTATAGTCATAAAGTATCTGATAATATCCTTGTGCGTGACGGTTACCGGTCCGCCCTCCGCTATCTGCTTTTCGAAGAGGGGTATTACCGAGCCGTTCGAGCCCAGAACGTTGCCGAAACGCACCGCGACGAACTTAGTATTCTTGCTGTTTCTGCCGATTGTCTGAATTATCATTTCGCAGATTCGCTTGGTTGCGCCCATAATATTAGTGGGATTAACCGCCTTGTCGGTCGAAATCTGCACGAAGGTTTTAACTCCGTATTTATCCGCGCAGCGCGCCGCATTGAGCGTGCCGAAAACGTTGTTTTTCACCGCCTCGTTGGGGCTGGTTTCCATCAAGGGCACGTGCTTGTGCGCCGCCGCGTTGAACACTATGTCGGGGTGATACTTTTCGAACACGTCCTCCATCTTGCCCTTGTCCCTTATGCTTGCAATGAGCGCAAGAAGGTTGAGCGAGGGATATTTGCGTTTGAGCTCCTGCTCGATATCGTACGCGTTGTTTTCATATATGTCCAAAATTATGAGCTGTTTGGGGTTGTGGGTGGCTATCTGACGGCAAAGCTCGCTGCCTATAGAACCGCCACCGCCCGTGACCAGCACGACCTCGCCCTCGATATAACCCATAATTTCGTCGAGGTTGACCTGTATCTGCTCTCTGCCGAGTAGGTCGGTTATGCGCACTTCGCGCAATGCCGCAACGCTTGCGTCGCCGTTAACTATCTGATAAATTCCCGGCAGGGTCTTGACCTTACACTTTGTCTTTTTGCAGATTTCGTAAATGCGCTTTACGTCCGACTTGGTAGCCGACGGTATTGCTATCAATATTTCAGCGATTGCGTACTTTTCGGCGTACTTTACAATCTCGGCTGTAGTGCCGACAATCTTTACGCTGCTTATGCGCTTGCCGATTTTTGTTTCGTCGTCGTCGATTACGCAGACGGGATTATATGCTATCTTGTCGGAAGTCTGAATTTCCCTTATTATCGCCGTGCCAGCGTTGCCGCCGCCGACTATCATCGCCCTTATCTTGCCCTTACCGCTCTTGGTAACCGAGTACTTTACCATGATGTAAATTCGCTTGGAATAACGCACCGTAAGCGCTATGAAGAAAAAGGTCAGTACGAAATAGAACTGTTTCCACACTCCCATTTCGAGCGGAATACTGTAAGAAAGCCCCACGCTGAATATGCACAGCGCCGCGGCGACAAGCTTTAGCGTATCGAAAAGACCTATCGAATCGAATACTATGCGGTACAGTCTGAAAACTTCCAGAAAGAAAAACGCAACAGCTACGTTCGCCAGATACCAAACGGGCAGACGCCATGTGTAAGATACGAACGGAATATATTTCTCCGTCGCAAGCACGGCAATGAACATTGACAGCGTAACCGCTCCCAAGTCGCACAGCGCAATTAATAGTCTTCCGCTTAATTCTCTGTTCCTCTTTCTCACTTAACTCACCAACTTTTCTTCGTAAAAATTTTAATTCTCTCTCGATTGACCCCGTACTATTCCACGGATACGCACTTTGCGAGGTTGCGCGGCATATCCACATCCAACCCCTTAGCAACGCTTACGTAGTAGCTCAAAAGCTGCAACGGAACGACCGCCAGACTTGCCGTAAAGTACGGCGAAGTTTTGGGAACGTATACGGTAAATTCGGAATGTTCGCCCATCGTGTAATTGCCGTCGAGCGTCAGATTCATAATCTGCGCGCCGCGCGACTTGACTTCGGCAAGGTTGCTCACCGACTTTTCGGCAAGCTGCAACTGAGTAATAAGTCCGATGACCAGCGTGCCTTCCTCGATAAGGCTTATCGTGCCGTGCTTTAACTCGCCCGCCGCGTACGCCTCCGAATGTATATAGCTTATCTCTTTAAGCTTTAAACTGCCCTCTAAGCAGATTGCGTAGTCTATGCCTCTGCCTATGAAGAACACGTCCTTTTTATTGGCTATCTTGGTTGCAAACCATTTGAGCCACTCGTCGTCGGATAAAATCTTCTCTATTGACGCGGGCAGTGCAAGCATATCTCCGATTAACTGCGCGTATCTGTCCTCGTCGATTTTTCCGTTCACGAAAGCGAGCTGAACGGCAAGCACGTACGCAACGATTAGCTGCGCGCTGTACGCCTTGGTCGTCGCAACCGAAATTTCGGGACCCGCCTTGGTGTAGAGTACTCTGTCCGCCTCGCGCGCAATCGCCGAGCCGAGCACGTTGACTATCGCAAGCGTTTTAACCCCCTGAGCCTTTGCGCCTCTCAGTGCCGCAAGCGAGTCCGCCGTTTCGCCCGATTGACTGATTACGACGAACAGTTCGTTTTCGCCGAATATCGGGTTGCGGTATCTGAACTCGGACGCGACGTCCACGTCCACGGGAATGCGCGCCAAGTCCTCGATAATGTATTTTGCCACCACGCCCACGTGGTAAGCCGAGCCGCACGCCGCTATGCGTATACGGCTGTAAGAGCACAGTTCGTCGTCGGAAATTCCCGCTTCCGACAAATCGATTTTGCCGTCCTTAATAAACGAATTTAAAGTATCCGCCACAACCTTTGGCTGTTCGTGCATTTCCTTGAGCATGAAATGCTTGTAACCGCCCCTTTCCGCCGCGTCCAAATCCCAGTCGATATGCACGGGCTGTTTTTCGATTACTTTGCGGTCGACGTTATAGAAAGTCGCCTTACCCGCTTCGACGCGGGCGATTTCCATATTGTCAACGTAGTAAATGTTGCGTGTGTACTTCAAAATCGCGGGCACGTCGGAGGCGACAAAGCCGCCGTCGCCGTTGACGCCGACGATTAAAGGGCTGTCCTTTCTCGCAATATAAATTTCGTCGGGATAGTCCTCGAACATTACGGCAATCGCGTACGAGCCGCGCACGCGCAGCGTAAAGCTGACCATCGCCTCGAGGGGGCTCTTCCACTTTTTGTAGTAGTAGTCCACGAGCTTGGTGGCAATCTCGGTGTCCGTTTCCGAATAGAACGTATACCCTTTCCCCGTCAGTTTTTCTTTAAGCTCGACGTAGTTTTCTATAATGCCGTTGTGCACAGCCACAATCGATTGGTCGTCGTTGCTGTGGGGGTGAGCGTTAATTTCCGACGGCATACCGTGGGTTGCCCAGCGGGTATGTCCTATGCCGCACGTGCCTTTGAGCGCCTTGCCCTTTTTGAGTTTGTCCGACAGCACGCTCAGCTTGCCGTTAGTCTTTACTATCTCGTGTTTGCCTTTATTGTTCTGCACGGCAACGCCCGCGGAATCGTATCCGCGGTATTCGAGCTTGGAAAGCCCCTCCAAAAGTATCGGCGTCGCCTGTTTTTTTCCCGTATATCCGACTATTCCGCACATATCAGTCTAACCTCTCGTAGCCGCCCGAAACTATCGCGGCTTTAACGCTTGAAGCAAGGCGCTCGCACACCTTTATATCCTCCGCCTCGACCATTACGCGAACGAGCGGTTCGGTGCCCGATTCCCTCACTAAAATTCTGCCCTTATCCTTGAGCTCGGCTTCCGCCGCGGCGATTGCTTGCTTTACGAGCTTGTCCTCCTGCGCCGCCTTTTTATCGTAGACCTTTACGTTCAAAAGCACCTGAGGATAGTCCTTTACAGTCGCGGTAAGGCTTGACAGAGCCCCGCCCTTTTCAAGCATAACCTGAGCGATTTTAAGGCTTGTAAGTATGCCGTCGCCCGTGCCCGCAATATCGCCGAAAATCACGTGCCCCGACTGCTCGCCGCCCAGCGTACAGCCGCTCGAAAGCATATATTCCCGCACGTATTTATCGCCTACCGCGGTTTTGGCGTAATTTATGCCCGCCTTGTCGAACGCTTTGTACAGTCCGAAATTGGACATTACTGTAGTTACGACAGTATTATTCGCAAGCTGTCCGCGCTCCTTTAGATAAGAGCCGCAAAGGTACAATATTTTATCGCCGTTTACTATGTTGCCCTTCTCGTCGACGGCAAGACATCTGTCCGCGTCTCCGTCGTAGGCAAACCCTATATCCAACCCCTTTTCCTTGACAAGCTTCTGTAAGCCCTCTATATGCGTAGAGCCGCAGTCGGCGTTTATGTTGAGCCCGTCGGGCGCGCAATTTATCGCCGTAACGAAAGCCCCGAGCGCATTGAAAACCGCGCTCGCGATTTTGTAAGCCGAGCCGTTGGCGCAGTCCAGCCCCACCTTTAAGCCCGAAAGATTTATTCCGTTTTTAACGAGGAATTTTTCGTACTCCGCGTTGCCGTCCGCATAAGCGACAACACTGCCTATATCACTTTTCAATGCGGGCGCGGGCTTGTCCGACTTGCCGTCAATAAAGTCCTCTATTCCCGCAACCGTTTCCTCTTTAATCTTCTCGCCGTTCTCGCCGAAAAGCTTGATACCGTTATCGTAGTAGGGGTTGTGGCTTGCGGAAATCATCACTCCGCACGAAAGCCCCGTTCTTTTAACCGTGAACGCGACAGCGGGCGTTGTGGTGACGCCCAAAACGTAGGCGTTTGCGCCAGACGAGGTCAGCCCCGCGACGAGCGCACTTTCAAGCATACCGCCCGACTTGCGGGTATCTCTGCCTATTACCACGTCTTTGCACTTGCCCGCGCGGCAAAGCTGCCAGCCCAGATATGCGCCGATTTTATATGCGTGTTCGCAGGTCAGTGTGACGTTAGCCTCGCCCCTGAAACCGTCCGTTCCGAAATATCTTCCCATTTTTCAACCTTTGTGAATTATGTTGCCCTTTCCCTTGTAAATGCTGTCGGCGGGTATACTTCCGCGCACCGACGAGAGCGGATATACGCGCGTATGCCTGCCTATTACCGTGCCCGGGTTCAAAACGCAGTTACAGCCCACGTCGGCAAAATCGCCCAAGAACGCGCCCACCTTTTTCAAGCCCGTGGGCTCTTGCGTCTCGCCGTGAATTACAACTTGCGTTTTGTCCGACTTTAAGTTGGAGGTTATCGAGCCCGCGCCCATATGCGCCTTGTAGCCCAAAATGCTGTCGCCCACGTAGTTGTAATGGGGCACCTGCACGCCGTCGAAAAGTATGACGTTTTTAAGCTCGGTGGAGTTGCCCACCACGCAGTTTTTACCGACGAGCGCACTGCCGCGGATAAAGGCGCAATGCCTTACCTCGCTTTCCTCGCCGATAATTGCGGGCGCGCCTATATACGCCGTGGGCGCGACCTTTGCCGTCTTGTGCACCCAGACCTTGGGCGAAATTTCCTCGTATTCACCGCCGAGCGTTTGCCCGAGCTCTTCAATAAACGCGCTTATCCCGCCGAGGGCCTGCCATGGTCTGGAAAAGCCCTTGAGATATTCCCCCGCAACAGTATGCGACAAATCGTACAATTCGTTCAGTTCAATCAAAATTTCACCACTTTCGCGCGTGCATAAACAAGCGCCCGCGCGTACGCATTAAACTATATTATATAGTTAATCTTATACATTATACTCTTTACGTTCACCGTTTGCAAGTATTTTCGACAATTTGCGTGATGTTTGTCAAGCATTTTTCAGAAAATTTCTTAACTTTTCTAAAATTTTCTTTTGCAAGGTGCTTTTCAGGCTCAAAAAAGCCCCGTTCAAGGCTCAATTGGGTTGATTTTTGCCATTTCTGCCTGTTTAGATTGCTGTTTTGCCGATTTCAGGACAGCAAAAAAGGGCTCTCATTTCTCAAAGAGCCTGTATCGCTCGGTATTTTTTATTTCTCTAAGCCGCTTTCGGCTTAATAAACCGTACTCGGTATTCACCCCTGCACTCTTTCAGGATTTCCAAAAGCTCAGCTCGCTTTTGCCGAGGCGAGTACCAAACCCGTTTACCCTCTTTGTTTCTGAGCTGGGAGTGAGGGCGTTCGTTGTATCTGTTTAGCCACTCTCCCATCTTTTCCTGCAATTCGTCCAGCGTGTTAAAAGTCAGGTGATTATAAAAAGCCTCTTGGTCTGAGCGATGGCTGCGCTCTACCTTGCCGTTATGTCTCGGTGTTCTCGGCGCAATGAGCTTATGACGGATCCGCAACTTGTCTAAGAGAATATCCATTATGTGAACGGTACCCTCTTTGGCGTTCGCAGGAGTAGTAAACTCCGTGCCGTTATCCGTCTGTATCGTGTTAGGCATATACCCAAAGTAAACGATGGCTCGCTTGATAAAATCAACCGTTGACCAACCGCTATGCTCGTTATAGGCGTAAATAAATCTCTCCCTCGTAGCCTCGTCGATTACCGTGTACTGATAAAACCTCTCGTAAGCCAGATTCCCCAAGTAGCACTCTTTCGGCACAAACTTTACATCGAGCTGCCATTTCTGCCCTAACATCTCAGGCGTAAAGTACGGCTGCTGTTTGTAAACCTCTTTGACCTCCTCGTGAGGGCGCAGTCCGTTCTTTACCACAAACCGATAGAGCCCGTAGTAAGTCCTGCTGTAAGCGTAACGCTGGCGCAGAATCCCCAGAGCCTCCGCATAGGTGATGTCTGGGTGCTCGGTGAATATATCCACGATCTGCTTACGCTCCTCTTTCGTATGTGCGTTAAAATGCGGCGTGTGCGGAACGCAGGAGCCGTTTTCAAGGCTTTTCAGGGTGCCATCGTAAAGAGCTTTCCATCGCCATAAGCTGCGCTCCGTGCATTTCGTCTTTTTGGCAACCCAGAGAATGTCGTTACCCTCTACGAGCCACAACCGCAACGCTCTTTCCTTTTCTTTCGGTGAGTATCGCATACCTCTCATAACCTATCCTCCTGAGTGAAAGTGGAAAAAGTATAACACATAACCGAAAAAATTTCAACCCCTCACCATCAGGCGTAAGCCCTCCCTCTCAAAAAAACAAAAAGAAAAAAACATCAACTTTCCTCGTGTGCGCACGCACATTCTGTCAGTCTGTCTGTCGATGTTAAGATAAAAATTATTTTTAGGATTAGGGATTATGGTTTAACTTTTACTTTCTCTTTAACTTTATCTTTCCCTTTTGATTTAGATTTAGATTTGTATAACTTTGCATTACATTTGCATTGCAAACATTATGCAAGTGCATTACATTTGTATAGATATTGCATACCGAAAAAGACATAAAATAAGACGGGCAACCCCGTCCTATTTTTCTATTATATAATTGCTACACAGCCTCGTCCTGAGCCGCTGTATTTTCTGTATCGGGCGGCGTTTCCTCCACGCTCTCAGGAGCCGTAAAAGCCTCTGGTGTAGGATTGTCCGCCACATACTGCTGAAATTGATGGATAAGGTCTATCTGGTCGCTCATATAATTGACCGTATCGTACACGATATTCTCATAGCCCATCTTGTAACCTGTAAAGCCATTCAGGATTACAGGCATAAGTTTCAGACAGCAAGCCGCAAAGGTCGCCCAATTCGGATTTACGACGACATCTAAGACAATGATACTCGTCAGGAGCGTTGTTACGGAAATTTTTACAAACTTGACTGCGAACGCTACGCCCTTTTTCGTGTGAGGATTTGTACCGAGCGGCACCCTGCGCCCTGCGCCCCTGCCACGCTTGAAAAACATCTCAGGCGTTAGCTTGATAGGCTTGACGCTGTTTGCCTTTATAATCGCCTTTCTCTGAGGCTCCGTGAGCTCTTTAACCTGTTCCAACGCCTTTTTACTCAGACCTATGTACTTTTCCTTGTAGAGCTTAAAATCAAGCCCTACCTCGGTTATAATGGCGTGGCGTGTGCTTTGCAGTTCCTCCACAATAAAGTGCCTGCAAAATTCAAGGAGCCGCCCCTGTTGCCCGTCCTCGATTATCTGCTTTTTGATTTTGTCGTAATCGTCCAGAGTGTTTTTGTAGGTGTCGCTTTCCTTGCCTGCTCGCATACCCGTATCGGAAAAATTTATGTACATCGAATATGAGCAGAATAGCAAGACAAAGAACGCCAGACCGAGCTTAGCCCAATCCGCAAACGAGCTGAGCTGTATATCCGTGGTAAACACCACGATAACAACAAACACGAGGAATACGCCTACAAAAATTCCCGAATTGTTGAGAAAACCTTTTGCGATCTTTTTCTTAGTGTTGTGCATACTCTCGATGGATTTACCCACCGAGGGCTTATTTTCTTTGTTGTTTTCGCCTATCGGCTTAATCGGCTCCGCCATTGCCGTTACCTCCGTCCTTAGGTTTATCTGGTTTATTCGATATATGCTCCGCCCACTTAAACAGGAGGGCACCTATGCCGTTAGAGACGGCACCGACGATACAGACAAACCGCATTTGAAAAATAATATTTGCTAAAAGAATTGTAATGACTGCGAGGATAGTCCACACCAGCCACGCCGCAGGGGATTTCAGCTTTTCCTTAATCACCCTGAAAAACGGAACGCAGGAGACGAACAAGAGGACGACCACTATACCAGAGATGGTTGCCCTGTCGCTCGTCGCTATCCAGACAGGAAATTGAGATAAGGTGGCGGCAAGAGGAGCGGCAACACAGAGTATGATCGACACCCATTTTATGATGTTGCCTTTCGTCTTATTTTTCATATTAGCCCTCCTCTGCGTCGCCCTTATCCTCCGTCTCAACGGACACAGGCAGCTCCGCTTTCAGAGCCTGCACATACTTGATATTTACAAGGTCTTTCACCGCCTGAGGGATATTTTTATTGTTGGCGTAAACCGTAGCAAGGATTTCGAGAATCGCCTTGCAGGAGGTTTTGAGTTCTGTAATAATATACTCCTGCTGTTCCGCCTTAGTCTCCATAGCGTGTAGTTTATCCAGAGTCTCGTTGTAATTCTCAATAAGCCCGTTTACAGCCTTTACAACCTCGCTGTTGCTGTCAGTATTTATCCCAAGCGATTCTGCTGTAATTTTGGCAGCTTTCTTATTGCCTCTGCGTTCGAGAATAACCATAACAATACACGCCGCAACTGCGCCGAGATTGACGGATCCTAAAAACTCTGCAAGGTTTTTGGAAAACCACTGCTCAATCCTCGTCCACAGCGTCTCAGGCACCGCAGGAGCCGTTTCGGAGGGCTCTGCCGCTCCGTCGTCCTCGCCGTCGCTCAGGACAGCCACAGCCTGCGTTTCGTTGCTCGTGGCGGCGTGTGCGGTGCTTACGGTGAAACCGCAACAGAGCAGCATAATAGCCAAGCACAGCGAAACGCATATTGTCAGCAATAATGCCGTATGTAATCTTTTAGTCATAGTATTTGCCTCCCGTTATTCAAAGTCGTACCCATCGAGCAACTTTACAAGTTTCTCGTTCAGGGTGTCGAGGCTCTTGTTGAGCCCCTTAATAAGGTTTTTGATTTCCTGTATCTCGCCGTGGGCGGCGATAACCTCTTTCGCCGTGTCTATGCCGTTAGGACAGACGACAACGCCGACAGGCGGTACAGGTTTCGTGTAAATGCCCTCGCAGGCGTATTTCGGTGCCCTCTCTTTTCCGTTCAGAACGGCAACCGTTACCTTTACACAGCCTTTCAGGAAATCGGCAGGAATTGAGCAGGTCTCGTCTTTCAGGAGCCTGTACAGGGAATTGCCCTCTGCGTTCTCAAAAACCGCCGTAGCGTTTGCAGGTGCGCCCGTAAACGATATAATCAGCTCTCCCGTTACCGTTTCGGGCTCCCTCGTCAGGATAAAGCCTTTGCGACAGTCGTCAATGAGTTTGTATTCCATTTTCATACTGCGCCCCTTTACCCTTTGTCGCCGCCCGTCTCAACAAACCAATCCTCTCTGGTGCAGACATCGCCCTTTGCGTTGATTTCTTCGTAGGTTTTGCCGTCGAGATCGTTTACCCAGATTTCCTGAGCGTCGTCGATTTCCTGCTGGGTTAAAATACCCTTTGCCCTGTCCTTGTTAGCCGTTTGCAGCCACTTTTCTTTGCTGAATACCCGTGCCATTGATGTTACCTCCGTTTAATTTTTTTGAGTGTTTGCTTACTATGCTTTTTAGTTTCCACTTAGGAGCAATCGGGTAAATTTTCTCCTTGTAGAATTTTAAGCCGTTAATGTGAGTTAGCCAGCCTGTAAGAGACAACAGCCCCTGAGCTTGCTTTACCGTGATGTAGTTCGCCTTTTTGACATTCCGCAGGCGACGACATAAACGGTAGTAGATTTTCTTTCTGAGCAGCGTTTTGTTCTTGTAAAAGCGGAATCCCACAAAGTCTATCGGGCGGCTATGGATTTTCCAGAACTGATAATTGCCTTTCAGTTCCACGCCGAGGTTAGCTTTCAGATACTCGTTCATTGCCTCGACAGCCCTGCGGAGCTTTCGTTTGTTCGTGCCGAATAACACCATATCGTCCACAAACCTTATGTAGTCCTGCACTCTTAGCTGCTCTTTCACAAAGTGGTCGAATCTCTCTAAATAGAAATTGCTAAACCATTGCGAGGTGTAATATCCTATCGGGAGGCAGTTGCCGCCGTTCTCCAAGATTTTCTCTATCAGCCCCAAAAACCGCTCGTCTTTGATTTTGCGCCGAAATAGAGACATCAGGATTGCTGGCTTTACATTGTTGAAAAACTTTGATATATCCAGCTTTGCGACATACCGAGCTTTGTCTTTCTCGATAACACGCTCTACAAAGCGTTTTGCCTCCATACCGCCCCTGTTTGGTACGCTACCGCAGGAATATCGGTACATACCACGCTTTATGATGGGCTCCATAACGAGCATTACCACCCAATGTATTATCTGGTCTGGATAAAACTTTGGTACCGTTATAATCCTCGTCTTTTGACAGGAGCGGTCAAAGAGTGTAATTTGCCTGTTTGGGCTCAGCGTTACGCTGTCCGTTTCAAGCATAGTTTTTATTTGCTGGGCGTAGCTATCAATATCATTAAGGACTACTGCTATGTAGCCTCGTGTTGTCTTGCCCTGAGCTGCCTTATGTATCGCCAGCTTTATGAGGTCAAGGTTTAACATCTTTTCGTATAAATAGCCTACCCGTTTCATACTTTTAATCTTCTCACGGCGTTTCGAGATTTAACCTACTAAGCCGCCCTCTTATCGAAGTGTTTTTTGCCAAGGGGCAAGGATTGTGCGTGTTTCATAGACCGAATTAAGATTAAAATGCGACCGCCGTAGTTCGAGTTGTAGTTAGACGAGTCATTGTTACCATTCAGATTCCAAAGACCAGCATTGAGCCTGTTGTTCCAATTACCGCCGACATTCAGCACCGCTGCACACACTACCCTGTAATGTTGAATTAAATATATGCTAAGGGGGAGGTTTCCCCCTTAGCAATCCCTCTCTTAAAGAGGCTTATAACAAAGGCGACCGCCGCAGTACGAGACGTAGAAAGACGAGTCAACGTAACCATACAGAAGCCAAAGACCAGCATCGAGCCCGTCGCTCCAAGTACCGCCGACACGCAGCACATAGTCGCCCTCAGGCTCCACATAGCCGTAATCGCAGTAATGAGTGGTCTCGCTTGCGTCTCCCTCAGTAGGAAAGCCGAGGAGAGGGAATTTGTCAAAGTATTCAATGCCGCTTACATACCCGTCAACCTCGGAGCTGCCCACATAGAAATAAGGCGGCGCAAATTTGTCCGATTCATACTTTGTAGGATCGAGGCAGATGTACATTTCGCTGTCGTGGAAATTGATACCGTCAACCCATTTCCAGATATTGCCCCACGGATTCTCAATGCCTCTGTACTTGCAGGCGTGTTTGCCGTCCGTGTTGCTTACCTCGGAGCCAGAGGCGGTTTTAACGCCGTCCGTTCTGCCCGTCTGTACTGCCGCCGAGTTGCCGTTTGCGTAGCCGTACATAATGGACTGACAGTTTGTAGTTGCCATCTCGATAAGCCACAGCTCTTTAATGATCTGGTCTATCAGCAAGTCGTACTGCTGGTAGCCCTCACCGTTTGCCCTGCAAGCCGTCCGCATTTCAGGCAGAGTGATATTGACGAGACAGGTCTTGCCTTTCTGGGAATACGCCCTACTCTTGCTGCCGCTCGCCTCGTACTTGCCGACAAGCACATAGTCGATTTCGTTGCCCTGTCCGTCCACAAACAGCGTGGTAAAACCATCGTAACGGTAGCCCGAAAGCTGGTGCTTATGGGTACCGTTGGTATTTTTCGTAATTCTGCTGTAAAACTTAGGGATTTTGATAAACACATTTCCGTGCTCGTCCACGACCTCGTGCATATCGCTCCACGGGTAGCAACGGTCAAAATCGCTTTTGATTTCGCTCGTGCCTACCGTTACCGTCAACCCGATTGCGCTATCCGTCCTCGCAAGCGTAGGCGTGGACTGCCCCACATTATCTACGCCGTAAATTTTGCTCTTTTCAGATACCATTAAATTGTCCTCCTGTTAATTATTTTCGAGCGTTTTCAAACGCCTTAAAATTGCCTTAAATTGTTTGTCGATGGCTCCGCCTTTCGTATAGCCGTGAGCTGTTTCCGCCTCCTGAGCGTAAAACACCTCCGTAGCCCCATCAGAGCCTCCGCCTGCTCCGCCGCCCATCTCTGCCATTTCGCCCCTGAGCGTCGTCTTAGCGTCGTCCACGGCGTTATTTATGGCTGTATTCGTCTGAGCCTTAGAGTAAGTTTCGTCCTTTGCATACGCCCCTACATCGCTTGCAATAAGCGTGATGTCCGCCGTAAGCGGTTTGTCGTTTATCTTTCTCGTTTCGGGTACGAGTCCGCTCACAATCTCCGAAATGTTGATATTCAGCGGCTCCCCGTTCTGGAAAGTAAGCGTAAGAATTTTATTTTTGTATGAGGCGTGGGCGATCAGGCTTTCAATAGGCAGGTCAACCATACCGCTGCTTATCGTCTCGCCCTTTTTGTTTTTAAGAGCAACCGTCAGCTTATAGTCGCTATCCATCGACACATCGAGCGCAAAAGCACCGTGCGCAAAGATTTGACGGAATTGCCTGTCTATCTTGCCGCCGCCGACATAGCCTCTTGCCGTCTCCGCCTCCTCCGCATACATCGACGCAGAGGCATAGACCTTATGCTCCTCCACATAGTCCTTAAATGCGTTGAGGTCGGCGTTCGTATCGTTGATTCTCTCGTTTGCCTGCTCAATGTCGCTGTTATGCTTAGAGCTGCTTACGAGCCCGTCTATGAGGTCTGCAATACTAAAAGTAATATCCTCGCCGTTTTCAAGCGTCAGGACAACCTGCTTGCTCGCCTCGTCGTACCTGCCGCCCACTACCACCGTTTCGAGCGGTAAGTCAATCTGCGTCTGGCTAAGCTGTTGACCGAGACTGTTTTTGAGCTTGACCGTCATTACATAGTTGGTAGGATCTATTTCAGCGTCGATATTACACGCCAGCTTTTTATCCTGAGCGTCCGTATAACGCTTAGTAGCCACCTGTCCGTCCACAACAGGATCCGCAGCGTTAATCCTGCCCTCCGTCGTGTAAACAGGCACACGCCCCTCAGCAGGGCTCTCAGAGACGATTATTACGCTCTGCTCGCCCTCAGGCGTTATGATGTAGGCTCGCCTGTATGTATGCGACGCCGTAACCTTATCGAGCTTGCCCGTATCGAGAGCGTCAAGTTTTTCTGCGTGTTGGCTTATAGTGAGAGCCGTGTTGTTTAAGAGCGTCTGTAACGCCACAGCCTGCGTTGCGCTTACGGACGGATAAACTTTGAGAATGTCCGCCGCAAAATCGCCGCTCAGGAAAGCCGCAACCAGACTGTCGAGGTTATCAACACCGTAGTCGTCCAGCTTTACCCTGATGTACTCGCCTGCCTCCTCGCCCGAAATAACATTTTGTATCTCGTTAATCTTGCCTGCAAGGAATGTGGCGAGCTTATCAAACCAGAGCTTTAACTGCGCCGCCGTAAGCCCACTCTGTCCGTATTGGTTGGCGGCGTTAGGTCTGTCGGCTAACGCCTGCACACCTCTCTCTTTTATTTGCTCGTTTGTGATATTGAGTAATTTTTTCACCGTCTGCCTCCTTAGCCCTTATAGCGTCCTGCCACACGATAGCGGTAAGAAATTGAGAACAGCGCAAACGGTTTAAGGTATTCGTCCGAAAACAGGTAGTATTGCTTTTCTACCCACTGTTTCTCTTTCTCTTTTATCGCAAACAGGCTCTGCTCCGTCGTGTTAAAAGTCAGGTCGGAGAAATCCAAGTCCTCAAACGAGAAAACGGCGTTGTTGATTCTCGCAATCTGCGCATAAGGCTTTTTATTCGTCCTAACCTTTACTTTTGCCGAGCTGTTTTTGAATGATTTAGTTTTTATTACAGTGGAACGCTTAATTGTCGTCTTTGTCAAATGCGGTATTCCGCAGTTATCCATTACCGTAGCGCAGCCACACACAATAGTCCTGTTATCGTAGCTGTACGACGATGTAGGCAGTTCGCCGTCCTCTCCCCGTAAATCAAAGTTGAATGAGCATACAATTCCGTTTTCGCAACCGAAAAACAAATTGTCGCTGATAGAGCGCAATACGACAGCCTTTCTGAATTGACCGCCCGTATAGTTGCCCTTAGTCTCGCATAAATAGGCGTGTCTCTCGATTACATCTCCTGCCTCGTCCTTAACATCGTAAATAGCGTAAGAAACGCCCACGGTATAGTCCGTCTCTCCGATGTGTACGGTTATAGGCTTTGAGCAAATCGTGATGTCCGCTCTGCCTCTACTGTCAGGCTCGTTTACGATTTCACCGCAAAGATTTTTCGGATCGTCGTAGAGCGCAGGTACACTTTCCGCAAGTTCAAGGTCGTACACCTCGCCGTCGTACTCAACCGTCGCTCCCACAAGCTCCTCAGGCAATACGCTGGAATACTTATACTCCCTGTATTGATTATCCCAAGTGCCTATGTTTTCAAGGTAATACCACTCGTACTGCATAGCACCCGTCTCGTCCTGATAGCGTTGCCTGCTGTCTGCGAGGAATATCCTGCCCTCAGTCAGGACGCACAGATAGCCACCCCATTCTTCAAGGGAGACCTGCGACAAGTCCGTATTTACGAGCTTTGTATCAATAAGCCTGCTGCGGTGTTCGTTGGAACGCTCCGAGGCGATTTTTAACTGCCCTACGCCCTCTACGCCGAGACGAGAGATAAATATAGGATCGTCAAGGAAATTACAACAGGCTCCCATACAGCCGAGCCCAGACAAGCCCTGTACGGACGGGTAAATGCGAGGCATAAGGTGTAAATTGCTGTCCGTCGCCGTGTGGAAATAAATTGCGCTGTCCTGCTGTGTATCGCTTTTAAGTACCATCAGCGTATCGGAGACGCACATTATACCCGTTATTGGCGACATACCCACGCCGTCCTGCATATAGTTCAAAATACCGAAATACGACGGATCCGCATAACCCGTACTGTTTCTGCCGCAGAAAAAGATGTAGTTATGGTAATCAGGATTGCCCGTACAGAATACCCTGCCGTCATAGGTCGTGCAGAGAGTACACTTTGTTATGAGCTCCGCAATGTTGCTCATATTGTCGGTAACGCCGTCTATCGTTTTGAATACTTTGGAGGCGGTTATTTCAACGCCAGCGTAGCCCTGCTCGTACTTTGAGCCGTCCGCCCTTGCGGTCTCCTCAGGCTTTTTAGGAGCCGTAGAGAGCGTGATTTTGCCATTTACTAAGTCTGTTGTGTATGCGGTTGTTTCAACGCCGTAAACCTTTACGGAAACGATGGAATCAAGGTTGCCCTCGTTCATATAAAAGTCTTTCGTTTCGCCATCAGCAACAAATGTGTGCTTGAATCTCGGCGTTAAAATATTCCTCTGCTCGTACTCTTTGCCGATGTCGGCATTTACGCCTGACGGCACGATGTTTATGTAAGTCGTAGGCACATAGACAGGGTGCTTATCCCCGTAATTCACAACGGGCATTATCTCCTCGCCGTCGTACACGAGGTAGTTTTTACCGTCTATGATATAGAGCAAGTTATTGAATATAAAATACTCGCTCCTGTGCTCGTTCATAGACGAATAGAGCAGGTCTGCGTCCGTTGCAACGCCCTCGTAATACTCAACCTCTAAAAGGTCGCCATCTGCAACCTCAGAGCTCGTGAGCGATAAGGTTTTGGTCGCCTTATTAAAAGACGCAACGCCCGTAATATCGGAGCCTGACTGCGTTTTTACGCTTATAACCCCATCGCACTCAAACGCAAATGCAATGTCGTAGGTATAAAGCGTAATTCCGCCCACCTCGTCGCTCCGTGTGGGCGCAGGAGCCGAAATAACCTTAGATGTCGGAATGTTTACCGAGGACGGGTAATTGCGCCACAGGAACAGTTTTTTGCCGCTATGCACGACGACACGCTCTGCGCCACCTGCCAGCTTAGCCTTAAAATAAAAAATCCCGTAGATCTCTCTGTTAGAATCCGCAACCTCCGTTGCGTTAGCGATACCGTCTGAATTTACGGCAACCGTCTTTGAGAAATCTGCCCTGCGCCTGTACCCTGCCATCGTTTCCAGAGCCTCGCCCTGTCCGCTCTTATAGTCCTTGTACATATTGACGAGGTAAGCGAGACGAGAGGCGTGTACCTGCGTGTGGTCGTTGGAAAAATCAACGCCCTTAAAATTCCCGTAATGTCTGCTGTATTCTGTTACAGCTTTACTTAAAACGCCCATACTACCACCCCGATTTGTTGCGGTACATAACAGGAGTCAGGATTTTCTGTTTTTCCTTTATTTCCGCAACCTGAGCGTTGTAGAGCGTCAGGTAATATTCTGCTTTTGTCGGCTCGTCGTCAGCCCAGATATAGCTCGCAACGAGGTTAGGCATTAAGCTACAAAGCTCACTGTCAAGGTCTATCTCTATTTCCTCCATATTTTCGGTATCGTCATACGAGAGCTGTCTGTTCTGCCTGTTATACAGCACATCGTAAACGCCATTAAAGGACGCAGGGATAAGGATTTTACTCGCACCCTCTACAAAGTAGTCGGTATTCAAAATAAAGCCCTTACCCCTTTGAGCGTCCACAATCGGAGGACACACAAACGAAACAAAGTCGTCTGTGAGGCTGGCAAGATCATAAGGGATAAATTTACCGAACGCAGGAACGCTATCAGGATCCGCCGAAAGCAGGCTCCCGTACATTGCGACATTCTGCACCCAATAAATGTAATCCCCGTCAAACTTAATACGGACTAAGCCTAAATACGGCTCCTCTCCGTCAAGTATTAAGCCTCTATATTGTTCAAACTGACCTTTATCGGAAACAAGCTCAATCGCTTTCAGCGTCTCCCAAGTCTCCCCAAAATCAGTGCTTTTTTCGATAGTTGCGATACCGTTGCCGTTGCATTCAAAAAAGTAGCTTTTTGCGCCCTCGGCGGTAAAAATAAGAGCCTCGTCGTCTTTGCATACAGGCTCGTAAGTGCTTTCGCTCAGCTTGTTTGCAAGCGGAAAATGGTTGAGTTTGTAAATAGAGGTAGCTGGTCTTATACGGTTGATTTGCACAATCGCTCTGTTAGCCGCAAGGATAAATCCGTTTAATCTCTCGCTTTCGAGCTCCGTTTCAAAACCGAGCTCCGCCACAGAGTCGTATAATTCTTTAAGTGTCATAGCATAGCCTCCTTTTAGAATAAAACCTCAGGACAAGGCTTGCGTCTCATAACCGCAAGCCCGTCCAGAGCAAAACGCCCCGTAAGATGTTTGACGGGGCGTTTATATCGAAATTAAAGAGCCGACGCACCCGTTACGCTCTTGCCGTCAACCGCAAGGAGCAGGTGTTTCCAAGTCGTGAAACCGATACCGAAACGGCAGTAACCGTTCCAGATGTTGTTACGGGTATGCTCGTCGATGTAACTCCTGATGTCGAGAGCGACACGGTTGTAGAACATCGAGCCTGCGAGCTGCTGGTTTGCCTCGGACGACATCAGCATAAATCTGTCGTCGGTAGTCTCCCACCCCGAAAGAATTACGATAGTCCAATTATCGTACTGAATGTTGATGTCGTTGTAGTTCGTGCCCGTAGTCCTCTCGGAACCGACAACCTTTTTCGCAATCTTTTCAAGATTCGGACGGTTGCAGGGCAAAATGATGGTGTCGGGCACATACTCCATCGTTTCGTCGTTTTCGTCTCTGAAATTGCGCATTTTGTTCGCAAGTTCGTTGAGAGCGTCCTCAAACGCCGTCGTGGAGGAGCAGATATTCTCCTTACAGAAAAAGTTGCTCTGCGTCTTTTTCTTAAATTTCTCCTGCGAGTAAGGGTGCGCCGAATGGAATACGGGTTTACCGTCGCCCGTGGTAAGGTCAACGAGTGCCTTGTTAAACTTGCCGCTGGATTCGGTGGCGTGTGCCAGAGCCCACGCTGCGAGCTTGGTACGGGTTTTGTAGTACGCACGAACAAAGCCCTTAGGCTTGGATTTCATATTGGTACCCATACCCGTTTTTGCGTCGTCCGCCATCTCTTTGGTGATGGTAAACTCTTTCATAAAGGCGATATGCTCTATCGTCTTTTTGAACGCCAGCTCTATGCTGTCGTTTTCTGCGCCCTCGCCCTCTTTGACGCTCTGGAAAGTGTCAAAGTCGGTCTGCCCCATAACCGTCTCTGCGTAGCGGTTGGATTTCTCGACATTGTAAAGGACATCGAGCAGCGTCTTTTTCTTTTCGAGAGCGTTGCTCTCGTTCTGGATAATTGCCTTAATCGGGTGCTCAAACTTACCGTATAAAGGATCGTTCTTGCCCGAAAGTTTGGAAAATACGATTGCCATTTATTCTGTTCCTCCCGTGTTTTACTCTACGATAACGGAAACCAAGTCTCCGCTCTCTTTGTTGTTGTTTGCGTTCAAAGCGTCCACAACGGTTACAACGCCGCTGGTGGTTACATCGGTAACACCGAGTCCGTCCTCCGCTACGGTCAGCTTAGAGCCGACAACGATTGCCTTTGCGGTCTCGGAAAAGGTTACGGGTACCTCGAACACCATATTGCTGGCGATACGGAAACAGGGCAGGTCTTTCTGACCGCTTGCAGGTGCCGTATAGTCAGCGAGCGAAATATGCGTCGGTTTTGCCGTTGCTCCGCATTTCGTGAGCTTGCCGCCCGAAAGCACAAGAGCCTCACCCTCCTTGTAGGTCTCGCCTGCGGTGGTGGGTAAGGATTCCGTTTCGGGTACATTCATTCTGCCGTTAATTATCTTTTTGCAGTTAAACATACGATAAAAATTCTCCTTATAAGATGTAGTTAAAGTGATTGCCTGTACAGAGCTTTAATCTCTTTATCCGTCTTGTCGGGGAAAAGGTCTCTCCACTCTCTCAGGGTTGCCTCCGACATCACAACATTGTTGCCTGAGGCTTTTTTCGATACGGCGGAGTTGAGGTGATCCTTACCGCCGCTTGCCGCTTTCTGCTGTGCTGCCGCCGCCTGCTTGGTGCGCACTTTGTCGCCGTTTACAGCGAGGTAGGCGGTCTTGGGCTCTACGCCGCTATCCCTGAGCTTGCCAAACTGAATAAAGTCCGCCATACTGTCGAAACAGTCTTTAATGTGCGTCTGTTTGAGCAAGTCGGGGAATGATTTTTTGAGTTCCGAAAGGTCTGCCGCCGCCAGCTTTTCAAACGCCTGCTGTTTAGCCTGCCTCTCGGCTGCCTGCGCCTCTGCCGTTGCCGCTCTCGCCTTGCGGTACTCCTCTAAGCTGATTCCCTCCGATTCGGCGTTGGCTTTTTCCAAAGCCTCCTCCACGGAGCCGTCAACCTGAACGCCCATTTTTTGCAGGGTTTCCTTGCTGAGGTTGCGCACATTGCTTAACTCGGTATCTTTCGCCGCAAGCTGTTTGCGCAAGTCCTCAATCTGAGCGTCCTTATCGTCCGTAGCGGACTCGTCGTCGGCAGGAGCGTCTTTATCGGGCTCGTCGTCCTTTTCTCCGTCCTCCTCGTCGTCCTCGTCCGTCTCGTCGTCGTTTTCGTCGGTGTCGGTTTCGTCCAGCTCGTCCTCGCCGTCGTCTGCCTCTGCGTCGTCCGTTTCCTCGTCGTCAAATTCGGTGTCGATGTCCTCGTCTGAGTCGCCGTCAAGGTCGTAGCTCTCGTCGTTATCGAGCTCGTCGTCAATGTCGTCAAGGTCAAGATCGTCGTCTTTTACGATATTTGCTGCCATTTATGAATCCTCCGTATTGTTGATTTTTTATTTGCCTTTTTTGCCGTTTCTCAGGTCGGAGCCCTTAACAACATCAGCCTTAGGCTGGTCGCTCACGGGCTTGGGAGCCCTGATTACACCGCCCTTGTTGGTTGCGTAGGGGTTGCCTTTATGATTTCCTTTCATAACTGATAACCTCCCGTATGGATTTTTTATAGAAAGAGCCCCATACCCTGCTGGATAGGGTATGAGGCTCAAATCTCTTGGATATTGGCACTAAATGATTGTGATGTGGAGCGGAGTGCAGGAATCAAACCTACTCTGCCCTCGGAGTGCTTACTTTACACTAATACTGCCGATGGAGTGCGCCGTACACTAACTCCGCATATAGAGGCTTTTCAGCCTCTTGATTTTTTATAACTGTCGCTCTGGGTTATACGATTACCCAATCCTCGCAGAGCATATCCGTCTGAGAGGCAAGCCACGGCACAACTCCTCTCGGTGCGTCGGGATTATCCGATACGAGCGAGTTTGTTACGATGTAGATGTAAGGCAGGCTCATTTTTGAGTGCTCGTCGGGCTTTTGGAGTTCAAGGTAAATTCCTTTGCCGTTCCAGCCCTTTCTTGCTACCTTATTGCCTGCTTTCAGAGCCTCGATAGCTTTTCCGAAACTCATACAGGCGGTGTTGTCTTTGGCGAGTTCTTTTTGGAGGAGATAACCCTCATACGCCCAGAGTTTATCCTCAATGCGTTTGCGGCAGATCTCCGCCCCGATAGCCTCATTGTAGTTTGCCTTATCGACACACGCCGAGGTCTCGATTATCTCATAGCCCTCTTTCGTAACCAGACGCACCATAGTCGTCTTTTCTCCGATGGTCTCTACCGTCAGAGTGCCATTCTTAAATATCTCGTCGATGTCCTGCTGTGTAACTTTGTTTTTCATAAGAGTCCTCCGATTACTCTGCTTTTATTGAGTAAGCCCTGCCGCAGAATTTACACACGACGGTAATACCCTCACACTTACTGCCTTTGGTAAAACCTACTGCGTGTATTGTCTTTTTGCAATGCGGACAGGTCGGCTTTTGGATTTCCGTGTTTTTAGGTATTTCGGTCAGCTTAATGCTCATAAATACTGCTCCTTTTGGCTTACAGTACATATTATAAAACATAATTAACTCAAAATTGTACCCGAAAATTCTTACTCTGCCATTTTTCGCTTGCAATTATACGGTATCATATCTCTTGCAAAATCTCTTAAATTGTGTTATAATAGCTCCGCTACACAGTTTAATATTCGTCTGAGCTAACTATCGGTAAAAGCGTTAGCTCTGTCTTTACATATTCTCAGGCGAATATGACTGTGTAGCAACTGTTGACGAGCTGCGTTTTTCAATGCGTAGCCTCAACGGGCTGCGCATTCTTTTTTTATCGGAGGATTTATTATGAGGCTGGAAACCCCCGTAACTTTCCCTATACCTGTAAGGGGAGCAACAAGCTACAAAAACCGAGTTAAGCAAATGTTTACGGAGCAAATACCATTTTTGTTTAACATCGCTTGCGGTGGGGGTTGGTGGTATTGGCTGTTGATATGGTGGGTATTTCCGTTTTGGCTCGTTTACTCCTGCATAGTTCTCGTAGAATTAGTATTAATCACAATACTGTTTCCCATCGCCTGCGTTCCGTACTTACGCTTTATTTCGTACCTGTTTCAAAGTTTATGTTTTGGTATTGGCTTTGTGATAGCGTTTATCGGGCTCATTCCGCAGACATACGACGACTACGAGCCGAGCAAAAAAACAGTAGAGCGCAGAAACAAAAAGCTGTTAGAAAAAACCGCAAATAAATTACTTAAATGCGCTGAGGATTTATCTACACTTTATGGACTAAAAGATTCCTTTTGTGTGTACAAGGATAAAATACAGGTTGAAATATCCTCTATAATAAAGAAATTCCCCTTTTCAGCACACGAACACACAAGCAGTGTTCTTGCTGCTACTCTCTATCATATTTGTTTTGTTGAGGACTCAATACAGCAAAATGCAAGGATAACACCTACTGAAAGCCAAAAGGCTGAAATAATCGAATTGCTTGCTCAATACATAAACGAATATACAGTATCTCTTATTCCAAACAATGATTTTGACATTATAAAACGAATATTGCTAAAATGGTGTGTCGAAAATGGGTATATTAAAGGAGACATAACCGACCAATAATTTAAGGGGCTGCCGTGTGAATGGCAGCCCCTTTTCTTATCTGGCGTATATCCGTCCGTTTTTTACCGTCAAGCCGCATTTCTCGGCAAGGGCGGTTTTTTCCTCTTTCGAGAGTTTAAGGTTGGTTATGTAACGAGCAACTGTACTCTTGGCTTTGGCGGCGGAAACACCCCTTATATCGCCGTCCTTGATAGTATAACCTAAGGCAAGTATAAGCAACAGTTTTTGCGCCATCGAGAGCTTTTGCGCCATTACATACTTGATAATCTTAGCCTTTTTGGAGCCGTTGATTACATTACCCTTTTTGTCGGTGTCTGATTCGATGGTGGATATTGCCGCCAAATGAGTAGCCAGCACGGAGGCGGATATTGCGCTGTTAAGCATAATAATTTTATTGTCTGTCGGCACCTTTAATACGGTGGCTTGCGCCTTGCTGTAATAAGCGTCGTACAGGAGCTTTATTGCCTTAGCCTGCTGTTCGGCAGGGAGAGACGCAAACTCTGCACTGTTTACCAGCTTTTCGATTTCGGCGTTTGCTTGACTGTACACCGTCTTAAACTCTTTCCGTTGCGCCGCCGTGAGCTGGATTGTCTCACCCTCGTATGTGAGTGTGTCGCCTATGCTCTTAGGCAGAACGGTAAACCCTGCGTCGTACAACTCAATGAGCTTTCTCGTCGCCTTACTGCTTAAACCGCCCGTCCTATCGTCTTTCAACATCATTCCCATAATCGTCTCTGCAAGCTCATAGTCGCCCTTTTTGAGAGCGTCCTTTATGTCGGTGCTGTACTTATGGTTGTAGAAAAGCGATGTGTAAGAGTACGCCGCAGACGGGCTGAAACGCTTTACAAGCCCCGTAATGGTGTTATTGATATTCCTAAACGGTATGCCCGTAACTTGCCCTATGGCGTAAATCGAATTGCGGAAAATCGACATATAATCCTGCGTGGAGATCTCCTCTCCGCTTGCCGCCTTTTGCGCCAGCTCGAATAACGATTTTGTGGATCCGATTATGCTGTTGAGCATATCTGCCGTAAAGCTGTTAATTTCGTAACCGTCAACGAAATAGCTGTATATATCCCTTACGATGGGGAGCATACCTATCGTCGTGCTGCCAAAGTCTTTGAGCATATCAAGGAATACGGATTTTGCCGTAACCTTGCCCTCCTCGTCGTCCTCTGCCATATTGTTGTACAGGAATTTGAAAAACTGTCCGACAAGCACATACATCAGGTTTGCAACCGTTACGGAGGCGAGCGTCCTGCGCAGCTTTTTCTTTGCCAGCTTATAACGCTGAGCGAGCGTAGCGTCTGTGTCTCCGCTCTTTATGAGCGAACGCAGGGCGTTAAACTCTCCAAACGATTCAACGAGCCTCGAAAGCTGTTTGAGCGGCACGGAGGTAAACATCGTAAAGCTCCTTACGAGGTCGCTGTCTGAACGCATAAGCTCCGAGCGTTCCGTGTTTGTGTAGTTCGGCTGCGTGAGGCGAATAACCTCCTCCAACATAACGCCTGCCTTTTGCATATTCTCCACGGAGCCGAATTTGAGCCCCGTGTCTTTTTGTACCTGCAACTGACAAGCATTCCAGAGCCTACCTATCGTAAATCTATCCGTCCACTGTATAGGCTTAGTGAGTACATCGCCAACCTTACCTATTTTGTCGATAACGCCCTCCGCCTTGACTATACCACGCTCGTAGTTACGCACACGAGCATACGGGCAGTATTTATCCATCGCCGCCCAATTCGTTTTCATAACAAAGCCCTTAGCCATTACGCCCGTATCGAGCATTATGCCTGCTGTCGGATAAGATGTTATCTGAGAAACAATGACTTTGAGATTTGCGCCGAGCTGGTATTTGGCGTATGCGCCCCTCATTTTCTCAATGATGGAGCTACTGGTAGCTCTGCCCTGAATATCGGAGAATAGCTTGCTTAAATAGCCCTCTGCACCGCCCCATACCTGCTCATTGATGGTGTTGCGTATGCTTACGACATTCGTCTTATCGCCTATATTCTTTGCGTATATCTGGCTGAAATTTTTGAGCGGCACCGTCATTCTGGCGTAGGTCGAGAGCTGCTTTGCGTGGCGTGTAAGGACGCTATAAACATCGGTTACAAAGAGCTTATTTTTGGCTCCCGTCTTAACATCTTTGTTGAAAGAAAAGTTATACACATTCGCCCAATCCGACATTATGGATCGAGCGTCGGTGATATTTTTTGCAATCGTTCCGCTATCACGCTTGATGGGATAATAAAACTCCTCTGAGGTGTTTGTATAGCCCAAAATCTGCATATCAGCGTCAGTCTTGACTTGCTTACTTGCAACATTGAAAAATGTCTCTACGAGCTCGATAAATCCTTTGTCGGTGTCCGTGAAAGCGTCGTACATCGCAGTAATATCCGCCTCCGTAATGTGAGCGGTCTGCTTACTGCCCTTTTTGTCGATATAGCTAAATCCAGACTCGTACAAACCCTCCTGCGCCTGCGGACGCTTAGAAAGTTCGTAGAGGGATATTGCCTGCCCCACGGTAAGCTCGGCTCCTGCAACCGTTACATATTGCGAGCTGAGGCGATTTTTGAAACGCCTGTGTTGCTTAATGTAAGTGTCGATGTCGTTTGTGAGCTCGATGTAAAGTAGTCCTGCCTCCGTCTCGCCCCTCGTAACCTCGTTGTACGCTCGTGTAAGTATGCCGTTAGGGTTAAAGTTCTCCAACGATTTTATTACCACACGAGGCTCGATTATTTTGTTGAATACGCCGTAAATCTGGTTGAAAAAGCCCTTGCTCGTCCTGTTCTTAGTCTTTTTGATTATTTCGTTGCCCTCAGTGGCAAGGTCGGTAATTTTCGCCTTTTTACCCTCAATAATCACCTGATCGTAGTTATTGAAAAGGTGCTTTGCCGAGGCAATAATAATCTCCGCCGCCTGCAATTCCTCCATCGAAAGAGGCTTAGTGCTGAGGGCGTTCTGTCTGATAAAGTTAAGAGCGTCGATTACATTATTGTCGATGTAGCTCAGGTCGGGATTCTCGTCGTACAGCAGCGCATTATTCGTGTTGTAAAACAGCCCGTAGTCGAGCAGGATTTTACGAACGCCAGACTTGCGCAGGTCGGAGCGGTATTTTATCTTACCAAGCTGTTTGAGCCACGATGTAAGTTCAGGAGCCGCAAAAATCTCCGCCCCCACATAATTGCGCTTAGTGGCTATATCACGCAAATAAGCCGCCCCGTCGATTATTCTGTTGGTGAGCGTGTTGCGCTTGTAAGCCGTGCTCAGATCCTTTTTGAGGTTAGCTATTTTGTTGGTGTACTGCTCAACGAGCTTAGCGTACTTAGACTTGGTACCTTTTTTGTCGTATGCCATAAGCACATCACGAGCGATCTGCTGCCTTAACTGCTCAATCTCGCTCTGGCTACCGATGGCGGTAAGCATAATTTTTTCAACTCTTTTGTTTACCTGCTCTTTTGCGCTCTCGTAGAGTTCCAGCATTTCAAAAAACTGCTCTGCCTCGTTTATAGCCTCGATGTGTATTCCGTAGCCCTCTAACTCCTGAGCAACCACATCAGGTGCAATACCGTCCTGTTTGGCTCCCCAGACGAGGTTTATGCTGTTTTTCTTATCGAATTTGTATTGAATCTCGCTCTGTATGCCGCTTAAATCCATACCGTGCATATAGTGGCGCATAACCGACAAAACACCCATAGCATACGAGTCGTCGTTATAGGTCTCGTACATATCGGTCAGGATTGCGTTGTTTATGATGTAGTCGGCAATATCCAACGCAACACCTATACGGTAGCCCTCAGGTGTACTGTTGAGCTTAGTAAACAGCTTTTCGATTACCTCTGCCCTATTCTTGCCGCTTAATATGCCCTCATAACGCCCGTCTCGGAGCGTAAGCCGCTCGGCAACGATAGAGTCAATGACGCTCACTGCGTCCAGCTTAGAATACACCTTAAACTTGGTATTATTCGCCACAAACTTAGCTCTCTGCCCTCTGGTTAATCCGCCGATGGCTCCGCTGTTGTCGGACTCGGTAGGATCTATTTCAGGGTTAGCGTCGTGATTGGAAAGCGCATAGCGCATATCAACACTGCTGGTAGGATCGGTATTCGTTATTTTTTTAATCTGCTCAGGCGTAAATGCAATAAGGTACTCTCCACGCTGTATGCCATCATAGCCTAAACTATCTCTAAGCATACGCAAATACGCAACTGCAACATCGCCACTGCCGCCAGATATGTGGTTTACAAACTCCGTAACAAGGACGCTATCATTTTTGACATCTATAACATCTCTGTAATCGAAAGATGTTATGCTGTTACCTTTCCATACGCCTTCCACATATTCGTTTGCGTGCTCTTTGCAGTAGTCAAGGTATTGCGCCCACTGAGCCTCTGTAATATGCTTTTCGCCGTAAATGATAGGCTGCTGAATATTGAGAAAGGCTTTAACGACACGCTTGCCGTAGCCCATTGCCTCGTCCTCGTAAGGCGTAAAGTAAAATCCTACGCCGTACATCTGCCTGCTATTCTGCCCCTGATTACGGAAAGTGTAAAACTGAGCGTCCGTACCGTGGTACTCCACCCTTAATTTACCGTCGCTGTCAACCGCAACCGTATTGTTGAAAAATTGACGCTGTTTTGCTGTAAGTTTTCTGCCATCGGAGGCAGTTTTGGTATTGAGCGCATACCTTATGTCGCTATCACTGGTCGGCGCAAGGTTTGTTGTTTGTTTAATTTGTTCAGGAGAGAAAGCGACATAGCTTATACCCCTATCACGCACTCCGCTGTTTGCGTCAGGAACGCCGCCCTCGTCAATTATAATGCCGTCGTAGTCGTACCCTTTTTCCTGCAAAAAGTCGTACATATCTGCGCCGTCCGTCCAATCAAGCAAACCTCTGGCGGTTAGAGGAGCACCGTTGCCCCATTTTCCGTAAAACTCTTTCTCGAATATCTTACGGGCGGCGGTATCACGGGTATCAAACGGTTTTTTGATGTTCAAATATACCGAATATACTTTGCTCTTGTCGCCTCTCGCATATTCCTGAGCATACTGTTCATCTGCGGTGAAATAAGAGCCCTCTAAGCTCGTATTAAAGACAGTAAAACCTGCTTTCGGGGATCCGTGATAAACAGGCAGTAATCTCCCCTGCTCGTCAACGATTTTGCTATCGTTAAAGAATCTGCGTTGCTGTTCGGAAAGAGTTTTACCTGCCGAATCGGTTTCAGGTAAAGCGTAGCGTATATCAGCGTTAAGCGATGGATTCTCATTGCTTGTGAGCTTAATTTGGTTAGAATCAAAAACAACCCATTCCTGCCGTAAATCACCGTTGTAATATACCCCATCGTAGCCCTCAGCTTTGAGAGAATCGGAAAATTTGCGAGATTCTATCTCGTTGTCAAGTTCAGCAAGTCTATTAAATTCTTGCTCGGTAGCGTAATAGGGATTTTTTACATTTAAGTAAGCCTCAACTACCCTGCCGCCGCCCATTGCATAGATTGACGCCTCGTGTTCGTCTCCGTAGAAATAAAATCCCTCTCCGAGCCAACCTGCGTCATTTTTTGTACCTTTCCCGTGCTCAAATACAGTAAATTCTCCGCTACGAGTGCCGTGGTAAACCGTCAACAGGTGCCCGTTCTCGTCCACAGCCATAGTGTCCTTGAAAAATGCTCTCTGCTCCGCCGTAAGAGTGCGCCCCTGAGAATCGCTTGTCGGCAAGGCGTAACGGAATTTGCTCAGCTCTGACTGCTGAGGCAATACTCCATTTTTATAGAAATACTGAATATCAGAAATGATTTTACCTGTCGGTGTATTACGCCCATACTCTCTACTATCAACAGAGGAGTTGGCGTTACTAAATTCCAAATAGAATTTACCGTAAGTATCTAACTTTGCGAGCAGTGTATCTAACGCCTTGCGGATAGTCGTGTACTGTTTTGCTGTCGGCTCGTGCTGATAGTCAAGCTCGATGGACGGAGATTCGGGCATTATTCGTATGTTGCCCTGCGCTATGTATGCGTTCATAGCCTGAGTGCCAGACAATTCACTCATAATTGACGATATGTCTCTATGATCTAACAGGCGGTAATCGTAGCCGCCTCCAAAGTCGAGCATAGTGCCGTCGAGGTTGATATATCCTGCGACCTGCACATTGGTTGTGGTACCAAACTCCTTTTTGGCTATTTTATAAATATCTGGCGTGATATTGCTTAATGACTTATATCTATCAACGATAGGCGCAAGAGTATCACGCAAAACTTTAACCGTCTTTCCTGTTTCGGTTGCTCTGAGCGTTATCTCCGTAGCAAGTTCGCCGCCAAAATACTTTGCCAGCTTTTCGTAGGTTAAACCGCTTGCCTCATATTCCAACAGACCGCTATTGTTTTCACAGTAAACACTATAACGGCTATTTTCCGTCTGCGTTGCCTCAACAACAGAGAGCTTAGACACAAAGCGGTACTGCTCCTCCGTCATAGGCGAAAGAGCGTATCTTATATCACTATTCCTGTAATTAAACCTATCTTTGAGTCTGATGGGATTTCCCTCGTCGTCAAAGGTTATAGTATCGGCAAGTTTTCTAAAATTGACGGTATCTCTATAAAAATACTGCTTACCGTCGTCATATCCAAACTCGTGTATAGAGTCTCCATTAGTGTAAACATCGGCTATTCTAACCTTTTTGTGGATTATGCGATAATTACCGATAATATTTGACTCGCCGTGGTTGACCGCATATTGACGGGTTAGCGTTATCCAATCCCCGTTTCGTATCTGGTCTGACTTTACACTGACAGGAACAGCCCTATACGCTATTACGGTGCCATTAGGCTTGCCTTTCGCCTGCTGAATATAACGAATACTCTCAGCGTCAAAACCCTCATAGGTACCAAAATACCGAGCCGCCTTGTCGCTGTAAATATCCTCTCCAAACATAGAACTAACATCGTCAAGGCTTGCGTTAGAGCCGTCAGCGCAAGGTGCTCTATGATCTATCCTATAATCCGTTACGGAATAACCCTTTTGAATAGCCATCTGCTCCACTAAGCGTCTTGCCGTTTCAAGGTCATTGTTTTTAATGGCTTTTTGGTACTGCTTATCTATCGCTTCAATTTGCGCCTTAGTTGTAAGGTCGATTTTTTTCTTATGGCTATGCTTTTTGCGCCACTGAGATATAGCCTCCTTTTCGAGGTTTAACGCCTGCATAACCTTTTCGGCTCTCTTTCTTATTTGCTCGTTGAGTTCCGCCATTGTGTGCGGAGAGCCGTAATATTCTCCGTTAATCATTTCGTGAACATCAGAAAAATAAGACTTTATTTCGTCAACCGATTTGAAAGAATCGAGATTATCAAGTGTATGCTCAAACTCGGAGGCGGACAACGCAAGCCTTGTCTCCGCCGCCTCCGTCGTCTGGGTGCGCTGATAAGCGGAAAGGTCGCTCGCAACAGTAGGACTAAACCTGTTTTGCGACGAGTATTGATTAAAGAATTTCTGATACTTTTTGAGCAAAGCGTTTGCCGCACGAGACAATTTCTCATTTGAGCTGTAATCCGCCTTAGCTCTTTTCAGGAACGACAGCAGTTTATCCTTAAACGAGGGCTTGTCAGAGATAATCCTTTGCAGGGCGGCGGAGCTGCCGAGCTCCCTCTCTACAAAGTGCGCCGCAAGCTCCTCTCTGAGCTCAATATAGGTATCAACGCTTATGTCAACCTTGCCATCGAGAAAGTCTTGCATTTTTACACCGTGCCTCTCGATATACGGCGTTAAAATCTCCACCTGTTGCTCTACGGACAAGCCCTTTATAGCGGTAGTGAAAAAGTCATTGAGCACTTTGTTTTCGAGGTGTTGGTTGCCTTTTTTACCCTTTACGGCATACCCTCTGTGTATCATTCCGTGAGTAAACTCGTGCAACAGGATTTTCGCTGCTGTACGAGCCTTAGGATTATTCGCTATTTCACGGTTGACAAGGATTTTACCATCTCTCAGCCTATACCCAGCGTCTGCATTTTTTTCGCCCAGCTCCTCTGCGCTCACAAACTCGATATTTATGCCTGAGCGAGCCGCAACACTTGCGTAGAGGATTTGGTCTGCCTCACTCACACCTGCCGCTCTCGCCTGCCTCAGCGTCTGTCTGACAGCCTGCTGTTGCGCTCCCACGAGCTTTTTATAGTCGGGGATATTCTCACGAGCGAAAGTGTCAAGCTGTTGCGTCTCCTGTTGTGCTTTTGTCTGTATGTTGGAATCCGTCGCACTCTGTACGGAGGCGGCGTAGATTTCCTTTATAACCCTGTTTGCCTCCGTTTTTGTAAGAGGCTTAGAGGCAACATCGTTTGCGTAGTCGTACACAAGGTAGGTGTCGCCGTTCTTGACGATAGCCACGCTTGCGTCGCCAAACTTATAGCGCACGGCTCCGTCCTGCTTGATAGAGCCCACATATTTAGGCAAGCCCTTTTTCGATATTTCAAGCTGGGAGAGCTTTTTAATCTCGTTGCGCTCGTTTATGTATTGATCCATACCGCCGTTGGTAGAAAACTCTACGATACGGCTCTTTAATTCGTCCGCCGTAACGGTAGCCCAATCCGTAATACCAAGACGCTCTCCGACATCACGCTTTTGAGCCTCCGTAGCGGTCTCGACAAAGTGGTTGAGGTCGGACTGATTAAACAACTGCTCGCCCCTGAGCGTGGACTGCTGGAATCTGGCAGCGTCCATATTGAGCTGTCCTGCCGCCGACATAACAGCGACGGAACGCAACGCCTCATTTGTACGCATTGCCTCCGAGATAGATTTGCGGTATTCAGTGGTACCTCTTTCACCTTTAACGCCGTCTAACAGCATTTCAACGGTAATAGCCTCGCCCTTAGAGGTTTTGTAGCCGATGTCGTTAAGGCGTTTTACGGTAGTCTCTGCGTCTGCTATGATAGCGTCTGCGTTCTGATGTACGACGATGGAAAGCGGAGCTGCTGTGTTTGCTTTACTGAGCATACCGACAAGCATTTTCTGTTTTGCCGTCTTAACCTCTCCGCCCGTGCTTTTCAGGCTTTCCTGTAACTCGTTGAGAGTATCAACGACAAACTCAACCTGAGCGTTACCAGACTGATTTACGCCCTCTGTACGAGCGATTTCCTCTGCGAGGCTTATAACGCCGTTTACGCCGCCGTTTGCGTTTACTTTACTGCCGTGGAAATAGTTAATACCATTGCGCACGGAGACATCTGCACCGCCCATTATTGCGCCGCTGAGACCGCCGACGAGAGCCGCATAAGCGACCTGTTGGAAAGTAGCGTTTTCGGCGTTAGGATCGTAAGTAATGCGTTTCCATACGGGATCCAGCAACTCCTGAACGCCCTCCTCGAACGCCTCACTTAAAAAGCTCTTTAATATCGTCTTTCCGAAAGTCTGACGGGCGGCGGATTTTGCAACCTGAGTGCCGACAGCTTTTGCGCTCGCTTTCGCCGTGCTCCCTGCAAGGTTTTTGGCAATGGAGCCGACACCAAAGCCGATAGCGTCAGAAACGCCCTCCATTGCGCCCTCAGTAAAGCCAGAGAGGGTACCGTAGCCCCACTCTTTACCCGTGAGCTGTCCTGTCTCCCTGTAAGCCTCTTTCGTCGCCGTACCTGCGGCACCTAAGCCTGCAACAACGCCGCCTATCATACCTGCCGCAACAGGAGCCAGAGTGCCGCCCGAAAAGTACGCTATGGCGGCGGCAGCGGCAACCGTAGCGATAGCAGGCAAGCTGGTACCGATACCGCCCATAACATCGCCTGCAACTTGCCACCCCTGAGACGGGTTAAACCACTCGTCTGCGTGTCCGTAATTTACCCAATCGTTAGCAATTTGCTTTTCCGCCCAATCGTGCGCCCCGAAAAGGTCAGCTAATCCACCTGCGGTATAATCCCATATACCCTCAATGCTCTGCAAAAAGCCGAGCCCAAGTT
>CAYXTN010000001.1:0-70473 GCA_964468085.1 uncultured Clostridia bacterium | reverse complement strand
TGCTCTCCCAACTGAGCTAAGCTCCCAAATGCTTTAATACTATAACAAATGATTTTATAAAAGGCAAGCGTTTTTTTGCAAGATTTTCAATTTTTTTGAAATTTGTTTCGTCATAAACAAAATTCAATTCATTTATATTGTCAAAATAAGCAAATGAAAATTTTCAATGCGCTACCGACTTTTGTTGGCGCAAAGAAATCTTGCGCCGCAACTTTTTAAAAGCGCGCAATTTTAGTGCGCTATCAATTTTTACAGGCGCGCTAAAATTTATGCGCTAAGCTTTTAAGGCTGAAAGAGCTCTTTCGGCATTTATTGCAAGCTTCGAGCTCTGCAGTGCCTCTATTATAAAAGTCGCGACCCCTTCCGCTATAATTTCAGCCATTTTATATATTATATTCAGTCTGGTCGACGAAAAGAGCGAATAATTAAACAAAGATTTTTCCGCCACTATGCCCATGACCGAGACGTCGCCCACTTTAGCCAGGCGCTTATTCGCGCCGCTGCCCGGCTTTATACCTCTTTTTGCGACTTTAATTAGTCCGATATCTCCCGCTGCGCCCACCGCAGCGTCTATCGCAATTACCGTGCTGTTCGGGTGGGTACTTTTGATAAATTGATTGGTGTATTTTACCTCATGCGCCGTTATTGGCTTTGCAAGCGTGCCGTAAACGTATACGTTGTAGCCCTTTAACTTCTCTTTAAGCTTGGTTCCCGTCACGGGACCGAGCGAATCTCCGACCGAAAGGTCGCTTCCGATACACACAATCACGGGCGCGCCCTCGATTTCGGGTAAGATTCTTTTAAGTGCCAGCACCTCGCCGCCTGCAGCCATCGAATTATATACGTTAAACGAATACTCCATAGTTCACCTCGTCATTCCCTACATTTATTGACAAGCCCGCCCGCAATTATTCAATGGGAGAGGTTTACAGCCGTATATTTATATTATTATGAAATACATTGCACATACTGTTAACTGTGAAACTCGATTTGCGCGATTTTTTGCCGCGCTTGTGGCATTTTACTGCGCAAAAAGTTGTTTGCGCGACGATTTTATTTTGCGTTTTTGAACTGACAAGTGCAAAGTTATGAACACGGTTATAGACAATTGTACAACGTTGTTGATAAATCAGTCCAAATTCAAGCAGTGTACGTTTCACGTGAAACATTAAAAAGGTCAAAAAATTTGGGTGATAGTTTCACATGAAACATTCTCACATGGCAAATTTGTGCTAGCGCAAGCACAAATTCTGTCGAATAACGTTAATATTAACAAATATTGACTGTTGAAAAAATGCTTGATGTAAGATGAAAACAGGGTGAAATTAAGGAAAAAATTGTGTATAAAGTCAAGATAGTAGCGCAAAACACTTGAAATAGTTAGAAGGGTGTGGTAAAATTAGTGACGTGGTAATTTATGGTAACCTATACCATATTATATATAGATATAAAAGTTTGGCGCATAAATAGATGGCGCTGAGTGAGGTAGAAATTGAACAAAAAGAGCAGGATTATTCTAATAGTCGTTGTGGTTGTGCTGGCGGTGGTTGCCGGTCTTACGCTTTATTTTACGTTGCGTAATGGCGGCGCAAAGCAAATTGACTTCGATACTTTCGTTGAATACGTCAATAACAATAAGTTTGAGGAAGACGAGAAAATCAGTGGCGCAACCGAAGCCGAGGACACTTACACTGTTAAGCTGAAAGCGGGGTATGAGGACACTTTGACCGTAGAGGAGCTTGCAGAATACCGTTTTAATAAAGACCACGTGCTTCAGAAGAAGAGAATGAAAGACGGCGAGCCTGTCTTAAAGGACGGCAAAGAGGTCTGGGACAACGTAACGGTTATATCCGGCGTTAACTTCTCGGAATATAAGATGTACGGCAACGTCCGCGAGGGCGGCAAGACCGTTTCTAAGTATTACACTATCGGGCCGTCGTTCTATTCCTCGCCTGTTGAGGACAGCGTGCTGTTCAAATGGGTGGACATGGGCGTCGACATAAGCTACAAGGACCCCAACGCGGGCAGTATCTGGTCGTCGGTTCTTCCCATAGCGGGCGTAATTCTCGTGTGCGTGGTATTCTGGCTGATTATGCGCTCGACGATGAGCGGCGGTGGCAAGGCGATGAGTTTTGCAAAAACCAAGGCTCGCGTTTCGACCAATATCAAGGTGCGCTTTACCGACGTGGCTGGAGCGGAAGAGGAAAAGGTCGAGCTTGCCGAAATCGTAGAATTTTTAAAACAGCCCAAAAAGTTTGCGGATTTGGGTGCGCGTATCCCCAAGGGCGTGCTGCTTATAGGTCCTCCGGGCACGGGTAAGACGTTGTTCGCCAAGGCTGTTGCAGGCGAGGCGGGCGTACCGTTCTTCTCGGTATCCGGCTCGGACTTCGTGGAAATGTACGTCGGCGTGGGTGCGTCGCGTGTGCGTGACTTATTTGACGTAGCAAAGAAAAATCAGCCCTGTATCATATTTATAGACGAAATCGACGCCGTAGGCCGTCACCGCGGAGCGGGCTTAGGCGGCGGCAACGACGAGAGGGAGCAGACGCTCAACCAAATTCTCGTACAGATGGACGGCTTCGAAAACAACGAGGGAGTTATCGTAATGGCGGCGACCAACCGTTCGGACATTCTCGACCCCGCGCTTACGCGCCCGGGCAGATTTGACAGACAGGTATTCGTAAATCTTCCCGACGTCAAGGGCAGAGAACAGATATTGAAGGTGCACGCGCGCAACAAACCGCTTGCTCCCGACGTTAACCTGAAAGCCGTGGCAAGGCTTTCCGCGGGCTTCTCGGGTGCGGACCTTGCAAACCTTTTGAACGAGGCGGCGATTTTGGCGGCGAGAGCGAACAAGCACTTTATAGGCAATGCAGAGCTGTACGAAGCCTTTGACAAGGTTGCGATGGGACCTGCGAAGAAGAGTAAGGTTGTAACCGAGCCCGAAAAGAGGCTCACGGCGTTCCACGAAGCAGGTCACTGTATTTTGGCAAAATTGTGCCCCAACTGCGACCCCGTGCACGAAGTAACCATTATCCCCCGCGGCAATGCAGGCGGCTTTACGATGATGAGACCCGAGTCGGACAGAGCGTACTATTCGAGAAGTTATATGCTCGACGATATCTGTATGGGTCTGGGAGGCAGAGTTGCCGAAGAGCTGGTAATCAAGGATATTTCTTCTGGCGCTTCGGGCGATATCAAGCAGGCGACGAAATTCGCCCGTCTTATGGTCACCGAACTGGGTATGAGCGAAAAGCTCGGACTTATAAGCTACAGCGACGATTCGCAGCCCGTGTTTATCGGCAAGGATATGGCAACGCACAGCTCCTACTCCGAAGAAACGGCTAAAATGATTGACGAGGAAGTGCGCGAAATAGTTTCCACTCAGCACGAGCGTGCGCGCAAGCTTTTGAGCGAAAACAGAAGTATTCTCGACAATATGGCACGCGTTTTAATCGAAAAGGAAACTATCTACACCGAAGAGGTGGATATGCTTATGGAAGGCAAATCTTACAGCGAAGTGCTCAAGTATATGGAAGAGCACGAGAACGAGCACACCAACACGGCGTTCAAAAAGTATACGACAGACGAGAAGCTGAACAAGTCGGTTGACGAACAGCCGACTAATACGGATAACGAGTAATTACACTTTCCGCCAGCGTTAAACCAAGCGGCTTAACGCGGGCGGAGGATAAAAGTTTCACGGGAAACATAGAGGGAGAGAATATGGGTAAAGTTATTTCGTTTACCAACAAAAAGGGCGGCGTAGGCAAGACGACGACAATAATCAATATGGCGGCGTACTGCGCAGACTACGGAAAGAAGGTACTGCTTATTGACCTTGACAGTCAGGGCAACGCAACGACAGGTCTTGGTTTTTCCAAGAGCGCACTTAAAAAATCGGTCTACGGCGTGCTTATCGAGGACGAAAAGATTTCGCAGAACATTCTGCCGACAATGATACCCCTTCTCGACATACTGCCCGCAAACGTCGATTTGACGGGAGCGGAGGTCGACCTCGTGTACAAGCGTGACCGCGAGCAGATTTTAAAGACGGCTTTAAAGGAAGTCAAGGACAATTACGATTACATATTTATAGACTGTCCGCCGTCGCTCGGGCTTTTGACCATAAACGCGTGGGTGGCTTCGGACTCCGTTATAATACCCTTACAGAGCGAATATTACGCGATGGAGGGCGTGAGCCAGCTTATGAACACTATCGCGCTTGTCAAGCAGCATCTGAACCCTCAGCTTTTAATCGAGGGCGTCGTAATAACGATGTACGACGGCAGAGCGATTGTATCCCGTCAGATTGCCGCCGAAATCAAGAAATTCTTTAAAAACAAACTTTACGAGATAATAATTCCCCGCAACGTGCGTTTATCCGAAGCGCCCAGCCACGGCAAGCCCATTTTGGTCTACGACCCCAAGTGCGTGGGCGCGCGTGCGTACAAGGCGTTGACCGAGGAATTTTTGTCCAAACAGAGATAAATAACCGAGTAACTACCGCGAAGAATAAGGAGTGATATTATGGCTAAGAGAGAAGAAAGAGGCTTGGGTAAGTCGTTTGCCGACCTGATGGGAGATACCGTCGACGCGTTCGAGCAGACCTACTCCGGCGGCAGACGCGAAATGTTTACATACACCGAGGAGGAGAAGGCAAACGCGGAAGAGATGCCGCTTTCCAAAATCTATCCCAACCCCAACCAGCCGAGAAAGAACTTTGACGAGCAGGCTTTAAGAGAGCTTGCCGACTCCATAAAAAAGCACGGCGTAATTATGCCAATAGTCGTCAACGACGACCACAACGGCAGGTATATGATTATCGCGGGCGAACGCCGTTACCGTGCGACCAAGCTTGCGGGGCTTACGACTATCCCCGTAATTATCCGCAATTATACCGAGAGGGAAATCAAGGAAATCTCCCTTATCGAAAACTTACAGCGTGAGGACTTAAACCCCATAGAAGCCGCGGCGGCTATGAAACAGCTAATGGTCGATTATAAGCTCACTCAGGACGAGCTTGCCGAGCGAATAGGCAAGTCGCGCCCCGCAATCGCCAACACGCTCAGACTTTTATCGCTCACGCCCGACGTTATGCAGATGGTGGCGGAGGGCAAACTTTCGGCGGGGCATGCAAGGACTTTAGTGCCGCTTGCCGCAGAGGACCAGATTACCTTTGCCGCAGACGCGTTGAAGAGCGGTATGTCCGTGCGCGAGCTTGAAAAAAAGGTGCGCGCCTACAATATGTCGCCCGAGCTTTTGGAAGAAAAGAAGAAGAAAAAGCGTGCGCTTGCCTCAATCGAGCTTAAAAACCTTGTCGAGCGTATGCGCTTTGCGTTCCGCACGAAGGTCAGCCTTATCGGCAACGACCAGAAGGGCAGAATTTATATCGACTACTATTCGCGCGACGATTTGGACCGCATTTCCGAAATTCTCGACATTATAGATAAACAATAAACTTATGCACAAAGTTATCAACACGGTGCATAACCGGCTGTCGACGGGTTGTTCAAAGGTGGATAAAACTTATGGAAGAGATTAAACGCAAGTACATAGACTGGGAGAATACCGCAAAGAACTTAAAGCTTTTGCGCCGCAATAATCTCAATTTGCGCCGCTACGTTTGCAGTGCGCTCAACTACGACAAAGGGGAGTGCCACGGCGACTGCGAGGGCTGCAAATTCGATATGGACCAGAGCATTTCACAGTCGGAGCTCGCCAGAGTCTTTAACGTTTCCGAGAGCATGATTGTCAACTGGGAGAACTGCAAGAGCCGCCCTCAGCTCGACGACCTGATTTATTACAGCCAGATATGCAAAATCGACCTCTTCGACGTCATAGTTTTCGAAGATTAACAATGGACAGATTCAATAAATTCACAACGCAGGTAAATAAAATCGTGCGCAATATTCACCGCATCAAGTGCGAGGAGACGGGCAAGCTCGGGTTGAAGGGCACGCACGTTTCCTGCCTGTACTATCTGTACAGAGCTGAGAAGCCGCTTACCGCGCGGGAGCTGTGTTCGGTGTGCGGAGAGGACAAGGCGGCGATTTCGCGCGCGGTGGACTATCTCGGCGGCGAGGGCTACGTCAGGTGCGAAAGCAGAGCTTTAAAGAAGTATAAGAGCCCCATTTTGCTCACCGAAAAGGGGAAGGAGGCGGGCAGGTTTCTTTCCGGCAGAGTGGAAAGCATTTTAATCGACGCAAGCCGCGGGCTTACGGAAGAGAATCGGGCAATTTTTTACGAGAGCCTCGATTTGATTTCCGATAACTTGCAAAAAATATGCGACGGCTTTGACGGCGTGTCGCCGTAGCCAAGTCCTTTAATCGGTTTATACAAAGCGAAAGCCGCGCGGCAGTTGCCGCGCGGCTTTTATTGTGCCAAAGTTTTAGTCTTCGATAATAAAATTTGCAAGAGTTGCCTTTACGACGTCGATATCCATAGGCTTAGCTATATGCGCGTTCATGCCGCATTCAAGGCATTTTTCCTTATCCTCGGGGAACGCGTCGGCAGTCATTGCGATAATGGGAATTTTATTGTAAACCTTTTTATTGAGTCTGCGGATAACCGTCGTCGCTTCCAGACCGCTCATGACGGGCATACGCACGTCCATTAAAATCGCGTCGTAATAGCCGGGCTTGTGACCAAGCAGCATATCGACGCAGGTCTGACCGTTCTCGGCGCGCTCGACCTCGAAACCCTCGCGCGTTAAAAGCAGATTGGCAATTTCCCAGTTCAAATCGTTGTCCTCGGCAACGAGTATACGCTTGCCGTTCAAATCGATTTCAATGCTCGCTTCCTCTTTAACCGCACGGTCGTGAACGACGGGTTTTTTCACCTCGGGCAATACTATATTTACGTTCTCGACTTCGGACGTATCGAGTACCTTGTTGATAATGCCCAAAAGCTGGCGTGAGGAGAGAGAAATCTTTTTAAAGCAGTTTGCAACCTGTTTGGAGTCGTTGACGTTTGCCGTGCCGATTGTCGTCATACCCATAATGGTGTTCAAAGGCGTTCGTACGTCGCGCGACATATCCGTAAGCAATTCCCTCTTTGCCTTGTTCGCCTCTTCCTCCGAAGCTCTCGCCTCTTCCAAGTGCTTTAAGGTAGCTCTGTTTATCAGGAAGTACGTTATAAACAGCGCGCTCACCGCTGCGACGACTATGACGCAGGCAACGACGACAGCGACAGTAAGTCCTATGCTTTCGTTATTCAACGAAACTCCCAAAACGACAAACGTAATAATGCAAACGACGACAGCGAACGCAAATGCGATAATCGTCAAGCGTTTTGAAAGCTTCTGCCATTTCTTTGTAGTTTCGCTTAAACCCATACCTTATCATTCCTCTAAAAGTATATATTCATAATCATTTTAGACTTTTTAGTTTTTCTTGTCAATGGTTTTTGTCGCACAATATAATATAGATACGCACAAATGCGCCCGTGTGTGACAATATAATATAATCAAAAAGCGTTGACATACGCCGCTTTTGCGGTATAATTTATTATACGCGACTTTAAAAGAGGGCAAAATTATGGCAAGAATTTACACGTCGGCGGACGCGCTTATCGGCAGAACTCCGCTGTTGGAACTTACCAACGTTGAAAAAACACTTAATTTAAAGGCGAAGATTTTGGCAAAGCTCGAATATTTCAACCCCGCGGGCTCCGTAAAGGACAGGGTGGCGAAAGCCGTTTTGGACGACGCGGAGGAGCGCGGGCTTATAAATGACGGCACGGTTATAATCGAGCCGACCTCGGGCAATACGGGCATAGGGCTTGCCTCGGTTGCGGCGGCGAGGGGGTACAAGCTTATTATCGTTATGCCCGACACAATGTCAGTCGAGCGCAGAAAGCTGATGAAGGCGTACGGCGCGGAGCTTATCTTATCCGACGGCAAGCTGGGTATGAAGGGCGCGATAGCAAAAGCCGAGGAGTTGCACGCGGAAATTAAAAACAGCTTTATCGCGGGGCAGTTTACAAACCCCGCCAACCCGCGCGCGCACTATCTGACCACGGGCAGAGAGATTTGGGAGGACTGTGGCGGAAATGTGGATATCTTCGTTGCGGGCGTAGGCACGGGCGGCACGGTTAGCGGCTCGGGCAGGTTTTTAAAGGAGCAGAACCCGAATATTAAGGTGGTTGCGGTCGAGCCCGTAAACTCGGCGGTGCTTTCTGGTAAAGCTGCGGGCAAGCACGGTTTGCAGGGAATAGGCGCGGGCTTTATACCCGACACGCTCGACACAAAAATTTACGACGAGGTTGCTACCGTTACCGAGGAAGAAGCGTACCGTTTTGCAAGGCTTACGGGCACAAAAGAGGGCGTTTTAGTAGGTATTTCGTCGGGCGCGGCTCTGTGCGCGGCGGTAAGAGAGGCGGAAAAAGAGGAAAATGCAGGAAAGTCAATCGTCGTCATTTGTCCCGACGGCGGCGACAGATATCTGTCCACGACGCTTTACGAAGAATAAAATTTCAAGAGGAAATCGCAAGTGAAAAAGATAATCGAGAATCAGACGTTCGACGAGGAAAGGGCGCTGTACGGCAGTAAAAATCTGCTCATAAAAAACGTATCGTTCGACGGTCCCGCCGACGGCGAGAGCGCGGTTAAAGAGTGCGCGGATATCGAGGCGGAAAATTGCTTTTGCAATCTGCGCTACCCCTTCTGGCACGTGCACGGGCTGAAAATTTCGGGCACGGAAATGACCGAATTTTGCCGCGCCGCGCTGTGGTACTCGGACGGCATTCTCATAAAGGACAGCAAGCTCCACGGCATAAAAGCGTTAAGGGAATGTGCGGACGCCGTGATTGAAAACTGCGACATAATCTCGCCCGAATTTGGCTGGTCGGTCAAGGGTATTAAAATGATTGGCAGTACCGCCCAAAGCGAGTATTTTATGATGCGCTCGGAAGATATCGAGTTCGAAAACGTCGATTTTAAGGGCAAGTATTCCTTTCAGTACATTAAAAACGCGACCTTTGATAACTGCAAGTTCGACACCAAGGACGCGTTCTGGCACGGCGAGAATATCACGGTTAAAAACAGCGTCATAAAGGGCGAATATTTCGCGTGGTATTCCAAAAATTTAACCCTTATAAACTGCACAATAATAGGCACTCAGCCCTTTTGCTACTGCGAGGGCTTAAAGCTTGTAAATTGCAGGATGGAGGGGTGCGACTTGGCGTTCGAAAAGTCGTTTGCGGAGGCGGAAATCACCACCAAAGTAGACAGTATAAAGAACCCCTACAAGGGCACGATTACGGTTGCCGCAGTGGGTGAAATTATCCGCGACGACCCCAAGTCGGACGGTGTTGTTATAGTTAAATAATGTTACTCGGTAAGTATTTAAATAAGTACTATCTCAAATATCTCTGGCTGTATTTAATCGGCGTTTTGGGGCTTGTGGCGGTGGACTGGTTTCAACTGCTTCTGCCCGAATACCTCGGTAAAATCGTCGATTTGTTCGGCGAAGGCAGCGTGGATACCTCGGCGCTTCGGGAAGTAGTCGTCGGGGTAATTTTCGTTGCCCTCGTACTCTTTTCGGGCAGGGTTATGTGGAGGCTTTCCATATTCGCCGCCTCGCAAAAGACAGAGGCGGGGCTTCGCCGTCAGATGTTCGTCAAGGCGGAAAAACTGCCCTTATCTTACTTCGGCAAGACCAAGGTCGGCACGGTTATGGCGTGGTTCACAACCGACTTGGAGACAATAGAGGATTTCCTCGGCTGGGGCACGATAATGCTCTTCGACGCGTCCTTTTTGACCGTGCTCGTAATAATCAAGATGGTGCGGCTCGACTGGGTGCTGTCTTTAATCGTCGCCGTGCCGCTGATATTGATTGCGGTCTGGGGCGCGCTGGTCGAAAAGTTTCAGTCGGCAAAGTGGACGGAGAGGCAGACCGAGCTCGACAACCTCTACGATTACTCCCGCGAAAGCTTCACGGGTATACGCGTAATAAAGGCGTTTTTGACCGAAACGCGCAGACTGCACGCGTTTGCGAAAATCGTCAAAAAGAACAAGGCGGCGAACGTTTCGTACGCTCGTATGACCGTGCTTTTCGACTGCCTTATCTCGCTGATAATCGCGGCTATAACCGCAATAATTTTAGGCGTGGGCGGCTACTTTGTGTACGGCGCGGTGACGAATAACCCCGCGCATATCTTCGGGCATACGGTCGGTATGACGGCGGGCGGCGTTTCGGACACGTACGGCGTCGAAGTCATCGGCGGCGCGGCGGTTGCCGTAACCAACGTTACGCTTAACAAGGACGCGCTCGAGTTGACGGCGGGCGATAGCGCAACGCTTAGCGCAACCATAAACCCCGACGACGCGGACGACCAGTCGGTAACGTGGAGCTCGAGCAATACTGCCGCGGCAACGGTTAAAAACGGCGTGGTGACCGCAGTGAGCGCGGGCACGGCTACAATAACGGTAACGACTAACGACGGAGGGCATACCGCTACCTGTCAGGTGACGGTCAAGGCGTTGGCGCCGGGTAAAGACCCGTCCAAACCCTCCGACCCGCTCGAAACGCCCGAAAACCCCGTAATTTCCAACCCCGCACAGGGCGTTACGATAACCAAGGCTTCCGCGGGCGAGCTCGAAGCTGCGTACGTCGAGTGGACGGCGGCGAACAGCGCCGACTGGTACAACGTTTACGTCAGCCCCGAGGGTGAGAATAACTGGACCAGGCTCGACGCGCCGCTCGTAAGACAGTATCAGAGTTATTACCGTGCGGACGCGGTCGGTTTGAAGGCGGGCACGTACGATATGAAGGTTGTTCCCGTGGACGGCAACGGCGCGGAGGCGGCGCAGTATGCGGCAACCGCGGAAAAGATTACCGTTTACGCTCACGAGCGTTCGGGCTACGCGTTCGTAGGCGGCACTTCGTCGGGCGCGTACAACGAGGACGGCACTTTAAAGAGCGACGCTATCGTTCTTTACGTCACGGACGACAACTACGATAAGATTACCCTTGAAACGGGCAAAGGAACGGTGACGGGTATAGACAACATTCTCGGCGAGGGTTATCAGAAAAAGAAGGGCGACACAAAACCGCTGTGCGTAAGAATTATAGGCAGTATAGGCGACGGCAACGAGGTTGACTTTAAAGCTAACGGCGATTTGGAATTAAAGGGACTCGACCAGGGCGTTACGGTAGAGGGTATCGGCAACGACGCAACGGCAAACGGCTGGGGCTTCCATATTACGGGCTGTACCAACGTCGAAATCCGCAATATCGGCGTAATGAATATGAAGGGCGGCACTAAGGACGGTATCGGTTTCGAGGGAAACTGCGACCACGTTTGGGTACACAACTGCGATTTCTTCTACGGACATAACTGGGGCGGCGACCAGGCGAAGGGCGACGGCTCGCTGGACACCAAAAAGACCACCTACGTTACCCATTCGTACAACCATTTCTGGGACAGCGGCAAATGCAATCTGCAGGGTATGAAGGACGCTTCGGAAGCAAATGCGTACGTCACGTACCACCACAACTGGTACGACCATTCGGACAGCCGTCATCCCCGTATAAGAAGGGCTACCGTGCATATTTACAACAACTACTTCGACGGCAACGCAAAGTACGGCGTGGGCGTAACCCTCGGCGCGAGCGCGTTCGTTGAAAACAATTATTTCCGCTCGACCGCGAAAATGAAGCCCATGCTGTCGTCAATGCAGGGCACGGATATTGCCCACGGCAAGAACGGTCAGACTTTCTCGGGCGAAGACGGCGGCATAATCAAGGCGTACGGCAACCATTTCGAAGGAACTTACGAGCTTTTGACGCAAAACGATACCGACGCCGACAATATCGACTGCTATCTGGCGTCGTCGCGCACCGAAAAGGTGCCCGCAACTTATAAAACCAAACAGGGCGGCACGACGTACAACAACTTCGATACGGCGGACAATATGTACGAGTATTCCGTAGATACTCCCGAACAGGCGAAGACCAAGGTTACGAGATATGCGGGCAGAGTGGACGGCGGCGACCTCAAATTCGTATTCGATAACGCCACGCAGGACTCGAACTACAACATTATTCCCGAGCTTGCAAACAAGCTGGAGCAGTACGCGAATACGCTTACTCTCGTAAAGATAGGCAAAGACGATTAAAATTATAAATTTTAAAACAGCCGACGGCGCGCCGTCGGCTGTTTGACTAAAGGTGTAAAATGCTGAAACTTTTTGCAATGAAAAACACTCTGTTCGACGATGACGTGACGTTCGGAAAACAGCTCGCTCTAGTGGACGGAGAGAGGCGGGAAAAGGTGAACGCGCTCGCCGCAAGAGACAAGAAAAACTCCTCGCTCGCGGCGGGGGTCATATTGCCGCTCGCGTTGAAAAAATGCGGAATTGCGGGCGAGGTGCGCGTGGAGTACGGACTGTGGGAAAAGCCGCGGCTGATATCCCCTAAGGGCGTGTATTTCAACCTGTCGCATTCGGGGGAATGGACGGTAATCGCAATCTCGGACAGCGAGGTCGGGGTGGACGTTCAGCAGGTTAAACCCGTGGATATGCGGCTTGCAAAGCGGTTTTTCGCCGAGGACGAACAGCGGCAAATCGAGGAGGCGGGCGAGGGCGTGACCGAGCTTTTTTACCGCTTCTGGACGGTAAAAGAGGCGTATCTGAAGGCGCTTGGCACGGGGCTCGACCGACCGCTCAATTCCTTTACCGTGCGCTTTACGGCGGGCGGCGCCAAGCTTTCGGACGGCGACTGGCTCGTTTCGGAGTTTGACTGTTTCGAGGGCTACAAGCTTGCGTGCGTTGCCAAGGAGTACGCGCCCGATATTCCGCCCGAAATTATGAGTTTATGAATTTACAAAAACGACTGCCCGCAACGTCGCGGGCAGTCGTTTTTGCTTACACTATTTATAAGAATTGCTAACAATTGGTTTTGTCTGCAAGGGGCTAAAAAAGTTGCATTGCGCTTGAAAATGTGATAAAATACAGTACCGAAGAGATTATATTCATCTATAAATGAATAAATTCGGTGAATATTCAAAAAATACACGCACGGGAGGTAAGCAATGTCGGAAAATTTTCGTAAAATCAAGAAAAAATATTTGACGGTTGCCATTGCGGCAAGCTGTATTCTCGGCGTGTGCCTCGGCGTTGCGCTTACCTGTGCGCTCGCGGTGATATTCAAAACGTGCGGCATAAACGTTCACTGGGCGGTCTATATCCCCGTTGCGCTCGCTCTCTCGGCGGGTTCGGCGGTGCCGTTCTTCCTTTTACTGCGCCCCGACGACAAGCGCATTGCCAAAAAGCTCGATAAGGATTTCTCGCTCAATCAGAAGGTGCAGACGATGGTCGAGTTTGCGAACGTCGAGGGAGATATACACGTACTGCAAAGGGAGCAGGCGGACGAGGCACTAGGCGCGGTAGCCAAAAAGCGGGTGGACTTGAAGTGGCTTTTAAAGTTTTCGTTCATACCCGTAATCGCCGCGGCTATGCTCTTTGCGGGAATATTCGTGCCCGCGAAAAAGGCGGCGGAATACGTACCGCCTCCCTTCACGGCAACGCCCGCCCATAAAGTGGCGCTCGAAAGCTTAATCGAGGACGTCGAAGAGAAATCTTCGCTCGATACGGGGCTTAAAGCTTTTATCGGTCTGGAGCTCCGCGGGCTCGTGGATATGCTGGAGGAAGCGGAATATCAGAGCACTATGAAGGGTGCGGTCATATCCGCGGTTCACAATATCGATTCGCTTATCGCAGACACGAACACGTACCTTAAAATCGACGCCGAATTAAAGGTGGAAGAAGTGCTTCAGCCCTTCTCGGCGGCGGTCGTAAACGGCGTAGTCAACTACAAAAACTATTCTAACCTTACCTCTATGCGAATGGTAGGCGAGCGCGAGGCGGACGCCGAGGACAGAATAGAAAGCGTGCTCGAAATCTGGAAAAGCTCCTATCTTGCGGAGTACGCTCCCAAGGCTGACGGCGCGACTGTCGGCACTCCGTTGCCCGTCGAGCAGGCGGCGATAAAGCTCGAAGATTTCGCCGACGCACTTATAGCGTCGCTGGAAGAGTATGCGGCGCAGCTCGAAAGTCAGCCCGCGCTGTTTGCGGAGGACGGGGAGAGCGACGCTCTCTATGACTGCCTTACCGCTCTTGCGGAAAAGCTTAAAGAACACGCGGTGTCGGGTAGCGGCAACGATACGCTGTATTACAACAATATCGACGGCTATCTGACGGGCTTTATAACGGGCGCGAAAGTGCCGCTTGCAAAGCAGTCGTACAACTGTATGATGGACGACTATTTACGAAACGCGCTCTCGAGGATATTCGGAATAAGCCGTTCGGAGTTCGGCTCTAACGCTCACGTAGCGCCTTCTCCCACACAATCGGAAAAAGACCCGAGCGGCGGCAAAGAGGAGACGAACGGCGGCTACGGCGACGGCAAGCACGAGTACGGCAGTAACGACGAGATTCTCGACCCCGACTCGGGCGAAAAGAAGAAGTACGGCGACTTAATCGACCCTTCTAACGAGAACGGCGGCACGTTCTACGACAAGTACTACAACAGAGCTATGGAGTATCTGAACGACCCCGACAAGTGCCCTCCCCCCGAGGTTGCGGCGTATATAAGACAATATTTCACATACCTGAACAACGGTATGGATGATAAAAAAGACTAAGAACAGACAAAATATCAGAGGTGACATTAGTATGGCAAAGAAAGAGATTTCGGAGAACGTTACGGTAATAGACGGGGCTGCGCCCGACGCCGCGGCGACGGTGGAAACGGAAGTCAGGGTAAGCGCACCCGCGGCAAGCGGCGACGTTGCCCGCAATACCGAAAGGGTAAAGGCGTTCAGCCGTTCGATAGCAAAGGTTAAAGCGGAGCTTGCAAAGGACGTCGTCGGTCAGAAGGACATTATCGACAACGTGCTCATAGCAATCGTCGCGGGCGGCAACGTTTTGTTGGAAGGCGTTCCCGGCGTAGGTAAAACGCGTTTGGTGCGTTCGCTCGGCAAAACGCTCGGCTTGCCCTTCTCGCGTATACAGTTCACGCCCGACTTAATGCCTTCGGACGTCACCGGTACGAACGTTATCGAAAAGGGCGCGGACGGCAAGATGAACACCGTGTTCCAGCGCGGACCGATATTCGCAAATCTTGTGCTTGCCGACGAAATCAACCGTGCGACTCCCAAAACGCAGTCGTCGATGCTCGAGGTTATGCAGGAGCATAAGGTCACGGTTGCAAAGCAGACGTACGTGTTGCAGGAGCCTTTCTTCGTGCTTGCAACGGAGAACCCCATCGAGCAGGACGGTACTTATCCTCTGCCCGAGGCGCAGATGGACCGTTTCATATTCAAGCTTATCGTCAAGTTCCCCTCGGTGGAAGAGCTTGCCGACATAGTCAATATGACGCAGGTAACTATGGACGAAACGGCGCAGGCGGTTATCGACGGACCTACGGTTATGGAGATGAGAACGCTCGCAAAGGACGTGCCCGTCATAGACGATGTGTTGAAGTATGCGGTCAACCTCGTTTCCAACTCGCATCCCGAGCTTGACAAGACGAGCGATACGGCAAAGAAATATATCAAGTACGGCGCGTCGCCGCGTGCGGCGCAGGCGCTCATTACCGCGGCTAAGGTAAGGGCTCTTATGAACGGCAACTACAACGTTTCCTACGAGGATATCGACGAGCTCGCCCGTCCCGTACTCCGCCACAGAATAAAGGTCAACTACACGGCTGTAAACGAGAAGCTGGGCGTGGACGACGTTATAGGGTTATTGATACAGGAAAATAAGAAACTTTCAAAATAAGACAAAATGGCAAGAACGGTTATAGACGACGAGCTGTTGCAGCAGATAGAGCTGTTGCAGATGCTTGTCAAAAACAACGTCGCGGGTATGTTCGGCGGCAACCATAAGAGCAAGACTTACGGTTCGTCGTGCGAATTTGCCGACTACAGGGAGTACACCCCGGGCGACGACATAACCAAAATCGACTGGAACGCTTACGCGCGGTTCGAAAAGCTGTATACAAAGCTTTTCTTGGACGAGAGGCAGATGCACACCCGCATCTATATCGACGCAAGCAATTCAATGGGTTTCGGTAAGGGTAAGAAAGACGAACAGGCGCTGAAAATCGCGGCGGCGTTCGCCTATCTTTCCGTATGCGAAATGGACAAGGTTTCCGTCTACACCGTTCAGAACAAACAGCTCAACGCCGTTATTTCGGGCATGCTCGGCAAAGAGGCGTATATCAGCTCGATTAACGCTTTAAACGAAGTGACTTTCTCGGGCGACAGCTTTATATCCGACGCAATCGTGCCGTCAACCGTGGGCTACGGCGACGGTATGTCGATAATAATTTCCGACTTTTTAACCGACAACGATTTCGAGACGGCTATCGACCACCTGACGGGCAAGAAGAGGCACGTACTGTGCGTGCAGGTGCTTTCCAAAGAGGAACTGCACCCGAAATCGCGCGGCAAAATGCACTTTTTCGACAGCGAGGACAGCGGCAGATATTACCGCAAGAATATCACGCGCGAAATCGCGCAGGCATATAAAAAGGCGGTGGAATACGCCACGGGCAGAATACGCGACTATTGCGCGGCGCGCGGTGCGGACTATCTTTTAGTCGGCGCGGAAGACCCCGTTGGCAAGCTCTTCTTCGAAAGACTTACGGACGAGGGGGTGCTCAAATGAGATTTGCTTATCCTCTCGGACTTTTGGGGCTGCTTGCTATCCCCGTCCTCATACTCATCTATATAATCAAGAGCAAGTACACCGAACAGACGATAACTTCCACCTATTTGTGGGAGCTGAGCGAAAAGTTCCTGAAGCGCAAAAACCCCATAAACAAGATTACGGGCATAATCAGTCTGATACTGCAAATTCTCGCCGTAATTTTAATTTCGTGGGCGCTTGCGCACCCCGTGTTCACGCTACCGGGAAAAGCTCTCGATTACTGCTTTATACTCGACGGTTCGGGCAGTATGCAGACTATTCAGGGCGGAGAGAGCCGTTTCGATAAAGGCAAAGAGCGCATACGCGATATCATTTCGTCTGCGGCGGACGGCAGTACTTTCACGCTGATAACCACGGGCAACACCACCGAAATGGTTATGAAGGAAGTGGACGACAAAAAGACGGCGCTTCGCCGCTTAGACGCGGTAGAACCCGCATACGTTGCGTCCAATCTTTCCACGGCTTCGCAGATGGCGACCGCCTATCTCGAAGAAAAGCCCTCCTGCAAATTCTATCTTATCACCGACAGAGCGGTCGAAAACACGCTGAACGTCGACGAGGTCATAAACGTTGCGGGCGGCGCGACCAACTACGCGCTCGAAGGCGTTGAGTATACCTACGACGGCGAAAATATCGTCGTAAGGGGCAAGGCTTTTTCCTATGAAAACGACGCAAATCTTACTATCGACGTGTACGTTGACGGCTCGGGCAGAGCCGCAGGCTCGTCGCAGGTGAGCGTGGCGCAGGGCACGGGTGCGGATTTCTCGGTTAAGTGCCCGCAGGGAGAGACGCTGTTCTCGTCGCTCCGCGTGGCGATAAGGCAGGGCGACAGCCTGTCTTTGGACAATCAGATTATACTTTACAACTCGCGCTCGACCGAAGCGTCCAAGGTGCTGATAATCAGCAATCAGCCCTTCTTTATCGAGGCGACTTTGGGCGCGGTGGGAATATCCTACGACGTAATAGAAACCAAAGAGTATAAGGCAAGCGAAGAAGCGGGTACGGTTGATAAGTACAAGGGCAAGTACGGGCTGTACATTTTCCAGAATTTCACCCCCAAGGCAATGCCTACTGACGGCGCGGTGTGGTTTGTCAACCCCGATACGGGCGTCGACGAAACATCGGGCTTTTCGCGCCGCGGTCCGGAAGAGCTGCTCAACCCCACGAGGCTCAGACTGAACACCTCGACCGCGCCGAGAGTGGAAGCTCTCACCAAGAACACGGACAAGGCGGAAGGCACGTATATTAAAGAGTATATAAAAATGGGCTGGAGCCGCAATTTCACTACGGTTATGTATTGCGGCGACGACCCCGTCATATTTGCGGGCAACAATTCTTACGGCAACCGCGAAGTCGTGTTCGGTATCGACTTAATCGAAACGTCCGACTTTGCAATGTCGTACAACGGCAGAATCGTATTGTACAACCTTATCGAGTACACGTTCCCCTCGCTGGTTGATACTACAAAGCTGTTCTGCGGCGAGCCGTTGTCGGTCAACGTGCTTGCAAACTGCACGAGCATAAGGGTGGAGAGCCCCTCGGGCAAGGCGGAATATTTAAGCATTTCCGACGCGATAGCGGAGTACGAGCTCACCGAGGTGGGCGAATACACAATTACCGCGGTTATAGGGAACAACAGACAGACTGCAAAAGTATATTCACAGTTACCGGTGGCGGAACGCATGGTAAACGCTACCGAGTCGTACTTTTCAATTAACGGCGACAAGAGCAACGAAAAGCGCGACGGAAAATACGAGGATTTATTGTATGCGTTCATAATCCTCGCCGTGATAGTCGTAGCGGATTGGGCGGTGTATTGTTATGAGCAATATCAACTTCGATAATCCCTGGCTACTCTTTCTTGCGCTCCCGATAGCGGTACTGTTTATCGTTCCGTACGCGATAGCGATAAGAAAGGACAACTTAAACGGACACAACATAGCTTCGGGAATAATTCACATAATAATGGCGCTCATTATCGCGTTCGTCGCGGCTGGCACGAGCATAGTGACCACCGTAACCGAAACCAACGTGTACGTGGTCGCCGACGTTTCCTATTCGGCGAGCAGAAATCTCGACACCATCGACAGCTATATTTCCGACCTTTCGAAATCGTTGCCGAAAAACTCGAAAATGGGCGTGGTTACCTTCGGTAAACAATATCAGCTTTTGACGCCGTTGGGCGACAAGACGCAGAGCGTTAAAAACTCGACGGTAGACGATTCGGCAACCGATATAATAAGCGCGTTGAGATACACGGGCGAGCTCTTCAGAGAGGACGTCATCAAGCGCATAGTGCTCATAACCGACGGCAAACAGACGGCGGAAACCGACTCCAACGCGCTCAAAAGACAGGTCGACGCGCTCGCCGAGCGCAACATTCACGTAGACGCGATTTACCTTGACGACAACATAAAGAGCGACGCGCGCGAGGTCCAGCTCTCGGCGGTGGACGTAACTCCCGTGACATTTTTAAACGGCGAAACGTACGCGCGGCTGAACGTCAATTGCAGTTGCCCCGCGACAACGGTCAACGCCGACGGCGAAACCGTGGCGTACGAGGTGGAAACTATTGTTAACGTAAAGCGCGTCAAGCAGGGCAGCGACGAAGAGCCTGTCGAAAGCTCGTTTAACACGCAGTTTACGCGCGGCAGTAACTATTACAACGTTAAGGCATACACTCAGGAGGCGGGCGTTTACGACTACGAAATCAGCATAGCCGCGAACGACGCGAGCGAGGACGAAAACACGCTCAACAACGTCATTTCGTTCACGCAGGAGGTCGCGGGCAGACAGAGCATACTCGTCATATACGACGACCCCGACGACGACGAAATAATAAGGGACGCGTACGGCGATAACGCCGACATAACCTCATACTATTACGGCAGTCCCGACATTCTGACCTCGGTCGAGTGGATAAATCAGTTCGACGAAATCGTGCTTGCAACGGCTAACGTGACCAAAATTGCCGGCCGCGGCGACGACAACAGCACGAGATATCAGAACTTTTTAAGATGTCTGGATACGTCCGTTTCCACGTTCGGCAAGAGCCTTATAACGATAGGCGACACCAACATACAGAACAATAATCACGGCGAGCTGAAAGCGCTTTCGGATATGCTCCCCGTAGTCTACGGCAAGAGCGAGGGTCAGGAAAAGCTGTACACGCTTTTAATCGATACGTCCCGCAGTATGGAGCAGTTGGGCAGGTTGGAACGCGCAAAGAAGGCTGCAATCGAGGTCGTCAATATGCTCGAGGACAACGATACCGTTTCAATCGTGCAGTTCAACGGCTCGCCCGACGACGTAGAGCCCAAGCTCATAAAGCTTTCCGAAGGGCGCGAACAGATAATAAAGGAAATCGAAAGTCTTGAAGTCAAGCAGGGTACCAACATACCCGCGGCGTTGCAGTTTGCCGTACCCACGGCGACGGGCGGCAGTTACGCCGAAAGACGAATGATGATTTTCACCGACGGTATGAATTTCACGACGGAAACTTCGTCGCAGTCGGTGCGCCGTACCGTATCGTTGCTCCGCAGCAGAGGCGTGGTGACTTCCGCGCTCGACGTGGGCAGAGACGGCGTAGAGGCGAACGCTTCGGCGGTTGCGCTCAGACTTTTAAAGACGGATATCGCGGCGACGGGCGGCGGCGCGTACATGGATATTTCCACGGACAAGTCGCTCAAAGACGTGCTCGAAACCGAGCTTCCCTCCGACATAAACGAGAGCGAGGGCTCGACTTCCAATATTAAGGTTAAGCGCCGTCAGGACGAAATGCTCAAGGTTACGGGCATAGATACGGCTCTGCTCGAAACGGACGCGGCGCTTGTAAACAAGTTCATATATTCGCGTGCAAAGGGCGCGGCTACGGTCGTGCTTGCCGCCGACTTCATAGGCTCGAGCGGGTTGAGCTCCACCGAAGTTCCCCTGTATTCCTACTGGGACTACGGCAACGGCAGAGTTTCGTCGTTCGCCACGGGGCTGTCAATCGGCGTGAACGATAACTTCTGGATAGATATGAGCACGGAAATGCGCACGCAGCTATTGCAGGGTATGCTGCGCACCAACGTTCCCGAACAGAAGATAAGCGAGCCGTTCACTGTGGAAATAGAGGCGACCGACGGCTACGCCGAAGTATCGCTCGCCCCCGAAAAAATGAATTTGGACGCGGTGACTTCCATACAGATTACCTCGCCTAACGGCAAGACGACAAGCGCCGTACCGCTGGCGAGCGCGGGCTCGAAATTCACCTACACGTTCCTTACGGGCGACGAGGGCAAGTACGTAGTAAAGATTACCTATAAGGAGCGCGAAACCGCTCAGCTTTATACGGTCGAGCGGGCGGTGCATATGGCGTATTCGTCGGAGTACGACAGCTTTGCTCTCTACGACGCGGGCACGCTGCATAAGATGATAGGTACGCAAGGTATAGTCAGCGAACACGGCAGCTTTGCGATTGTCAACGACGAGAAGGAAGTCGGACTGTACAACGTTTCGCTCGCAATGCCGCTGCTCATTTCGTGCGTAGTGCTTTACGCCGTGGATATAGCGGTAAGAAAGCTGAAATGGGAAGATATCAAGAGCTTATTTAAAAGTCACAAAAAGGTTAAAAAGCAATGACGAGGCGAAAAAGCATATTCAAAATTTTATCGGCTGTGCTCGCCGTGTTGCTTCTCGCGGTGACGTTCGCGGGTTGCGGCGAATATAAGCCGCCCGAAAATACGGGCGGCACTACTCCAGGTGTTACGCCGACCCCCGGTCCTTCTGGAGACCCCGACGACCCCGACGAGGACTACTACACCGTGTCGCTCGTGTTCCGCGAGGTAGTAAAAGAGGAAGACGAAAACGGCGATACGGTCGAGCAATCGGTGGAAACGCCTTTTACCGTCGCAAACTATTCCGCGATAACGGGACTGCAGGCGCAGTGGACGGAGATAACAGACGGAAGAGCGGAGGTATACCGCGCGAGCTTCGATAAGAACGGAGTGGCGAAGGTAAGCGGACTTGCGGGCGACTTCAACGTCACGCTCGTATTGACGGACGATTTCAGAAACGAATACACCTACGACCCCAATCCCGCCCGCCCCGAACGCAGGGACGAACTGGTAGCAACCAGATACAAAAAGGACGTCAGCGTTCCTATGTATAAGATAAAAGAGCTGGGCAAAAGCGCTAAAATGTGGATAGGCGGTCAACAGGTAACCTATTATCCGCTGACGCAGACGGGCGCGTATAAATACGAGCTGACGAGCAGAACGGATAAGCAGATGTTTATGTACCGACCGCCGAAATCGGGCGAGTATTCGTTTATGACCTTAATGGACGTAACCGCGGACGAGATAAACCCGATAGTCGATTTGCATAACGGTAACAGCGCCTATATAAGTCCGTACCCCTCGGTTATTCAGGATGGCGGCGGCGCGGAGGGCAAATACACCAAAAACGTGTGGCTGAAGTATCAGCTCGATAAATCGGAAGTCGGCAACGTTATGATATTCAATCTCCATTCGGAGAGCGAGAAGCCAGACGCGTACCCGCTGACGATATACTTCATTTTCGAGCGCGACGGCGAGTATACAAAACCCAAAGTCGAAACGTCCGAAATACCAATCACGGAAGACTTTACCAAGACGCCCAAAAAGCCCAACGGCGATTTGCAGTTCGTAAGCGAAAGCCCGCTCTTCGGCAACGCGCGGAGGGGGCAAAGCGGTAAACATATCCTCAATCAGAAGAGCGTAAAGTATTACGACCCCAAGGACGGCGGCGACGGCTATTACTATTTCATCGACGCCGCAACGGGCGACTTCTATAGGGAAGCCGACGGCAGCGTTTCGGCACAGTACAGAATTTATGCGGTCATAACAAAACCCATTCCCGTATTGCGCGGAATGGCGGAAGGCGGCGGCGACGCGTCGCTCTCCTACGGAAAGCTGGCCGTTGCGTTTACGCAGGTATTGGGTTCGGACGGAATTTTGAAAAATTATTACGATTTCATTATGGGAACGAACGGCTATGCCAAGCACTGCAACGGCGACGGAGCGTACCCCGTAACCGCGGAGCTTAAGCAGTTCTTGCAGGATTATTCCGTATCGCAGAGGTATTTCAACGACGGTAACGGTCACGCCGAGGGCATGGGCGTGGACAGCGACGAAAACAGTCAATGGCTCTTTGCCTGCGGCATATACGTCGATTAACAAGCAAACAGGAAAAAGTATTATGAAAAAGAAAAAGATTTTAACTATGATATCGGCAGTCGCAATGGCGGCAACGTTCGGCGTTTCGTCGCTCGCGGGCTGCAATAATAACGGCGGCGGGCACGAGCACGCGCCTAACTGGACGACCGACTACGAGGCAACCTGCGTTTCCCCCGGTCAGAGGACGGGCAAATGCGTCTGCGGTCACGTCGTTGCCGAAGTAATTCCCATAAACCCCGACGCTCACGAGTTCGATACGGACTGGGCGGTTAATCCGCCTTCCGAAACGCGGGAGGGTTCGGCGACGCGAACGTGCAAAAACAGCCCCGAGCACACCTTCGAGGCGAACTTGCCCAAGCTTTCCGAAAAGGAAAAATACTTTTCCGTCAAAGAGACCAAAAAGCCGACTATTTTGTCGGAGGGCAAGGTACACTACGTGTACGAGCATTCCGCGGGCAACGTGGAATTTGATATATCGGTTCCCAAGCACGAAACGGTGCAGGGCGTAGAGGACGTCGTGGCTCTGGCGGCTTCGTTGCAGAGCACCGTTCGTTCGAGCGAGGGTACGTACGTTTACGGCGACCCCGCGGGCACGGACGTGAGCAATCACGAGTTTTCCAATTACTACGGCGACAACTACACCCGCGTTCACGACGGCGGCAACAGCAGAGATTTCTGGTATTCGCGCGACGACGAGGGCAAGCCTTTCGGCGTTTCCGCAGAGGTGCAGAGGGTAATTACAAACGAGCCCGCCGACCCCGATAATCCGCCCGAAGGCTGGGTTCCCGAATTTGGCGAGGTCAGAACCGACCCCCGTATCGACGAAAGCGTTACCGAAGAAAATCTGCTCGGTTTCGGCTACTCCTCGGGCGGCGGTATGCAGACGACTTACGGCGCGGAGGATACTCTTGCAACCTACTACGACGCGTCGCAGTCTGACGGCGCAATCAAGTACGAAGGAACGTACCGACAGCAAACGGGCGGCGGATATACCTGCTCGTTCTCGTTCAGCCGTCAGGAGGCGGTCAATTTCTGCCGCTACTATGTGGAGTTTACGACCTTTGCTTCGGGAGCTATCAAAACTCTTTCGGTAAGGACCAAGATTATTCGTGCGTTCATGCTTGCCAACACGTTTGACGGCACCGACGCAGGCGAGATTGTTTACGATGAGGACGGCGATATCATCTTCGGCGAAATATATCCCATAAGCCCGGTTACGGGCGCGGAGGAGTACGAAGTAGATTACGAAAGGGACGGAAACGGCGACATTGTTTATATCTACACGTACATGACCGACGAGGAGGGCAGAACTATCGTAGACGATGACGGCAATCCCGTAATCGCAACCGACTCGGAAGGCAACGAAATAAAGACTCCGAAAGTTATAGGCATAAAGACGGACGGCTATAAGCTCAAGCCCGACGGCTCGTACCTTCTGGACGATAAGGGCAATAAAATCGCAAGACCCGTGCCTCTCGGCTGGAAGGAAGGCGACCCCATCGAGTTCTATTACGAGGCGGGCGATAAAAAGTCCGACGGCACGCTTTACGACGAGGACCCCCCCTACGTTGCGATAAGGTCAATCAACTTCACGCAGACTTTGAAGACGGACGGCGAAGAGGTCGAAGAGAACCCCTATTCCGCAGAAAGCGTATATATCCGCTCGTTCGACGTCAAGTACGGCAATAAGCTTATAAGCGAAGAGGAAGTCGTCGATATCTCCGCAAACACCCCCGCGGTGTTCAATATAACCAACGTTCAGCCCGCGGATACGGCGAAGCTCGAATTTGACCCGCTGACCGTATATCTCAAGACTGCCACGGGCGAGATAGAGCTCAGTTATATGGGCACGGTAGAGGACAACGCGTACCGCATCGTCGGCTATTTCAGGCGCGATACCAATACGGTTTATATCAACGCGCAGAAGTCGGGCGAAATGACCCTTATCCTCAGAACGGAGAGCGGCAGGTGCGAGCGCGAGTTAAAGCTCAACGTGGCAAAGGGCGTTCCCACCTCGCTTACGGCTCAGGCGTACGAATACTTCGACGCCGACGGCACGGTAAGCCACGTATGGATGGACACCAACTACAAGGCGAACGACCCCGAAACTTATCTGAACCTTTACGTGGGACAGTCGGTTTACGTCCGCGCGATTGCAAGCGATACGGAGGCGAGCTACGTTGACGCAAGCTTCGTAACCGCGCTTGCGACGGGCGACGAAACTTCGCCGTATATCACCCTCGAAGACAATTTAGAGCTTCCCGACGGCACTAAGGTGAGCAAGATTACCGCCGTTGCGGCAAGTCCCGCAAACGGTGCGGTGGGCGTTTACGTCAACTCCGTGCATATGAGCGGCAACCGCCCCGCGGCGTACGAGCTTTTGGGTGTTAAAGTAATTGCCGCGCCCTCGGTAGACGATATGTTTACGGGCACTTACAAGGGCAGATTCACGGGCATTAAGATGATTGAATCGGGCTCTTCGCGCCCCGCCGACGTGACCGTAACGTTCGCTCCCCAGACCGCTGCGACGGGCACGATAAACGTAGTCGTTTCCGACGGCAGTAACTCGGTAACCTGCGTGTACTCCTACGCGTATAACGCCGAAACGCACGCGTTTAACTGCACCTTCGTTTCGGGCAGACAGGACGAAACCTTCCAATTCGAGTTCGCTCTGAACGAAGTGTACAAGATAACCATTACGCACCCCACGCGTACGGGCAGAAGCGAAACGATAGTGCTTTCGCGCCCCGAAGCCTGATTTAAGCATAACGCAATCTCAATAAGCCCCGCGGCGAAAATTCGCCGCGGGGCTTACGCATACTCGGCAGTTCGCCGAGTATGCGTTTATGCAGTAAAAATTTGCATAAAATAGAAAAGTAAAGGGGCGTTACAGCGGATATAAGTAATTTTTATATAAAATTATTATGCTAAAAGGGCTATATTATTTTGCAATATTTATCCGATTATGATATTATAGAAAAGAATGAGAAAATAGGGTTATAGTCCGCTTCGGGGCGGAGGAGCGAGTGTTTTCTTACCCTTTTACGAAGTAATCGGCAATTTTGACGGTTATTTGTGTGGAGAATAAATTATGAATAAATTCAGGACATTTTTAATCGGGATAACGGTTGCGGCGGCTGCGGGCTGTCTTTGCGGCGCGGCGGCGTGCAATCAGACGGACGGCGGCGGCAGTTCGTCGGGCGTGGTCGACGAAGACCCCCCCGCATACTACAAACTCGATTTAAAGGGTAGCGGCATAGATATCGTGTTCGACGGCGACCTTGCGGAGCTCGACGATAAGGGCGAAGGTTTCAGGTTCGGCGGCTCGGTTAAAGAGGGCGTCGAGGTCCGCTTTAAGGTGCTTGTCGGCGCGCACGCGACGGGCACGCCCGTAGTCAGTCTTGCATGGGGCAGTCTTCTGAGTGAGGCGCTCACGCCCGATTCGGACGGCTTCTACACGTTCACGATGGAGTCGGACGCCACCATTTCGGTTACGGGTCTCAAAGCGCTGTACACCCTGAAATTCCCCAAGTCGGAGGAAGTCACCTCGTCGGACGGTCAGATTTACAGGGAAGAGCGCAGAATCAAGTTCTTCGACGAAAACGACAAGGAAATAACCGCCGACGTAAGCAGGGAGGCGGGCAGTAACTATAAATTCAAGCTTTGGATAAGCCCCTATTACGAGGACAGCTATACCGTAAGCTGCGGTTTCGAAGTGCTCAAGCCCGACGAGGACGGCTTTTACACCGTAAACGAGATAAGCGCCGACGGCGAAATCAACGTGTCGGGACTGACCTTGCAGGAGTCGTTTGCAAACTTCGACGACGGCCGCTACGGCGACGGTTCGGCGGAGCACCCTTACGAGCTGAGAAAACCCATCGACTTGTATTATCTTGCGTCGATGGTCAACGACGACTTCTACGGCGGCAGTTTCTCGCAGCTTCACTACAAGCTGATGAGCGATATCGATATGCAGGGCGAACAGCTCTACGTAATCGGCGACAACTCGACGGAAGTTTCGGCGTTCAGCGGCACTTTCGACGGCAACGGACATACGATAAAGAATTTCTTTATAACCGACGAGGTCTACGACCAGGAATCGTATCAGAAAGAATATCTGCCTTACGTAGGTCTGTTCGGTTACGCGGTTGCGACGGTCACCGCCGACAATCAGATTAATCCACCCGTAATTAAAAACCTCACGCTCAAAGATTACTCGGTGCGCGTTCACCCCGCGACTGCGGGCGAGGGCACGTTCGTCGGCTCAATTGTGGGCTGGGGTATCGGCGTTGAAATGACCAATTGCAAGGCGGAGAGCGGCACGGGCGTTCTTACGGGCAACAGCAATCTCGTCAAGGGCATAATGGTTATCAACGACAATAATCAGATAATCAACGCGGGCGGACTTATCGGCAGATTGCAGGGCGCTTACGGCTCTACCGCGCGCGGCGACGTTTCGCACGGCGCGTTCGTAAGCTACAGCTCGGCGAACGTCTTTATGGAAGGCACGGGCAGTCCCCACTCGGCGGGCGGCGTAGTAGGTAATCTCGTTTCGGCTGACGAATCGGCGATAGCCTACGTTTACAACTGCTATACGGCGGGCTCTATTAACGGCGCGATGAACGCGGGCGGCATAGTGGGCACGCTCGGCAGATTTTCCACGGTTGCCAACTGCTACTCGACCGCGCAGATTTCCGCCAACAACGATATCGAGGGTATGATAGTCGAGGAGTTCAAGGGCGCGTACGCGGGCGGCATCGCAGGCTACGCGGAAGAGAATACCGTAATTGCGGGCTGCTACTCGGCAAACTATACGAGCGCTTCGGTCAACACGCTGTCGGCGCACAGCAAGTCGGGCGCAAATTATGCAAAGACGGGCGCGTTCGCGGGCTACTATGCAAAGCTCGACCCCGCAACGAGCGCGCACGCGGCAGACTACGACGAGCTTATCGAATACAACAATCAGACGGCGGTTGCAAGCCCTTCCGAAAGCACGTTTACGGCGCTCGGCTGGTACGCGGGCGACTGGAATTTCACCGATGGCGTGCTTCCCCAAATCAACGCGGCGGCAACGCCCCGCACTGTAACCGTCAAGATAAAGAGCGGTTCCAATGAGGTTAAAACGGCTTCGGCTTCGGGATATATGCCCCTCAGCGACTGGTTCAGACAGGCGGGCGGCATAAAGGAATACGAACAAAACGCACAGGGTCACCGCAGTTGGGGTTACTACTTCGACGAGGAAATGACCAGGAAAGTTCCCTGCGGTTTCGTGCCCGTAACGGCGGAAACGGAGCTGTACGTAGGCTATGCCGACTATGCTCAGGCGGCGGGCACTTACTACGTAGAGGAAACGGTTTACTCCAACGGCGCGTATATAAAGCTCAATGCGGACGGAACTGCCGAGATAAGAAACGGCGGTCTGTACTACGAATGCACTTACACGTACGACGGCGAAAACGTAATTATTTACCGTAGCTGTCTTGCGGCTCTCGAGTATACCGAGAGCGAAATAAACGGCGGTTACTTCGCTTATGGCGGCAAGCTGGAAGACGGCACGCTCGATTTGTCGGCGTACATTACGCTTTTAAGAACTTCGGGCTCGGCGGAGCAGGTCAGCTACGTCAACGAGGTTGCGACGATAAGCGCGGTAAAGGCTTCGGCAAACTTCGTCTACGGCGAATACAAGGACGAGAGCGGCGCGGTATACCTCTTCCGCAAGAACGGTACGGGCGTTATGACGAGCGGCAATACCTCGTCGGCGTTCACTTTCACGCCCGAGGGCAACGTGTTTATGCTCACCTTCGACAGAGTGGGCAACGAAGCTTCGGGCAGGCGCGTAGCGGTAACGCTTGCGGCGGACAAGACCGTCGACACGATAAACGCGGTTTCGGTTTCCAGAATCGACGGGTTCAAGGGAAGCTGGAAGAAGAACGCAAACTCTTCTGTTGAATTTACTTTCGACGGCGAGGGCTACGTTTCGCTTAACGGCGGCAGCGCGGTGCAGTACACCGACGCGGGCAACGGCGCGGTCGGCTTTACGATTGACGAAGTTTCGTACAAGGCTTCGCTGAGTAACGGTACTCTCGTAATCAACAACGAAAATTACTTTGTAAGCGACGGCTTTACGGGCGAGTGGTTCATGTTCGGCGAAAAGGAACAGTTCCGCATCGCGCTCGACGGCATAGGTCTGGACGGCTACGGCAGTGCAATCATAAGCTACACGGGCGGCGAGGCGGTCGAGCTCGAAGCCGAGTACGACGTGTTGACCGCGCAGGACGGCAGACATTTGAGGTTATACGTCGGCGACAGCGCGTACGGCGACCTCGTATTCTACGCCGACAGCAACACGGCGGCGGGTACGTTCTATTCGGCGCTCTACGGCGAATACCGTTCCTACACGTTCAATATATACGACGTGTTCCGCGGCGTCTGGACGGGCGACAGCGACGATTTCGATACAGTCACGTTCAACGGCAGAAGCGCGGCGGCGGGCAGTTCCGAAGTTTCCGTAAGAAAGGCAAACAACGCTACTCAGCGCGGCACTTACGAGCTTACGGACGGCAGAAACGGCACGATGACCGTTGGCGGCAAAACTTATAAAATAGCTTACAGCGAGGCTGATAACAAGATTTCGTTTACCGAAACGGTGAACGAACAGCCCGTAAGCGGTCAGCTCGGTCACCGCGACGATTGGCACGGCGTGGTGCTGTACGATAGCGACGGCGAAAGCTACACGTTCGACGGCAAGTCTAACGTCGGCGGCAACGTAAAGCTTTCCGACGGCACTAAGCTTTCATACACAATCGGCGCGAACGGCGAAGTGAAGGTGGACAACAAAGCGCTTACAGCAACGGCGGCGGGCTTCAGTTGGAACGGCACGACGCTTAAATTCAAATCGGGCTTTGCGGACAACTGGATAGTTTCCGGCTCGGATACGGTAATGACGATATCCGAAGTCGGCGGATATATGACCGCCGACGTTGCGGGCAAGACTTACGTCTACAACCCCGTTGAAAAAACGCTCACGCTCACCGAAGGCGAAGATATTACGGTACTAACGCTGGCAGGCGATAACGAAATGCTTATAACCACCACGCACGCGGACGATACGAGCGAACACCTTGCCTGCGTGAGGAGCGCAAGCGCGGATAAGTGGAAAGGCGTATACACGGCAGCCGACGGTTCGAGCTGGAAGTTCGACGGTCTGGGCAGTTGCTTCTACGGAAACGGCACGGCAACGTACACTCCCGCGTCGGGCGACCCCGTAAATTACGTTTACAGATTAAACGCGCTGGGCAACCCGTATATCAGGGCGGAACAAAATATCACGTTCCTGTTGGCGGGCGCGGGCGAAAGCGGCTACGTGAACGGCGGCAAGACCTACAAGACGGTGGAAGTAGATATCTATTACGGACGTACGGTTTCCGTGCAGGGCGAATCGAAGGTATACTTCTTCGACGGCATGTCCAACGTGTGGGTAAAGATGCGCGGCGCAACGGAATACACTCAGATAGCGTACACCTACGAAATAGTGACGACCGTACTTTGCGAGCTTATCGACGGGGACGGCGTAAGGCATAACGGCAAAATGTCTACGGTCGGTTCGACCATAAGGCTGGAGGTAACCGACCAGCTTACGGCGACGGCGAACGGCGTGACCTACTCGTTCGGCATAAGCACTCTGTGGAAGGTTGCGGACGGCGAATATACCAAGGCTTATACTTTCACGGCCACCGACACGAAAAATATGTACGAGCTTACGGACGGGGAAGGCAACAAATACACCGCAAAGGTAACTTTGAGAGAGAACGGCAACACTATGGAGATAACCCCCGTAAATACCACGCCCGCGCAAGGCACGGAAGAACAAGCGTAAAATTTAAGGACTAATTGGAAATGAAATTCAGGTTTAAAAGGGCAATGGGCCGCAAGGCGGCCTGCATAGGACTGAGTGCGGTGATGTGCGCGACTTTTGCCGCGGGACAGCTTACCGCGTTTGCGGCAAAGGGCGGCTCGGGCGTAAATGCCAGCACGTCCGACGTTTACAGCCTCGGTTTCGAAAACGCAAACGGCAAAGTCGACCTTACCAAAATCAAACTCGACAATATGTCGAAGGACGTAATCAAGGACGACGGCATAACCGCCGACGTGTATTCGCTCACCCGCACGGTAATCGTAACCTTGCAGGGCAAGCCCCTTTCCGAGCGCAGTTACGCAGGCAGGAGCGCACAGCTCGAAATCGCCGAGGAACAGCAGGCGTTTTTGTCAGAGCTGAAAAAGGCGGGCGTGAATTACGAGTTCAGAAGCAGTTACGCCTCGATAGCCAACGCGGTTGCAATCGACGTGAAGCTTTCCACGTTAGGTCAGATTAAGAGCATAAAGGGAGTCAATACCGTTTCGGTCGGCTCTACCTACGCGCGCCCCAAGGCGATTACGGAATCGGACGGCGCGCAGAAGAACGACAGTAATATCTACAAGACGGGTATTTACAACTCGGAAGAGTGGGTAAATCAGGGCTACGACGGCAGCGGTATGACCGTTGCGGTACTCGATACGGGTCTTGACTACACTCACGAGGCGTTCAAGAGCGACCCCGACGAAACGAATAACCCCATTTCGTTCACGTACGAGTACGTAGACGACAAGATTAACAACACGGTTGCGGCGAACGCCACCGACCCCGTACCTTTCCAGTCGGTCAAAAACATAGGCGCGAACGTGGACGACGTTTACGTCAGCAAGAAAGTTCCGTTCGCGTTCGACTATGCGGACAGGGACGCCGACGTCTTCCCGTCGTACTCACAGCACGGCACGCACGTTGCGGGCATTGTTGCGGGCAAGGCGAGCTACTATACCGATAAGGACGGCAAGATACCCACGGATATCGACGAGGAGGGCAACGAATACAACGTGCCTTTCCGCGGCGTTGCGCCCGAGGCACAGCTCGTTATCTGCAAGGTGTTCACCGACAACCTCGAATCGGAAGACATAGGCGGTGCGGAGGCGGTCGACATTCTCGACGCGCTCGAGGACTGCTACAATTTAAACGTAGACGTCATCAATATGTCGCTCGGCACGAGCGGCGGCTTCTCTTCGAGAGCCCTTTGCCCCAGCGGAATGCGGGAAGAGGACGAAGAGGGCTACCTTATGAAGAGCATTTACGAGCGCATAAGGAACAAGGGCATATCCCTTATCGTAGCGGCGAGCAACGAGTTCTCGGCGGGCTACGGCAGTGCGTTCGGTACCAACCTCACTTCCAACCCCGATTCGGGCACGGTCGGCGCACCCTCGACCTTCACGGGCGCGCTGTCGGTTGCGAGTATTAACGGACAGTATTCGTCCTATCTGCTTGCCAACGCCTACGACGGGGACGGCAATACGCTCGGAAGCGGCGAGGCGATATACTTCGAGGAATCGCGCAACGAGGACTCCGAAGCGTACGACTTTGTCGGCGAAATGCTGGGCGATAAGCAGAGCGAAACGTTTAGGTACGTAGTTATCCCCGGCACGGGCGAAACGACCGACTATATGCCGCACATAAAGAGATTGTTAAAACCCAAATACGAGGGTGAAAAGGTAATCGCGGTTATAAAGAGAGGCGGCAAGCCGTTCAAGGACAAAATCTCTACCGCAATGAACGTTATCGACGGACTTGACAAGATAGGCGCATCGGCGGTAATCGTGTACAACAACGTTTCGGGTACGATAAGAATGTCGCTCGGCGATATGCGCGACCGCGTGCCCGCGATATCCGTAACTTTGGACGCGGGACTTGCGCTTATCAACGGCGCTACCAACAATCAGGGCTATATAACCATAGACAAGAGCTACTCGGCAGGTCCGTTTATGAACGACTACTCGTCGTGGGGCTCGACTCCCGATTTGAAGTTAAAGCCCGACGTCACCTCGCACGGCGGCGAGATAACCTCGGCGGTTGCGGGCGGCTATTACGACGAGATGAGCGGAACTTCGATGGCGTGCCCCAACCTCGCGGGCTTCGAGGCAATCTTTAAGGGCTATCTCAAAAATAAGCCCGAGCTCTGGAAGAATGACGAATTGTCCGAAGAGCAGAACGCTTTCGAGCTGACCAAGCTTACCAATAATATAGTAATGAGTACGGCGGTCACCGTTTACGACACGTATAAACTGCCCTACTCGCCCAGAAAGCAGGGCGCGGGACTTGCAACGCTCAAAAACGTGTTCGGCACTAACGCCTACCTCTACACCAAGGAAGAGGACGGAATGTGCGAGGACGGCAGACCCAAAGCCGAGCTCGGCGACGACCCCGCGAAGAACGGCGTATATAATATTAAGTTCTACGTCAAGAACTTCGGCGATACGAGCCTCAATTTCAAACTCAACACAATATTTATGACCGAAACGGTCGGCAAGGACAATATGTCGGTTGCCGAAAAAGCGTACCTTTTAAACGATAAAACGCAGTGGAAGGCGGGCGGAAACAAGGTTGCGGAAGGCGGAACTGTCACGGTTCCCGCGGGCGAAGAAGTAAAAATCGAAGCAACTTTAAGTCTGACCGACGCAGAAAAGAAGTATCTTAACGACAACTTCAAAAACGGTATGTTCGTCGAGGGCTTCCTTCAGCTCATATCCGAGGACGGCTCGCAGTGCGACTTGAATTTGCCGTTTATGGGCTTCTACGGCGACTGGAAAGCCGCGCCCATGATGGATTTGACCTGCTTCGACGTAGCCAAGGACCAGAAGAACGGCTCTTTAAAGGACGAAGACAGAGCACAGCCGCGCGTCTGGGCTACGCAGCCTTACGGCTATTACTCGGGCTATAACTACACGATACCTCTCGGCTCGTTCCTCTATATTCAGGACGAGAAAAAGGAGCACACCTCCGAATACGTTTACGTTGACGAGGACCACATAGCCGTTTCGCGCGATTTCGGCGAGTTCAACGGCGACGACGACCCGAGCAACTATCTTACGACGGCGGGCATCAAGGCGCTGTACGCAGGTCTTTTGCGCGGCGCGGAGGTTGTAACCTATACGCTCACCAACGTGGACACGGGCGAGATAATAAAGGACGAGCGCGATAACGAAACGAGGGTAATATACCGCGCCAACAAGTCCTATGCGAGCGGCGGCAGCGCAATACCCACTCAGGTGCTTTTAGAGCTCAAACCCGACGAACTCGGGCTTGCGGCAAACGGCAAGTACAGATTGGATTTCAACTTCTATTTCGACTATCAGGACTACGAGGCGTACGTAAACGGCGATAAGGACGCGTTCACGTATACGGACGAAAACGGCAATAAAAAGACTCACGGCGTATACGTCGGCAATTCCTTCTCGATGAACTTCTACGTCGACTACGAAGCCCCCGTGCTTGTGGACAGCCGCATAAGGTTCCAGAACGACAAGGACGAGTCGGACAAGGACGTTCAGAGAGTCTGGCTCGACCTCGACGTCTTCGACAACCATTATCCGCAGGCGGTAATATTATGTTATGCGGATACCGAGGACGCGGGCGCGACCGACTTGACGCAGATTAAGCTTGCTACCGATTACGTCGTTCCCGTGCTCAATCCCCGCAAGAACACGATAAACACCGTATCGATAGACATTACCGATTTCTACGAGGAGTACAGAGGCAGGCTTTGGGTGGAAATTGACGACTACGCGTTGAACCACAACACGTACAATCTCGACCTCAATTATTCGAAAACCTCATCTGTTGCCCCCGCAGACTTCAAGCTTATCTACGACGGCGAAGAGGTTACCGATTACCAGATAATAAACGTAGAAAAGAACACGGCGTTCAAGTTCGCCATCGAAAGCCAGGATACGGCCAAGACCAACTGGGATATGTCCAACTTCGGCTGGAGCACGGCTAACACCGCGGTTGCCAAGGTTAAAAACGGCGAAGTGTTCGGCGTGAACGAAGGCATAACCCTGCTCACGGTTACGGGCGGTAAAGATTTGGACGGCAGAACGGTCACCAAGAATATAATGCTCAACGTCACTGCGGAAACGGAGCAGACGCTTCAGAACGTGATAGTCAAGGCAACGTTCGGTACAGTGATAAATCACAGCGACGCGCTCAGCAAAGCGGAAGGCGTCGTCGAAGTCAATCCGGGACAGAAATTTACGCTTACTCCCGAATTGGACCCCTGGTACTATCCGACCAACAATCTCGTATGGGAGTGGGAGTCGAGCAACGAGGAGTTTGCCACCGTCGACGAAAACGGCAACGTGGAGGCGGTGTACGAGGGCAAGTATTCCGAAAACGTAACGATAACGGCGCGAACCCGCAACGAGTTCGGCAAAGAGATTAAAGCGGAAGTCATATTAACGATACAGACTCCTTTCACGACCAACGGCACGGCGCTTACAAGGTACCGCGGCAGGGGCGGCGAACAGAAAGAGAGCGTAACAATCGGCGGCATAACCTTCGAAAACGTGCGTATGCTCACGTTCCCCGAAGATATGACGATAATGCAAATAGGCGAAAAGGCGTTCGAGGACTGCGAAGACCTTGAAATCATAGTAATTCCCAAGAGCGTCACGACAATAGACAAGAGGGCGTTCGACGGCTGTACCAAGCTCAAAGCAATATGCTTCGTGCAGGTTGAGCCGCAGGATATACCCGATTCGTCGCTCACGCTCATACACAACGACGCCTTCACGGGTTGCACCTCGTTGCAGGTTGTCGACCTTACCAACTGTAAGCTGTTCACGCTCGGCAAGAACGTGTTCGCGGGCTGTACGTCGCTTGAAAAAGTAGAAAATATGCGTGCGGTAGGCACGGCTTACGACAGAGCGTTTGCGGGTTGTACCTCGCTCGAGAGCGCGAATATATCCAGACTGCACGTTGCGGGCACTTCCGTGTTCGACGGCTGCACTTCGCTTAATCAGCTCACAATCGGCGAGGACACCGCGATAGGCACGTATATGTTCAGAGGCTGTACTTCTTTGCAGTCGGTCGATATCGCCTGTCCCGCAATAGGCGCGGGCGCGTTCGCGGGTTGCTCCGGGCTCGAAACGGTCAACTACACGTACGCGGGCGAAGCCGAGCTGGCAATCGCCGCACGCGCGTTCGAGAACTGCACGTCGCTGACAGATTTTAATTTGGACGGCAAAGCGGTAAGCTCGATAGGCGACTACGCGTTCCGCAACTGCTCGCACTTGTCGTCGCTCTTTGCAAACGAAGGGTTCAACCCCGTACTCGGCAACGGCGTGTTCGACGGCGTGCTCGAAATATCGAAAGGCGCCGCGATAGTAAAGGGCAACACGCTCGTGCTTGCCCCTTCGGTAGTAAATGCAGGGTTCGCGTCAGGACTCGAAGCCGCGGGCGTGACGGTCATAGGACCCAACGCGTTCTCGGGCAGCGTTATGGCGGACGGCGTCGAAACGATAACTCTTACGGGAATAACCGCAATAGGCGCGGGCGCGTTCTACGGACTGGCGGGTCTTAAAGAAATATCCCTGCCCGACGGCTTGACCGAAATAGCGGATAACGCGTTTGCGGGCACTTCGCTGCAAACGGTAAGAATACCCGCAAGCGTAAAGAGGATAGGAATCGGCGCATTTGCGGACTGCGACAAGCTTGCAAACATAGTATTTGCGGAAAACACTCAGCTCGAAACAATCGGCGCAATGGCGTTCCGCGGCACGGCGTTAACTTCGCTCGACTTGCCCGCAAGCTTGAAAACTATCGGCGACGAAGCGTTCGCGCACTGCGAAAAGCTTACCGAAGCGACGATTAACTCCGTCAAGACTATGGGTATCCGCGTGTTCGCGCTCTGCCCCGCTCTTACGACGGTAGTCTTCGGAGCAGACGCGGAATCGACGGGCGATTACACCTTCTCGACGGTAGGTTACGGCTACAAGGCAAGCGTCAACGGTATCGGCGTTACCCAATTCGCCGCCAGCGCGTTGACAAGCGTTGAATTTGGCGATAAAATAGTAAGGATAGGCGAAGGCGTGTTTGCCTATACGCAGGAATACGACGAAACGACCAAGAACACGGTAATCTATAGCGGTTGCGACAAGCTTGAGCAAATCGACTTGAACAACGTCAAAGAGATAGGCGCGTACGCGTTTGCGGGTTGCACGGCGCTTTCCACCGTGACGGGCGTCGAAAAAGTGACCAAAATCGGAAGCTACGCTTTCGAGAACTGCACAGCGCTCACCTCGCTCGACCTATCGGCGGCTAAGGAAATTTACGCTTGCGTGTTCCAGATGGCGGAATCTCTTGCGACGGTTACGCTCGGCAACAAGCTCGAGGGCATAGGCGACTTTGCGTTCTTCGGCACGGCGGTAACAGAGGTAAGTATTCCCGCAAGCTGCACGTATATCGGCAGGGCGGCGTTCGCGTGCAACGACAGCTTAACCGCGATAGAGGTTGCCGAAGGGAACGCAAACTATTTCGATAAGAACGGCGTTCTTTACAGATATATCAATAAGACGAACGGTGTTTACGAGCTTGCGGCATATCCCGCAGGTAAAACCGCGGACGGCGCGACGTACAGCGTAATCGAAGGCACGGTATCCCTTATGGACTATGCGTTCTCCTACGTAAACGTTGAAAAAGTAAACAAGGTAATTCTGCCTTACAGCTTAAAGGCTATCGGTCACGGCGCGTTCTTCTGCAGCACCGTCAGTTCATATCAGTTCGAGAGTATTCAGGCTCCCGTGCTGTTGCAGAGCGTTATGGACAAACCGATTGCTTCCGACCAGCCCTCGTCAAATTCGTTCTTCTATACCAACTTCGGCGGAAACGGTTACCTTATTAAGAATATTAAAAAGTATCCTTCCGATACGTTTACTCCCGCAAGGACGATAAATATACTTTATCCCTCCAACGGAACGGGTTACGACAACTATATCTATAACGGCTTCTTCGGAACCAACAGAACCGTGCTTGCCGAAATGCAGGAAGACAGCACGAGAGAGCTTATCGATATAATCGAAAATTTCGAGTACGACGTTGCAACCATAAAGGCGTGGAGAAAGGGCAACGTTGCCGACGAAGTGGTTGCGGCGTTTGCCGCAAAGGTCAAGTATGCGCACGGACTGTACAACAGCCTGAGAAACGAAACCCAGCTCGGCTTTGTTGGCGAGGAAAACGCAAACGCGCTGTTCGCGGTTGAAACCGCGCTCAGAGCGGTCAAACCCCAGTTCGGCTTACAGCCCGCGGTCAGCGACGTGGAAATCGACGTAAGTTCGACTCACCGCACGGTGTACCGCACGGGTTCGAGGTTCTCGCTTTCGGGCGTGAGAATACTCGTCACCTACGACGACTATTCGACCGAAGTTATCAATGCGGGCGGCAATTTCAAGCTGAGCGCCCGTCACGACAGAGAGCTTGCGGACTACGACACGTTCGTAACGCTCGAGGGCGTGGGCAACTTCGCGGGTAAGTACGCGGACGTTGCGATTACCGTATCCGACGACGCACCCGTCGAAGCTCCCGCCAAGGAAAATAATCTTTCGGGCGGCGTTATCGCGGTTATAGTAATAGGCGCGGTCTTAGTGGTGGCTGCGGCTGCCGTAGTCGTGATAATCGTGCTTAAAAAGCGCGGCGTAGTCAAGTTCGGCGCGGAAAAGCCTCAAAAGAAGGGCAAAGAAAGCGGCGAAGACGAAGAAGAGAGCGGCGAAGAAAGCGAAACAAGCGAACAAGCCGCGGAAGAGAGCGTAGACGGCGAAAAGGTAACAGAGGAAAATAATCAACAGGAAAACAGCGGAGAAGACAAAACCGATGACTAAGAGATTAAAGGTTTACTTGCTAATAGTATTTGCGGCGGCGTGCTTGGCGTGCACTCTGGTCGGCTGTAAGATAGGCAGACCGGGGCGCGCCGAGCTGTTGTCGGGTTACGACGGGCGGGTCACGTACTATTCCAACGGCGGAGAGTTCAACGATTCCACGACGATTTCGGTACTCGAAGTTTATTACAGAGCGGGCGGCGGCGAAGTACCTTTCTTTAACATTACGCCGGATACTTCCGGAGCTGGAGTTAAGGTCGAACGCAAAGGTTACGACTTTATAGGCTGGTACGAGCCCGCGCGCTACACCGCGGAAAACGCTCCCTCCGAAGAATACGTCGGGCAGATAATGTACGAATACACCTATACCCCCGACGCGGACGGAAATATATCCGATAAGTTGGACGAAGACAATAAAGAGACGGTTGCGGTCTTCCCCCTTATTAAAGACGGCAGTCAGGTAATCGATATCGACACCGACCGCCCCCTGTTCACAAGATGGGGCAAAGAGGACGAGATTAAGGAAAAGGAAGTCACGGCAATGTGGCAGGAAGACAAGCCTGCTACGGGCGGCGAAGAAGACCTTACAATCAAGCGCGATACCGACGCTATTGTGTGTGCAAAGTGGGTGCCTTCGGCAAAGATAAACTATTATCTTGTAGTCACCGACGAAACGGGCGCGGCTTTGAGCGACACGACGACCGAATACGCCGACGTAATCGAGGGCAAAAAGTTTAAAAACAAAGGGCTGTTAATGTCGAACACGATTGTAGGCGACGGCGAAACACCCGCGGACCGCGAGCTCGTAGGGCTCGAAGGACTGACCTTCGTAAAGACGTATATGGACGAGGCAATGACTCAGGAGGTAGAATACGTGCCCAGACCCGAAGAGGTCGGCACCGAGCCCACGAAAGTCTATTGCCGCTACATAGTAGGAGATTGGACGGTTATTTATTCCACCGACTCCAATAAAGTAAAAGATATGTTCGAACATATCGACATGGCGAACAAAAAGTATCTGATTATGGAAGACGTCGAGTATAAGGGCAACGCCCTGGCGCTGAGAGTTAACGGCATTTCGGCGGCGACGATAATCTGCAACGGAAATACTCCGCTTACGATAAGCAACCTTAAATTTACCATAACTTCCACAATCGGCAACAGCTTCACGTATTCGATATTCGGCGGCATACAAAAGGAGTTTAAAGTAGGCGGCGCGGGACTGATTTTAAAGGACGTAAGCGTTACGTTGCCGCGCACGGCTATGTCGTATCACTTCTATGCGGTATGTACTACGGCAGCTCCCGCAGCGGCGGCAAATATGGACCTGACGATTGACACAATCACGGCTACCTACGACGGCGACCCCACAATCAACGACGGTAATATGACCCACTGGCTGTGCGGAATTTACGCGGCAAGCGACGATGCGTTCCTTACCGGGTTTGCGGGCATAAAGCTTTTAGGCGAAAACACCTTTACCAAGGTACAGGCACAATCATAACATAAAGACATAAGCACTTTTTCAAGGAGGACTATTGTGAAAAAGATATTAAAAGGACTTATATGCGCAGGACTTGCCGGCTCGATTGCGGCAGGTATGGTAGGCGCGGCGGGCTGTAATAAGGACAACAACCCCGGTTCGGGTGCAAACATCGTTTACCGCGATTCCGAAACCGACCCCCTGAGGTTGGCAATCGGCGCTGTTGACGAGAAGTTCAATCCCATGTTCTACACCTCGCTCAACGACGGTACGATAGCAAACCTTACGCAGGTCAGCCTTATAACCACCGACACGGAAGGTAAGCTTGCAGTCGGCGAAGACCAGCCGACGGTAGCTTTGGACTATCTCGAAACCTATTACGACGAGCACGAAACCAAGCTTGCTACGGGCGACGGCAAAAAGGTTACGGCAGTTCCCGGCGGCAACGTCAACGGCGACCAGAACGGCTATACTACATACGAATTTTTAATCAAGAACGGTATGAAGTTCTCTGACGGCAAGGACCTTACCGTTATGGACGTACTGTTCAACCTCTACGTTTACCTCGACCCTCTTTACAGCGGTTCGAGCACCATTTATTCGACGAGAATAGAGGGCTTGCAGGCGTACAGAACGAATACGCCCGGCGCGGCGGATACGGTAGGCGGCGCGAATACCGACGCAAAGTACTACGTTGCCGCGAATGCCCGCTACGAAGCCCTTTATAAGTGGGCGAACAGCGAATCCGACTCTTACGTCAGGGGCGACCTTAAAACGGTAATCGAGCTCTATAAAGACACACTCGAGACCGACTGGAACTCCATCGCCACAAGCTTTACCAAGACCTATGAAGATTACTATTTCACCGAGGCCTGGCAGGCGTTCTTCTTTATGCTTAGAGTGTTCGAAGAGCAGAAGAAGATGAACGATAACGGCGTTATGGTCCGTTTTAAGGACGAAAACGGCAAATATCCCACCGAAATCGACCCCGACGTCGATACGGGTGAAATATCTGACAGAGGTAAGGGACTTATCCAGATGATGGAGTACGCTACCGTCGAATCGGAGATTAACGATTATATTTCCAAAAACCCCGACACGAGCGTAGAGAACGCAAAGCTTGCTCTTCAGAAGAAGGAAGCGATAAACTACTTGTATTCTTCAAATGCCGGCGGTATAAGCTACGGAAACAATTACGATAACGACAAAGAAGATTATCAGATTATCGAAAATAAAACGGGTATAAAGAGTATTCTCTCGGAAGGTCCTTTTATCGCCGCCGTAATCGACGCGTTCTATAAGGACGAATTAAGCAAAGCGGCGGACAACACCGAGCAGGTTGTAACCAGCATTTCGGGTATAACCGTTTCGCACTCCACCGAGTTCAACGGCAAAACCTACGACGAAGAGCACGACATATTGAAGATTAAGGTCGTCGGCGTAGACCCCAAGGCAAAGTGGAACTTCGGTTTCTCGGTTGCGCCCATGCACTATTATTCGGGCACGTACAACGGTGTAAACTACGTTCAGGAAGCTATGAACGATTATACTTCGGGCAAGGTTTACGACGGCACGGCAACCCATTTCGGCGTCAAGTACAGCGATATCAACTTCACTAACGCGGTGCTTGCCTCTTCGAACAAGAACGGCGTGCCCGTAGGCGCAGGTCCTTACAAGTGCACCAACTATTCGTACGGAAACGACCCCACCGTGGGCATGGGTTCGATGGACTTCTTCCACAACTACATGGCTTTCTTCGAGAGAAACACCAACTTCGAAACGATGGGCTCGGGAATAGAGAACGCCAAAATCAAGTACGTAACCTACAAAGTAACCAACGACGACCAGATTGTCAACTCGCTTTTGGCGGGCGAAATCGACTACGGCGAACCCATTGCAAAGGCTGATAACCAGTCGGCGCTCCTTTCGCTGTCGCAGAAGACCTATCAGACGGGCGGTTACGGCTATATCGGTATCAACCCCAAGTACGTTGAAGATATCGAAATCAGACAGGCGATAATGATGTCGTTCGATACGTCGCACCTCCGCGACTATTACGGCAACTCGCTCGTAAATATCATCAACAGACCTATGTCCAACACGTCGTGGGTTTGGGACTACGTTACCAATCCTACGAGCGCATATTACGAGCGTAAGAGCAAGGCTCAGGATATAATCAATTACATTCAGGACCACGGCGCTTGGCGTTACAACAACGGCGTATGGACCAACACCGAAAACGGAAAGACGGGTTTAAGCTTTAACTTCACCATTGCCGGCGAATCGACCGACCACCCCGCATACGATATGTTCACCTATTCCAAGTCCTTGCTCGAGGCGGCAGGCTTCAGCATTTCGGTAGGCACGGATATCAGAGCGCTGACAAAGCTCGTTACGGGCGATTTGGAGGTATGGGCGGCGGCTTGGTCGTCGAGTATCGACCCCGACCCTTATCAGATTTACAGTAAGTATTCCAAGGCGTCGAGCACCAAGAACTGGTACAAAGACGGCATTATAAACGACGCTACGGGCAAGTTCGATACCGAAAAGGCAATCGTCGAGGCGCTCAACGACAAGATTATGGCGGGCAGGCAGACGCTTGACGAGCGTGCGCGCGCGGAAATCTACGCTAAATCGACGGGTAAGAATTACAACCAGATGAGCACGCTCGACCTTATAATGGAGCTTGCGGTTGAATTTCCCACCTACCAGAGATACGACCTGTGCGTATACAACGGCAACGTGCTTGACAGCAACTCTATGCATATCGACGACGCGTCGCACAATATGGGACCCATCAGCGAGCTGTGGAAGGTTTCTTACCACGTTCGCCCTGCAGGGTCGGAAGAAGAATCAGGCGCAAACAACTAATAAAAATCTCTTCGGAGTAAAAAATGTTAAAATATATAATCAAAAGATTACTGCTTGCCATATTAATTCTTTTCGGCGTATCGGTAATCCTGTACGTACTCATAAGGTGTATGCCCAACAACTTTCTGGTTGACCAGTACAGACAGGCTCATGCCAACTACGGCGATTTGGACGAAGCGCAGGCACAACGTGAACTGAACGCACTTCTTGCTCCTTACGGGCTCGACGACAACTCGGCGGCGGGAATTATCAAGGGCTACTTCCTGTGGCTCGGCAGATTCCTGCAGGGCGATATGGGCATATCCTTCCAGCACCAGAACGCGCCCGTACAGGACGTTATCGGTCAGTATATGTGGCTGTCGTTCGGCATTTCGTTCGTTGCGCTCCTTCTGGAAATGGCAATCGCAATACCCCTGGGCGTAAAGTGCGCGGTCAATCAGTACGGCAAGCTCGACTACGTGGCAACCGTTTTGTGTATGGTCGGCATAGCGTTCCCGTCCTTCTTCCTCGGCAACCTGTTTATCAAGTGGTTCGCGGTCGATTTGGGCTGGTTCGAAACGCACGGACTTACGAGCGGCATTATTGGTACTAAGTTCGAGATTTTCATGGACGAAATCTGGCACTTAATTCTGCCTATGTCGGTTATGGTGCTCTTGAGCATCGGCGGACTTATGCGTTACACGCGTACCAACACGCTCGAGGTTTTAAACGCCGACTACATAAGAACGGCGCGCGCGAAGGGACTTTCGGAAAGAAAGGTCGTCTACAAGCACGTTTTCCGCAACACTATGATACCGCTCGTCACGCAGTTGTCGTTCACGCTACCAACGCTGTTCGGCGGCGCAATGATAACCGAGCAGGTGTTCGATTTGCCAGGTATCGGTAACATTGCGTACAAGGCGCTTCTAAGCGGCGACGTTTTCCTTGCAATGGGCTACAATATGTTCCTTGCCGTGCTCACGGTTATCGGTATTCTGTTTGCCGATATTATGTACGCGGTAGTCGACCCGAGAGTCAAGCTCGGTAGGTAAAGGGGTGCAATATGGAAGAAGATAAGAAGATAGAGGAAGAGTTGGTTGAAACCACTCCCGAGGCGGAAGTAACCACAGCGAGTGGTGCGACCACAGCGGGTGGTGCGACCACAGCGAGCGGTGCGACCACTCCCGAAACGGAAGCTCAGACTACGGTTGTAGCCGAAAGCACGCTGACCGACGAAGAGAAGGGCGACGAACTGCACGGCGAAAACCTTACCGAGAGGGCTAAGGTGCTCTCGCCGGGTATGACCGTATTAAAGAGGTTTTTCCGCTCCAAGCTGTCGGTTATAGGACTTGTGACGATAATATTGCTGTTCCTGTTCGCGTTCTTGGGACCCGTTTTCTCGCCCTGGGCGGCTAACGGCGGCACGGTGCTCGATACCGACCCCTCGCGTATAAAGGAAATAGTTTCGTCGACGCCTATTACGTATAAGGTCGGCGAGAACTCCTATCAGGCAATGGCAATTTCGGTAAGGCTTCCGCAGGTTGTAAAGCTGGGCGACATTAACTCGGCGCACTGGCTGGGCACGGACAATATGGGTTACGACGTTCTGACGCGCCTTATGTACGGCGGCAGAGTTTCGCTTACGATAGGCTTCGTCGTAGTCATAATCGAAACGGTTATCGGCGTTATAATGGGCGGACTTGCAGGCTATTTCGGCAAATGGGTCGACAACCTCATAATGCGTATAGTCGATATTTTAAGCTGTATACCTTCGCTTCCCATAATGCTTATTCTCTCGGTTATTTTCCAGGAGAGCGGCTTAGGCGACAGCATTGCAAAACTTTACTATATGATGATGGTGCTCTGTTTAATCGGCTGGGTTGGCACGGCAAGACTCGTGCGCGGACAGATATTGTCCTTGCGCGAGCAGGAGTTCATGCTTGCCGCCAAGTCGTCGGGACTTTCGACGTTCTCGAAAATTTTCAAGCACCTTCTGCCCAACGTTATCCCGCAGCTCATCGTATCGATGACGCTCGGCTTAGGCAGCATTATTTTGACCGAGGCGACTCTGGGCTTCCTCAATATCGGCGCGCCTTACGGCACGGCGACGTGGGGCAACCTTATCAACCTTGCAAGCAACAGCACTTACAGGCAGTACTATCCTAACCTTTGGGTGGGCGCGGGCGTGTGCATAACGCTTGCTATACTTGCGTTTAACTTTGTCGGAGACGGCTTGCGCGACGCCTTCGACCCCAAGATGAAGAGGTAATCAATGGCGACTAACAAGGATAAAAAGCACTACATATCCCGTTCGGAATCGCGCGCAATCGCCAGAGAAAATTCCAAGGCAATTCGCCATTTCGAAAAAAGAAAGAAGCGCCGCGCCAAGCCCGACGACTACACGACCGTGATGAAGGACGACAACAACATTATCGAGTTCGAGGACCTTCACACATATTTTTTCTCGGACGCGGGCACTGTCAAAGCGGTAAACGGCGTAACTTTCTCCATACCTGCGGGCTCTACCGTGGGCGTGGTGGGCGAATCGGGTTGCGGTAAGAGCGTAACGTCGCTCTCTTTAATGCAGCTTGTGCAGGCGCCCAGCGGACAGATTGTAAGCGGCTCGATAAGATTTAAGGCAAGCCTTTTCAAGCGCGACGGGCGCGGGCGCAAGATACCCGTGTACGAAACCGAAATCGGCGAGGACGGGCAGGAGCGCGTAAAGCTCAACGAAAAGGGCAAAAAGATAATAAAGAAGAACTCCCTCGGCGGCAACGTTTACGAGATGGAGGACAGGGTTGTCGACATAGCGAAGATGCCCATAGAGGCAATGCGCTCTATCCGCGGCAGGGAAATCTCGATGATTTTCCAGGAGCCTATGACGTCTTTAAACCCCGTGTTCACTATCGGCAACCAGCTTGACGAGGTGGGCTTACTGCACATTGAGGGCATATCCAAAAAGCAGGTCAAGGCGCACAGCATCAATATGCTTAAAATGGTAGGCATAGCCGACGCGGAGGGCGTTTACAAGAAGTACCCGCACGAGCTTTCGGGCGGTATGCGTCAGAGGGTTATGATAGCAATCGCGCTTTTGTGTAACCCCAAGCTCATAATTGCGGACGAGCCGACGACCGCGCTCGACGTTACCATTCAGGCGCAGATACTCGACCTTTTGAGGGATATAAAGCACAAAATCAACGGCTCGATTATGCTCATTACGCACGACTTGGGCGTGGTTGCCGAAATGGCGGACTACGTTGTCGTTATGTACGCGGGCAGAGTAATCGAAATGGGCACGGCGGAGGACATATTCGACCACCCCATGCACCCCTACACGATAGGCTTGCAGAAGAGCAAGCCGACGGTAGACGGCGAGGTGGACAAACTGTACTGTATTCCCGGTTTCGTTCCCAACCCCATAAATATGCCCGATTACTGCTATTTCCGCGACAGATGCGAAATGTGCAAGGAAAAGTGCGCGGGCGAATACCCCGACTACGTGCAGGTGTCGCCTACTCATAAGGTGGCGTGCTATCTGTACGAGGATACGAAGGAGGACGGCAATGGACAATAACGAAGAAGTCGTATTGGAAAATACCGCTGCGGGCGAACCGCTCCTCGAAGTCAAGAATTTAAAGAAATATTTCCCCGTCGAAACCAACCTTTTCGGCAAACCGACCAAGTTTTTAAAGGCGGTAGATGGCATATCGTTCACGCTGTACAAGGGCAAAACCCTCGGCATAGTCGGCGAGTCGGGCTGCGGCAAATCTACCATGGGCAGGTCGCTTTTAAGACTGTACGACGGCGTAGAGGGCGAGATTATATTCGACGGTCAGGACGTGGCTAAGCTCAAAAACCGCGAGTTCGACAAACTGCGCCCCAATATGCAGATGATATTCCAGGACCCGTACGCAAGCTTGTCGCCCCGTCTTACGGTAGGTGAAATTATAGGCGAGTCGGCGCGTCAGCATAAACTTGTAGACAGAGCGGGCTTCCACGAATACGTTTTGAACGTAATGAATATGTGCGGCTTACAGCCCCATTATTTCGAACGTTACCCGCATGAGTTTTCGGGCGGTCAGCGCCAGCGTATATGCATTGCGCGCGCGCTTGCGTTAAAGCCCCGCCTTGTCGTCTGCGACGAGCCCGTATCCGCGCTCGACGTATCCATTCAGGCGCAGGTCATCAATATGCTTATCGAGCTGAGGGAAAAGCTCGGCTTGACGTATATCTTCATATCGCACGACTTGTCGGTTGTAAAGCACATATCCGACGACGTGGGCGTAATGTATCTTGGCAATATAGTCGAGTACGGCAGTAAGGAAAGGATATTCAACAATACCTTGCACCCTTACACTAAGGCGTTGTTTTCTGCTGTTCCCGTGCCTAATCCGCACGTAAAAATGAACAGAATTATGCTTAAAGGCGATATTCCTTCGCCCGTCAACCCGCCCAAGGGCTGTAAGTTCCACACCCGCTGCGAGCACTGTATGGAAATCTGCGGACGCATTGCGCCCGAGTACAAGGAAATCGAGGAAGGGCATTTCTGCGCCTGCCACTTATATAACAGCGCCGAGGATACCGAAAGACTGCTCGCTCAGGCGGCAATCTTGGAGGAGGAAGAGAAGGCGCGCGCGGAAAAGGAAGCCAAAAAGCCCTGGAACGTTGCAAAGACCAAGGTGGTTGAAACCGTAAAGAAATTGTTCAAGAAGAAGGGCGGTGCGACCACGGCGGATGGTGCGACCGCGACGGGTGTCGAAGAGCAAACACCCGAACCCGATGTGAAAGAATTAGCCGATGAAAGCGTAAAGACCGAAAATGGCGAAGAAGAATAAGAAACACGACGATTTGGATATGGAAACGACCTTTGCGGATATGAACGTGGAGGGGTTTCGCTGGTACGACCCGCAGTTAAAAAAGCGTAAGGAAAGCGGAATGAACAAGCACAAGCCCAAAGTATCCCGCAAGGAGTATTGGCAGATGGTGCGCGGAGCGTTCGCCGCATACGCGCCCGTGTTCCTTATCGTAATTCTGGTGTTCGGCATTATGGGTTTAATCGCGTGGCTGTGGCTAAATTAAATTTAAAAGCTCTCCGAAAAGGAGAGCTTTTTTAATTGATTAAAGCATATTAAGGGGGCAATTTAAGCCAAGTCCTTAATCATAAGGCGGATAATCTCTTCGTCGGTTTCCTTCATACCCACGCGGGCGAGGTCGGAAACGTTGTCGATAGTGCTTTCCACGCCGTGGCAAAGTATGCCGTCGCCGCCGTAAAACTGACTGCCGCGCTTGTACATTTCGTAACCCAAAAGCCCCGCGTCAACCGCCGAGGCAATCTTGGCCGCACAGCTCGACTTTGCGCCGTCGCATATAAGTCCCGAGGTTATCGCAAGCGCGTTGACTATGGTGTGCGCAATCTCTTCGAAGCCGCCGCCGCAAAGATAGGCGACGCCCGCGCCCGCACCCGCGCCCGCGGAAACCGCGCCGCAGTACGCGGAGAGCCTGCCTATACCCGTCTTTAAATGCACGGTGATAAGGTCGGAAAGCGCAACCGCTCTCAAAAGTTTTTCGCGCGGTGAGTTCGTTTTTTCGGCATAGACGACGATGGGCAGAGAGGCGGTCATACCCTGATTGCCGCTGCCCGAAACTATAACTACGGGCAGAGAACAGCCGTTCATACGCGCGTCCGAGCCCGCCGCCGCGGTTGCACGCGCAAGGTTGTGCACGCCGTCGCCGAAGCTGTCCAAAAGCACCTTGCCGACGCGCGCGCCGTAGTCGCCGTTCAAACCCTCTTTTGCAATGGCAGTGTTGTACTCAATCTGCCGCGAAATTATTTCGTCGATATCTTTAATATCGACCGTGTCCGCAAACTCTATGATATGACTTACGGAAAGGCATTCTCTGTCCGTCATACCGTCGTTGGCGTTCTCTTCGGTAACCTGCTTGTCCAAAAGCTTTTCGCCGTTTCTGGAAATTTCCACAACGTTGGTGTGGTGCCCCTCTATGCGTGCGTACGCCTCGTCGTTGCCCGAGAAAACGCGTATACCGATATCGAACACGCACCCGCTGTCTGCCGCCTTGATTGTAAATTGGGTGGCGGATATGTACGATTTAATTGCCTGAATATCGCTTTCGGTTATAGCGGAGAGCACCTCGAGCTTTTTCTCGTGCCTGCCCGCAACGATGCCCGCCGCCGCCGCGGATATAACGCCTTTAAGCCCGCCCGTAGAGGGCACGATTACGCTTTTGACGTTCTTTAAGATATTGCCCGACACGGTAATCTCGACGCGCTCGGGCAAAGTGCCAAGCGCATTTCTTGCAAGCGCCGCCGCGTTTTTAGGCGAAACGCTCAGCGCGTTTCTTGCAAGCGCCGCCGCGTACGCTATCGAGATGGGTTCGGTACAGCCCATAGCGGGCAAAAGCTCTTCCTTTAAAATGTTTAAATAGTCTGAATACAACTTTTTATCCATAGTGACACCGTAATGATTATATAGTCATTTGCCAACCTTTGTCAAGCGGGAATATGTTGACTTTACGCGCGCGCGTTGATATAATATATTTACTAATGAAAGAAAAAACTTGCAAAACCGTACGTTTAAGCTACGGAATAATATTCGGCGTATTCACCGTCGTGGTGGGCGCGCTGTTCATATGGCAGGTGCTTTCGCTGTACTTTTCGGGCACGGCGGAGGGCTACTCGGGCGATATCTTTACACGCGCAAGAGTAGTGGAAGCGCTTTCTAAAATCGACCTCTTTTTCTGGCTGTGGATAGCGGGAATTGTGGTCGGCTTCGTGCTGTGGGAAGTTTTCCCTTTAAAAGAGAAGCCGCGCAAAATATGCCCCGACTTACAGCTCGCAAGGCTCAATAAGCGTATGCCCGCAACCGCTCCCGAGGGAATGGAGGGCGAATTTTCAAAGATTGCGCAGACCAAAAGGGTTGTATTCGCGCTCAAGTGCGCGGCGTGGGCGCTGTTCGGCATTGCCTGCGTATACGGCTTGGTCTATCTGTGCATACCTTCGAACTTCCCCAACAAGGACGTCACGCACGAAATTCTGAATATGGTCAAGAATATATTCCCGTGCGTATTTGCGGGGCTCTTGGTCGTGTGCGGCGCTTACGTTTGCGAAAAGTACGCCGTAAAAGAGATGTTGCCGCTCGTGCAGAGGGTGACAAAGGGGCAGAAGCCTCAGGTTAAGGAAAAAACGAAATTGCAGGCGGCGCTTGCGGTGCTGGATAACAAGTGGGTGATACTCGGCATACGCATAGCGGTTGGGGTGATAGCCGTGGCGTTCATAATCTGGGGCGCGCTCAACGGCAATGCCCGCGGAGTATTTATCAAGGCGATAAATATCTGCACCGAGTGTATAGGGTTGGGCTGATATGAAGAAGTTTTTTACAAACGTTAAAAATTGGTTCGTCGCCCACAAACCCACGAAGCGCAGAATTATTCAGCTATACGCCGCACTGCTTACAAACGCCAATTTAAAGGGCTTTGCCACGGGAAAGATTTACACGGGCGATACGAAAAAAGCGTGCGTTCCCGGTCTCAACTGCTATTCCTGTCCCGGCGCGGTGGGAGCGTGCCCTCTCGGCGCGTTGCAGGACAGCCTGTCGCAGAGCGGTAGAACCGCGCCGTCGTACATACTCGGCATACTGCTCTTGTTCGGACTGCTCCTGGGCAGACTTATCTGCGGCTTTCTGTGTCCGTTCGGACTTATTCAGGAACTGTTGTATAAAATACGCACTCCCAAGCTGAGGAAAAACCGCTTTACGCGGGTGCTGTCGTACTTTAAGTACGTTCTGCTTGCGATAGTGATAGCAATACCCATAATTTACGCGGGCGTACCGTCGTTCTGTAAATACGTCTGCCCCGCGGGAACGTTCGGGGGCGCGGTTTCACTGTTGTCTAACCCCAACAATTCCGACTTCTTCGGAATGTTAGGATATCTGTTCACCTGGAAGTTCTGCGTTCTGGTCGTGGTGGTGGTTGCATGCATATTTATATACCGCTTTTTCTGCCGCTTCATCTGTCCGCTCGGTGCGATATATTCGCTGTTCTGCAAAATTTCATTGCTGGGCGTCAAGCTCGACAAGGATAAGTGTATCGACTGCGGACTGTGCGTGCAGGGCTGTAAAATGGATATAAAGCACGTGGGCGACCACGAGTGCATACAGTGCGGCGAGTGCATTTCGGTGTGCCCCGTACAGGCGATAAGCTGGAAGGGGAGTCAGATTTTCTTAAAGAACACTACGCCGATAAATCAGCCCGCGGTTGCCGAGGGTGAAAAGATACAGCTTCTGGAAATTGCCAAATCGAACGCAAGCGTTTCGGTTACAAGCTCCTCTGAAGTTACGCAGAGCGTTGAGCTTGAAAAGGCAGAGGACAGTGCGACTGCTGCGGTGACGGAAGTTAATGAGGAAGCGGCGGTGGCGGAAGCTCCTCCCGACAAGCCCAAGGGCAAGAAGCTACAGGCGGTCAAGGCGGCGTTTAAAAAGCCGAGGTTTGTAGTCGAGTTCGTGGCGTGGGTGCTTGCAACCCTGTTGCTTATAGGCGCGCTTATAGGGTACGGCTTACAGAAAGATAACAAAACGCTCGTATATAACGTCGGCGATAAATGCCCCGAGTTTATTCTTTCGACTTATAAATCGGACAACGACGCAAAGAATGTAAGCACTTACGGCATATCAAAAGTTACGGTGCTCAATTACTGGTACACCGACTGCTACCCTTGCAAGCAGGAATTGCCCGAGTTCGAAGCGGTTTACGAAGAGTATATTGACCAAATAGATATGTTCGTTATACACAGTTATTCGGCTATTCCCGCGACGGGTGTTCAGCACTTCCTCGATACCGAAACGGACAAGAACGGCAGGGCGTGGAACAGCTACAAATTGGTATTCGCGCAGGACACCGAAGAGCTCAACACCTACGCTCAGCTTGGCGGCAAGTACGCATATCCTATGACGGTTATACTTAACTCCTCTGGAAGAATTACTTTCGTAAAGCAGGGCAGTTGTCCCGAAGAGAAGTTAAGAGAAGAAATAATCAAGGCTTTGGGATAATTAATAAAAACAAAATAACGCCCCGCGGCGAATGCCGCGGGGCGTTTAAATTATTGTTTTAGGAAACCGTAATTGTAAGCGAATAATCGCCTTTTCCGTTGACTGCAACTTCGCAGTCGTTCTTGTGACCCGTAACGCCTATAGCGTGGAAAATGAATACGGTTACGTCCGTATCGGAGCCGAACAGCTCGTTTACCTTTGCCTGCGAAAGGCTGAGCTTACCGTTTGCGTCGGGGAAGATATCGGCATTAGGAAGAATAATGCACATACCGCCTTCCGTAGCAGGCAGGCAAATCTGAGTTGCCACCTTGCCGTTTATGCCGCCGTCCGTCTGTCCGTTTACGGGCTGACCGTTCTCGTAGACGAGAGTGAAGTTATAGTCTGCCGAGCCGCTGTCGCCGTCGTCGCCACCGCCGCCGCAACCTGCAAACACGCAAGCTATCGCCGCCGCCACGGCTATTGCCGCAATTGCAAAAATCTTTAAAAATTTCTTCATAAAATTGCTCCTTGTCAATTTGTTTTAACCTATTTTCGCGTTATATACCGCCCATGCGAGCCAGCCGTTGCCTTCGCCCTTGCCGCCGTTCTCGTCGATAAACTGGTTGAGTACGTTTACGATTTCCTCCGTTGCGGGTACAAGACCGTAAGTTTCGGACGATTCGGGCTTATCCAAAGCTTCGCCGAGCAGTCTGTTCATAATTGCCTGATATTTGCCGCCCATATACATATGGTCGTTAAACAGGTTGCACTGAATCATATACTGCAAGGTGGAGTAGTTGTAATCGGTTAAGTCGCTTATAAGGAAACTGCTGTAAATCATATCGATATAAACGGGCTGTTCGGGGTCGGGCTTGCCGTCCTTGACCGCGCAGTACGTTCCGCTTATGTCGTCGTACATTACGTCTATGCCGAGGTATACGAACATCGGCGTACCGTCTTCGAGCTCCTTCCACGTCCAGGCGCCGCCGCCCGTCGAGCAAACCATCATCTTCTGATAAGGCTGTTCGTGATAGGTTATCTCGAAGTCGTAGTACGACCTCGTTGCCGACGTCGTTTCGAGGTAGAGGAATATTTCCTCGCCCGCGTCCAAAGTCACGTACGTGTTAAAGCCTTCGTAATCGACGTCCTTGTATGCGTCGTGGTCGAACACACCGTTGGTGAACGATAAATAATTGCCGTCCTTATCGTAAATGCTGATAGCGGGGTCGGGAGCTACCAATCCGCCTGCGGTTTCGGACGTTTTGTTCGAGGGCGAGCAATCGGTCGTGTACGAACGTATCTGATAAACGCCCGCCTTCGACGCGGTGAACTTGTAGTACGTGCCGTTGTGCACAAGCTGTAAGGGGAAGTTGATTAACGCCCTGTTTCTCAAATACTTGCTGTACGTCGCCGAGGTTTCGTCTTCGAGTCTGGGGTCGCCCTGCTCGTAAGCGGTGTAAGCGTTGTAGCGGGTAAGACCGTAGGTGTAGTCGTTGTCAACCTTGCAAGTCTCGTCGTCGCCGTGGGTCGCATCGTCGTGTTCGACGCCGTAGTGGTCGTAGTAGTAGCAAAATTCCTGCCATTCGTCCTCGTGCTGAGTACCCTTTTCGTAATCGGCGATAAGCGCTTCCGCCCAGCCTTTGAGTTCGGGAGTTACGGGGATAAGATAGAAGGGAGCGGGCATATATGACATAATCAGTACGTATTCGGTATATGCGTCGGTCACGTCTACGCCGCCGATATTGACGATTATCTTTACGCTATCGTCGTCGGGGTTGGTAACTCTTGTGATATAGTTCTGCTCGGTAATCTTGAATATCGTGTTCGTGTAGGTCGTTCCGTCAGCCGCCGTAGAGGTTTTGCCCGTGTGCAATTCGCTCCAGGGGGTGAGCTGGCTTATCGTCATATAGATGATAGGACCGTCCGCCGAACCCTTGTGGTAGAAGTGGTCTTCTTCGTTGAATACCGCTTCGACGTAATTGTTGTATTTGTTTTCTTCAACGTTGATGCCGCCCGAAGCGCAGGTGCGCATAACGTCGAGGGGCGCCTCGTTTTCGATTGTGCTCTTGTCGGAAACGTTTATACGCCTTATCTTGGCAACGTCGTCGCCCGTGCCCGTCTCGGGGTCGCCCGCGTCCTTTCTGTAAACGAACGCAAGGTCAACCGTCTTGTCGCGGTCGGAAACGTAGAGGTTGACGGTGTGCCATTGTCCGTCGCCACCCGAATAGCCCGTGTTCATCTGCGCGCCGTCCATAATGACGTAGAGGAAGTCCGCGCTCGCCTCCGACGAAATTTTGTATTCGAACGAAAGCACGTCGCCCTCTTTCATAGGTATGTCAACGTGAACTATCGAGTAGGAATTATCCTCTTTCGTGTTGGACGAGTAGATATACGTGTCGTCGCCCTCTTTGCCCGCAAGCCAGGGCCACGAATATTCGTCGTCCTCCGCCCTGAACGTTGCCTTGGTATTGTCGAGCGCCGCCTGTTCGAGCTCTCTCGAAGCGGGCATTGTCACGGTGGGTTTCTTGAGCTCCGTGCCCACGTTGTTGCCGGGGTCTTCGGTGCCGTCTTCCCTCTTGACTTCCTGAACGTAGTTGGGAGAAACGAATTTGTTGAAAAGCTGAGTCCAGTACGAGGTGGAAGGCTGACCGCCGCTCTCTCTGAACGCTATCATACCGTATCTGTCGATTACGATAGTGGTGGGATAGTTGCTTACTCCGAACGCGCTGCAAAGTCCCAGTTTGTCAATGCCGACGGGGAACGTAAGCCCGTGCTCCAGCTTTTTGTTGGCAACCGATTCGTTGGTGTCGCCCATGTTCGTAGTGCAGATGCCGAGGACCTGAATATCGTTCGACGTTCTCGAAGCGTACGACGCCTGAAGGTAGGGGAACTCGGCGTTGCAGGGTGAGCAGGTGGTGAAGAAGAAGTTCAAAACCACCGCCTTTCTGGTGCTCAGCAGAGTGGAAAGGGTGTGCTGCCCGCCGTCTACGTCGGTGAACGTAAAGTCGCGCATAATGTTGCCGGGAGCGTAAGAAGCTACGCTTGCCGCCGCGCTTAAGAGTCTGGAAGGAATTTTAATGTTTACCTCTTCGCGCTTGTCGGGGTTGGTGTGGTAGGTCGTGTCACCGTTGAGGTAGTAGCCCGCTGGCAGAGTTTCGCCGTCCACAACCAGCTCGTAGTCGCCGAGGGTTACGGGAAATTCTATTTTGCCGTTCTTGGAAATACCGCGCCGAAGCTCGGTGTTGCCCCTTTTCAGCGCAACCTGAACGCCGTCGAGCTTCATACCGCCCTCGGAAAGCACGTTCACGACGTACTTTTCGCTTGCCTCTTCCTCGCCGCCGCCCTGTTGGGTGGAGTTGATAAAGGTGGGATAAGATATGGGCGTGCGCGAGCCGCTTTCGGTGTTCTTATCGCAGCCCGCAAAGCCGAGCACGAGTAACGCCGCGGTCGCCGCCGCTATGATTTTGGTGAATTTTTTCATAATAACCTTATTCCTCAATGCGGGCTTTTACACCCGTAAAGTATCTTTATTTTATAATATGGTTATATAAAAGTCAATGATTTATACGCTCGCGACGAAATTTGACGGTATAAATAAATTTTATATGCGTGATTTTTCGCCGATTATGCGCATAAACGTATTAAACCTTGTCCGTAAACGGAAAGTTTATTTTTTCGAAAGCCGTAACGCTGTCGAAGTACGCCGAAGCGGAAAGGGAAGCGCCGAGCGCGCCCATCACCTTGACAATGGTCATTTCGATAGTCATATCGTAGGCGAAAACTACGTTTTCGGGAATGTCTTTCATACTTGAGTATACGCCCGCCCTGCTCATAACGGGAGCAAGCACGACCGTCACGCCGCACGCGTTGCAGTACGCGGCAAATCTCTTGAAATTGAGCTCCTCGCCCTCGGTGCATACCGTGCCGCTGTGCGAAAGCTCGATTATAACCGCTTTGGGCTTGGTCTTCGAAAAGTCGTAAACCGCAAAGTTTAAAAGCGAGCGCATAGTTATAAGCATAATCTCGTCGCAGAGGGCGGGGCTTGCGGGAGTCGCGGGGTTGGCGGAAATTTGCTCTACCGTGGGAAGAAGGGGGGAGGAGTTGTAAACGACCTCGCCGCCGACAATTTCCGCAAAGTGCACGCCGAGCGCGCTGTGGTAAAAGCCGTTTATCTCGTCGGGGTAGACAAGGCGGCTGCCTAAGTGAATTTTGCAGTTTTCGTCGTCGTTTGCAAACGCGCAGTACACTCCTCGAAGTCTCGCCTTTTTAATAAAGGTGACCGCGCCCGAAAAATTTATTACGCCGTTACTGCGTTTGTCGGTCAAGGGGTAGAGGGCGGAAACGACTACGAGGGGCAGTGGGATATCGCACAAAACCTGACTTAACCAGTTTACGGTAAAGCAGAGCGTATCCGTGCCGTGGGTGACGATTATGCCGTCGTAATAGGAGTAATTTACGCCCTTGATGCAGTCGTACAGCTTATAAAGGTCGCTTTTTTGAACGTTTTCGCTTAAAATGTTTATGGGTGCAAGCACGTCGAAATCAACGTTGTCGCCCGCGGTTTCGCGGTACTTTTCAATTAGCATTTTCTTGCTCGCGCCGCTCAACGATACGTTTTTGCCGTCGGAGTCACTGCCTATCGTGCCTCCCGTAAAAATTACGCAGATTTTGTTTTTTGACATTTTAATACCTCTTTACTTTGAGTAAATTATACCCTTTCGGCGGGAAAAAGTCAATTGCAGGCTATTGATTAAACCGCAAGGTTATGTTATTATGATTTCAGGGGGAAATTTTTGATGAACGATTTTTTGTATAACGCGCCTACCAAGGTATACTTCGGCTTGAACAGCGACGAAAAACTTACCGAAATTATTTCGGAAGCAGGCTGTAAATGCGTGCTGTTGCACTACGGAAGCGGCAGTGCGGTCAAGAGCGGACTTATCAAGCGGGTAAAATGGGCGCTGGAGCGAGCGTGCGTAAAAATCGCCGAGCTGGGCGGCGTCAAGCCCAACCCGCGCCTTTCGCTCGTGTACGAGGGCATAGAGCTCTGCAAGGCGGAGGGCGTCGATTTTATTCTGGCGGTCGGCGGCGGCAGTGTTATAGACAGTGCAAAAGCTATCGGTATGGGAGTCGCGGGCGGCGGCGACGTTTGGGACTACTACGAGGAAAAGCGCACGCCCGAAAAGACTTTGCCTGTGGGCGTGGTGCTGACGGTTGCGGCGGCGGGCAGCGAGATGAGTAAGTCGTCGGTAATAACCAACGACAAAACTCAGGTTAAGCGCGGGCGCAACGCCGAAATTTCCCGTCCCGTGTTCGCGATTTTAAATCCCGAACTTACTGTTTCCGTGCCGCCCTATCCCACGGCTTGCGGCTGTGCGGACATATTTATGCACACGTTGGAAAGATATTTGAACGCAGGCGAAAATTTAAACCTTACGGACAAAATGGCTGAGGCTTTGATGACGACGGTTATCGCCGCTTCGAAGAAGGTTATCCATAAGCCGACCGATTTGAAGGCACGCGCCGATTTGATGTGGGCGGGCAGTCTTTCGCACAACGGACTTATGTCCTGCGGCACGGACGGCGGCGACTGGTGCACGCACTCGTTGGGGCACGAGCTGTCGGCGCTGTACGATACGGCGCACGGCGCGTCGCTCACGGCGGTGTGGGGAACGTGGGCGCGGTACGTCTACAAAAACTGTTTAAACCGTTTCCATAAGTTTGCCGTTCAGGTTATGGGAGTGCGCCCCAGCGGCACTCGCGAGGAACTGGCTTTGAAGGGCATAGAGTACTGCGAGGAGTGGTTTGAAAAGATGGGCCTGCCCACCTCGATAAAGGAGTTGGGGGTCAGTCCGACCGAGGACGAAATTAAGCTCATGGCAAAGAAGTGGGCTGAAAACAACGGCGGCGAAAAGGGCAGTTGCAGGAAACTGAAAGAGAGCGACGTCTTGGCGATTTATACCATGGCAAGCAAATAAAGATAAAGCCCCGCGGGCAAGTGCCCGCGGGGCTTGGTTTTTCGATTGACCGCATAATATGTGCCGGTTAACGCCTCATAGTTCCGCGTCGTCGGGGTTCTGGTAACCCTCGCCGTAAATTTCTTTTGCCGAGGATACTATCATGAACGCGTGCTTATCCTCCTCGTGCACAACGTCGCGAAGGCGGGGATAGAGGAAGGGCTTTACTACGCACATAATCATAACTTTCTCTTCGCTCGTGTACGCACCCTTCGCGTCGACTATCGTCGCGCCCGTGTCTATTTCCTTTAAAATTCTGTTTACAACGGTCGCGCATTTTTCTTTCGCCGTTATGATAAACACCGTTTTTGCGGAGTTTCCGCCGTATAAAACCAGGTCGAAAACGAAGGTGAACACCACAACGTGCAACGCCGTGTAGAACAACTTATTTATATCGTAGTGCACGAAGAACGAACATCCGACGATTATCATATCGGTGACGAGCGAAATCATACCCGTCTTGATATGGCGGAAGCGCTTGCGCAAAATTTTGACTATAACGTCCGTGCCGGCGGTCGTCGCACCCATACGGAATATCAGTCCCATACCTATGCCGAACAGAACCGCGCCCACAACGGCGTTTACGAGAACCTGGTCGGTGAAGGCAGTCATCTTTATCCAATTGTGCAGCGCATGTTTCCCGAGGCGCATCAAAAGTCCCGAAACCACCGTCGCATATCCCGTCGATAAGAGAAATTTCCAGCCGAAGAAGATGAGCCCGAGAATGAACATAGGGACGTTGAGAATGATATACAGATAGCCCGTCGGGAAACCCGAAACGGCGTTGATGATAAGCGAAATACCCGTCATTCCGCCTGACGATAACTCTGCGGGCTCAACGAATAAAGATATGCCCGTAGCGTACAGAATACAGCCAAGCGTAATAATCGCGTACTGTTTCAGAATTTTTAACGCCGTTTTCTTTTTAGAGGGTTTTGCCGCCGCGCATTCCGCGTCTTTGTCGGTCTTAATCAAATTTTCTTCCACACCACATATTATAAAAATTAAAGCCGTTCGTGTCAACTATCGCCCGCCGTTTTCTTTACTTTTTAATAATAAAGTAATATAATGTGCAATAGTAGTCGAGGCGAAGAATGGAAAAAACGAACGGACAAAAAAGAAAATATACTCTTTTTACGGGCAAACAGCTTTTATGGCTGATTTTACCCATCATTATCGAGCAAATTTTTTCATCGTCTCTGGGCTTTATCGATTCGATAATGGTTTCTAATATGCCCGGCGACAGCACGAGCGCAAGCCTTGCTGTAACCAATATCGATTACATGAATAACCTTATTATTCAGTTGTTTTCGGCGTTTGCCACGGGCGGCGCGATTATAACTTCGCAGGCATTGGGCGCAAAGGATACGGACTCGGCAAAAAGCAGTGCAAAACACATGCTGATAATTGTTATAATAGCCTCGCTTGTTATAGGCGGTTTAAGCATTGCGCTGAATTGGCCGCTTTTAAGGCTTTTGTACAGCGATATCTCTCCTTCGAGCCAAACGTTCAAATTTCAGAGCATTTACTTTTACATAACGGCGGCATCGTTTCCGTTTATAGGACTTTTCAACGCTTGCGCCGCGCTTTTAAGGGTGCAGAGAAAGAGCATGATAACCATGTCGTCCGCGGCGTTATCCTGCGGACTCAATGCGGCGATGGACGCGCTGTTTTTATACGTCTTGAAACTTGGCGTTTTGGGCGCAGCGCTTGCTACCCTCGTGTGCAGAGCCATTCCCGCAATCTTTATGCTCGTCGTTTTGGGCAATAAAAAGAACGCCGTCTGCGTTAGAATTTTCGAAAAATTCCGCTTTAATAAGCAGATGATAAAAAAGATACTCAGCCTTGCGATACCCGCCGGCATAGAGAGCGCGCTGTTCCAGCTCGGAAAGCTTATGACTTCTACGTTCGTAAACGTGGGTTGCTATATCAGTCCCGTTCTCGACGAAAACGGAGTGCAGGTAATCAAAGACGGCGTAAGTAAAACTATTAACGTACAGGCGCTCGGCAACTCGATTGCAAACCACGTAAACAACTACGCCTCGATGGTGGGCGGCGGCGTTGGTACTGCGTGCCTTACGGTCATAGGTCAGTCCGTGGGGACGGGCGACGTTGACCAGTGCAAGCACTATATGAAAAAGATGTTTCTTCTCTCGTATATTGCAAATACAATCTGCGTTGCGATGTTTTTGGGACTGTCGCAGTATATCGTGCTTATTTGGAACTTTAAAGACGTAACCCCGGAACAGTTGGTTGATATAAGACGAATTGCTTTGAACTGCCTTTATTTCTGTCTGGCTATGCAGATTGTAACCTATCCGTTATCGTTCACCACGCCCGCGATTTTGAAAGCCACGAGCGACGTCAAATACGTTATGTTCAGCGCGGTCATTTCAATGTTCGTAATGCGCGTGGGCTTGTCGTTTATTCTTACTACCGATAAAATCGCAGGCTTGCCGCAGCTCGGCGCGTTCGGCTATTGGATAGGTATGTGCTCGGACTGGGTTCTGCGCTCGGTGTTGTTCCTGGCGCGACTTTTAACGGGCAAGTGGAAAAAGTCGTCGGGACTGTTTAAAGAGCCCGCGGAAGTAATCGCGGCGGCGGAGGGCATGTCCGCAACGGTCGGGGAATGTTCGGGAAAAGAATTGGTAACCGAAGAGAGCGAAATTATAAAAGAAACGGACGAAAACGGCGTTAATTGAGGGATATACGGGGGTCAATTTATGTTCAGACAGATGTTTGAAGAAAAATATATGCGTTTTCCCGAGGGGAAATGCAAAGCGCTCACTTTTTCTTACGACGACGGCGTTAAGGCGGACAAGCGCCTCTTGCAGGTATTTGAAAAGTACGGCTTGAAGGGCGCGTTCAACATTAACTCCAAGCTGTTCGACTGCGAAAACTGGCACGGCAGAATGGACGAGAACGAGACCTTTAACGCGTTTAAATCCTGCGGTCAGGAAATCGCAATGCACGGCGCGCGGCACATATTTATGGACAAAGTGCCCCTTTGCGAGGCGGTAAAAGAGACGGTGGACAACCGCGCTTATCTCGAAGAAAAATTCAACGTAATCGTGCGCGGAATGGCGTACGCGTACGGCGGCTATAACGACGACATAAAGCGTATGTTGAAAGACTGCGGAGTCGCTTACGCGCGCACCACGCACTCGACTTACGGCTTTGGCATTCCTGCCGACTGGCTGGAGCTCGACCCCACCTGTCATCACACCGAAAAGGAGCTTGCGCCACTTGCCGACAAGTTTTTCGGCGGCTCGCCTTTAAAAGATTTCAAGCACCGCGAGCCGTGGCTCTTCTACGTTTGGGGGCACTCCTACGAGTTCGACGACAACGACAACTGGAACATAATCGAGGACTTGGGCAAGCGCGCTGCGGAAAACAAAGACGAAATCTGGCTTGCGACCAATATCGAAATTTACGAGTACGTGCAGGCGTATGAACGCCTTGTGTTCTCGCTCGACGGCGAAAGGGTGTACAACCCTTCGGCACGGAGCGTTTGGATAGAACTGCGCGGAAAAACTTACGAAATTAAAAGCGGCTGCGAGGTCGCGTTCGATAAAGAATAAAAGGGGGAGAACGGAATGGAGAGTAATTTTCCGAAATACGTTAAAAACTGGTTAAAGGTAGGCGAAAACGTTCAGGCGGTTTATAAGCGCGATTTTGCGTACGCGCAGGCGTGCTTTTTTGCCGTTGCGGCGTGGTTGCCTATCGGCATAATTGCGGGCGCGGGAATTGCGTTTGCATGTCACTCAATAAATGCGGGTGCATTCGGGCTTGTGGCTGCGCTGGGCGTGTTTACGCTGATAATGCTTTTCGTCGGCGGAGTGATGTCGGTTAAAAACGTCGTGTACGTAGTCACCGACGTGAGGGTAATTAAAATTCTCGGCGCAAACCAGGGCTATTTTGCCGACGAGTTCGACGACATTGCCGACATCGTCTGCAAGCGCTCGCGCGTGTTCAAAAACTGCGGAACGGTCGTTTTCGTCTATCCCAACGGCAAAAAGGCCAAGTGCTCGTTCGACCTTATGAAAGACCCGGAAAGCGCTTGCAAAGTAGTGCGCTCGGAGTGGGCGGCTTACCGCACTCTGCACAACGACAAAACTTTTAAAGAAGACTAAATTCAGTAGCCCCCTTGAAAATGCGAGGGGGTTGCGCTATAATATAAGCCAAGGCGAGATTTTTGCGAGAAATTATTTTTTTTCGGGGGGAATTATGATACTTGATTTATTCAGTTTAAAGGGCAAAGTGGCAATCGTTACGGGCTCGAACACGGGGCTCGGTCAGGGCATTTGCAGAGCGTACGCCGAGGCGGGCGCAAAAGTGGTCGGCGTTTCGCGCAGACCGTCTACCGAAACCGAAGAGCTTATAGGCAGCGAGAATTTTTATAACGTAATCGCCGACCTTTCTTCGTGCGACGTCATACCCGAGGTTATCGAAAAGACCTTGGCGCGCTACGGGCGCATAGATATTTTGGTCAACAACGCGGGCATAATCAAGCGGCAGGACAGCATAGAGTTTTCCGAAGAGAATTGGGACAGCGTTTTAAACGTCAATTTAAAGACGGTGTTTTTCTTAACGCAGGCGGTTGCAAAGCAGTTTCTAAAGCAGGGCGGGGGCGGCAAGATAATAAATATCGCCTCGATGCTTTCCTATCAGGGCGGCATACGCGTGCCCTCGTACACGGCTTCGAAGTCGGCAATCAAGGGCATTACGATGACGCTTTCCAACGAGTGGGCAAAGTACGGCATCAACGTCAACGCGATTGCCCCGGGATATATGGCTACCAACAACACGCAGCAGCTTCGTCAGGACGAGGAGCGCAGTGCGGATATACTTTCGCGCATACCCGCGGGCAGGTGGGGCACTCCCGCCGACTTGGAGGGCGCGGCGGTCTATCTTGCAAGCGCGGCAAGCGACTACGTGAACGGCTTTACCCTCGCGGTCGACGGCGGCTGGCTCGGGCGGTAGTTCTCGGTTTATAAGCGGCGCAATACTTTGTCGGGCTTGCGTTTTTCCTTGGTCATTTACGGTTAAGTAAACTCCCTGCGGAAAAGCCGCGCCCTTCGCGTCTTGCTTGCTTCTAATCAGAGCGATGGGCTAAGCGGCAAAACTTAAAATTATTTATTCAAATAATTGATTAATTATAAATTATGTGATACAATTACTGCATAATTATAAATTTTTACGGAGTTTATTATGATAGATATATCCTTAATCGAACAAACCGACCCCGAAGTTGCCGAGGCGTTAAAACTCGAGCTTTCCCGCCAGCAGGGCAATATCGAGCTGATTGCAAGCGAGAACTTCGTTTCTCCCGCGGTACTCGCCGCGGCGGGCAGTCACCTTACAAACAAGTACGCCGAGGGTTATCCCGCGCACCGCTATTACGGCGGCTGTCAGTTCGTCGACATTGCCGAGGACTTGGCGCGCAACCGCTTAAAGGAAATCTTCGGTTGCGAGTACTGCAACGTTCAGCCCCATTCGGGCGCGAGCGCGAACCTTGCGGTGTTCTTTGCAATGCTGCAACCGGGCGACACGGTTATGGGTATGAACCTCGCTCACGGAGGACACCTTTCGCACGGCTCGCCCGTAAACATTTCGGGCAAGTATTTCAATATCGTGCCCTACGGAGTAAGCGAGAGCGAGCAGGTTATCGACTACGACGAAATGGAAAAAATAGCGGTGGAGTGCAAGCCCAAAATGATAGTTTCGGGCGCCAGCGCGTATCCCCGCGTAATCGATTTCAAGCGTATACGCGAAATCTGCGACAAGGTCGGCGCTCTTATGATGGTCGACATCGCGCATATCGCGGGTCTTGTTGCGGCGGGACTGCACCCCTCGCCCGTGCCCTATGCGGACTTCGTTACGACCACCACGCACAAGACGTTGCGCGGACCTCGCGGCGGCGTCATTATGTGCAAGGAGGAGTACGGCAAGGCGATTGACAAGGCGGTGTTCCCCGGCATACAGGGCGGACCTTTGATGCACATAATCGCGGCAAAGGCGGTGGCTTTCAAGGAAGCTTTGCAGCCCGAATTTAAGGAATATCAGAAGCAGATTGTTAAAAACGCGGCGGCAATGGCGGACGAGTTCACCAAGCTCGGCGTTAAAATGGTTTCGGGCGGCACTGACAATCACCTTATTTTGCTCAACCTTACCGACAAGGGTATGACGGGCAAAGAGCTCGAGCATATGCTTGACGAAGTGCATATCACGGTCAACAAGAACGCGATACCTTTCGACACGCAGAAGCCGTTCGTGACGAGCGGCATAAGAATAGGCACGCCCGCAATGACCTCGCGCGGAATGAAAGAGCCCGAGGCAAGAAAGATAGCTCAGCTTATCGCCGAGATTATCGATAAAAAAGAGGCGGCTTACGCTCACGTAACCGAAGAGGTTGCCAAGCTTTGCAAGGCGTTCCCTCTCTATGCGGACTGCGTAAAATAAGAGGGTATGGCGAAAAATCGGGTAGACGTAAAGGGATTTATTTTAGCCGCTTTGGTATTGCTCGGTGGGATTGCGCTTACGGCTACGTCGTTTTGCGTTTATTATCTCGTAAAGCCGCGAAATACTGCGGTACTAATCGTCCTTTGCGTGATTGACTTACTGTACACGGCTTTCAGCACGAGTATAGCGTGCAAAATTTTACCCACGGAAAAATGGTTGTTAAAAGGCATTGGGGTAGCGGTTGGATATATCGTCGTCTTCATAATTGTTGCCGTGCTGTTTCTCGTTTTCAATGAAGAGTACGCGATACTGAAAAATAACATTATAGCTATAGTGTATTTTGCGTTCTTTACCGGACCGTGCATATTTATTGTAATGGCGTTGGCATTATTATTTTTGTACGGCTTGGGTTTGGGTGCGTAAGAAAAGAATTTTAAAAGCCCCGCGGCGGTTGCCGCGGGGCTTATGTTTTGCAGTGATAAATATCGTCTGCAAATTAAGTAATTAAAGGACTTGCTAACGGTGGCTCACCGATGGTCGTCTTTAGCGTTTAAAATTGAGCCGATTATGCCGCATAAAATGCCGCCGACGGGGAACACAACCCAACCCGGGTGCCAGAGGTTCCATACAAATCCGAGCACCAAGAATACCGCCGTCGCCGTCATCATTATCGCACTGCATACGGCGTTTTTCAGTTTTTCGCGCGGGGACGGGTTAAGCTCCTTGCCCGTTGCCGCATTGTATTCCGAAACTTCGAATTTGGTTTTCTGAATACCGAAGTAGACCAGCCCGCTTACCGAAACGGAGACAATCAGCAAGAACGCCGCCGTAACGTAGCAGTACGTATCGTCGCCGCCGATTATGATTTTGCTGTCTATCAACGCCGACAAAACCACGAGCATTACGACGCCGAGCAAAATTCCCGAAACGAAGCAAGCCATTGCAACGGGAAACCGCCTTGAAAATTTTTGAATCTGTTCTTTTGTAAATACGTTATTCATAACGGGGTGCGCCTTTTTAAACCTGTCGTGCACAATGCCAGAAAATACGAACAGAAACACCGCGACAGCAGTGCATGCAAGCACCGCAACCGCGCCCATTGTCGCCACAAGGTTGGCCGTTTTGCCCTGCAACGTCTGCGAGTATCCCGCTAAGCCTACGCACGCTGCCACGCCCAGAATAATTAAGAATACTCCCAAAGCAATTCTGCGCGCAAAACCGTCCATATGCCTTGCAAAACCGTGTTCGTCGGGGGATATGTGCCATTCAACGTCCGTTTCCGCGTCCTTTTCGTGCTCTTTAGGGCATGTTAAATCGCCGCGCAGTAAATCGTCCAGCGACACGCCGAACTTGTCGCACAGGGTAATGAGCTTTTCAGTTTCGGGGTACGCTTCGCCCGTTTCCCATTTTGAAACGGACTGCCGCGAGACGTCCAGGCTGTCGGCAAGCTCCTCCTGAGTTATACGGTTTTTCTTTCTTAAATAATACAGATTATCGGCAAACGCCACTTTCGTTTCCTCCTCGGTTGGGATATCGTAAATATTGTAAAATTTATGCGTAAAAATATCAACCAACTTGCGTTAGCAATCGCAAAATTCGGCGCAACTTACGGTTGCATTTTTAAAATTTGGGTGAAATATTTGTCGAAAGCGTTGAAATTTTCCCGTTGCGGTGTTACAGTTCAAAAGGCGGCTTAGGGAGCGCCGAATTTATGAAAATTAAAATCACGTCCGATTCAACCTGCGATTTGAGCAAAGACTTAATCGAGAAAAACGATATAGGTATATTTCCGCTCACCGTCGTTCTCGGTGAAAAGAGCTATAAAGACGGCGAGATTTCGCCACAGGACATTTTCGACTACGTAAAGCAAAACAATCAGCTCCCCAAGACGGCGGCGGGCACGTCGGAGGAGTACGCGGAATTTTTCGACCGCAATTTAAAGGACTGCGACGCGCTTATACATTTCAACATATCTTCGCAGGCTTCCTCGTCGCACTCGGCGGCGTGCGTTGCGGCAAAGGATTTCGGCGGCAAGGTGTATGTTGTCGACAGTCACGCGTTGTCGACGGGGCAGGGACTTTTGGTGTTAAAGGCGTGCGATTTGGCGAAAGAGGGATTGAACGCGCAGGAAATATGCGACACAATTAACGCTCTGCGCATAAAGGTAAATACCTCGTTCGTTCCCGACGCTTTGGACTATCTGCACAAGGGCGGCAGGTGTTCGCTTGCGGCGCTTATCGGAGCAAAGGTTTTAAAGCTGCACCCGATGATATGCGAGAACGAACAGGGTCAGCTTATAGCCAAAAAGAAGTATATGGGCGGTATGGAGCGGTGCATAAAGTCTTACGCGGCGGATTTGAAAGCGGCTTATCCCGCATACGATAAAACGCGGTGTTTTATAACGCACAGCTCGGCGGACAAGGAGCTTGTTGACCTTGCAAAAAGCTTGGTTGCGGAGTTTTTCGAATTTGACGAAGTGCTGGAAACGGTCGCGGGCAGTATAGTTACAAGTCACTGCGGAAGGAACACTTTGGGCATATTGTTTATATCCGATTAAATTTTCTTGACAACCGCGATAATGCGCAATATAATGTTGATACAATTTAAAAATATTCTTTGGGGCGGGGTGCGATTCCCCACCGGCAGTACAGTCTGCGAAGAGTTTTAAAAACTCCCGATACGGTGTGATTCCGTAACCGACGGTTAAAGTCCGGATGATAAAAGAATTTTAAAAGCGGTTATTTAATATCGTTTTGTTTTCGCTCCGAAATTTTTTCGGAGCGATTTTTTTAATACGGAGGACAGTTATGGAAGAAGAGGTTAAAAAGAGCAGAGGTCAAGCGTTTAAGCAGTACTTCACGGCGACGAGGATATCGTACATTGCGGTATTTACCGCGCTGTCGTTTATTCTGCGCCTGCCCTGGTTCGAGTTCTACATTATCCCCGCTGTCAGCTTTTTAAAGGTCGATTTTTCGGGCGTGTTCGTTATGATTGCGGGCTTTGCGTTAGGACCTGTCGCGGGCATAGTCGTGAGCGTACTCAAAGAAATTCTGTACGGAGTCGCCTTCTCGCAGACGGTGGGAGTGGGCGAGCTTGCCAACATTATAATAATGCTGCCGTACATTCTCATACCGACGATATTATACAAAAGATACAAGGGCATAAAAGCCGTGCTCATAACCATTGCGGCGGGCTGTATTTGTCAGGTGGTGTGGTCGGTGCCCGTCAACTATCTGCTCACATTCCCGTTCTATCTCAATTTGTACGCGCATATGAGCTGGCGCGCGGGAATGCAGTTTTATCTCACCGTTTGGTACTGGGCGTTCCTTTTCAACTTCGTTAAAACGGTGCTGATATCCATTGTCACGCTGATAATTTACAAGCCGCTTTCGATGCTGATAAAGAAGACGAACGAAAAGTTTGCCTCGATTAAGCGCAGTAAAACGGCGTGTCGCCGTGACCAAAACCTTTAATTGCCGGGCGGTAATCAGAACTTAATTTCAACAAAACTTAGAGCCCCTCGCGGAAGATTTCCGCGAGGGGCTGTTTTAATTAATTTAATTGGTGGGATTGGTAGGTACGGGTATCATAATGTTACCGTTATCGCCCGTCACAACCTGAGGCAGTTCGCCGTTCCACTTTGCAAGGTACTCGAGGTATTCCATATACTCTATAAGCAGCTTCTTGCCCGCCTCGGCTTCCGCGCCCGTACCCCAGTCGATTTCGTAGATAACTTCCTCGTCACCCGGAGTTGAGGTCACGGTATAGCCCATCGAACGCGCAAGCTCGACGATTTTAATCTTTGCCGCGTACGCTTCCGCGGAGGCAATTAATTTCTGCGCTTCCGCGTCCGCCTTGGCAACCTCGATTTTAGCCTCGGCTTGCTTTTTGGCAACCTCAAATTCCTTTTCGGCGTTGATTATAGCCGTGTCCTTTTCGTACTGTGCCTTCAGCTTTTCCTGTTCCGCAATCATTTTGTCCTCGACAGTCTTTTCGAAAGCGGAGGTAAAGTCGATGTTGGTTAAAACTACGGTGTTAATGGTTGCATAGTAGTCCTTGTCGATAGCCGCCTTGACCGCCTTTTCAACCTCTTCGGTTGCCTGCGCGCGGTTTTCGATAACTTCCATAGCCGAGTAATTGGCAAGCACGGCTTTGGCTCTGCCCTCGGTAACGCTCTTGATTTTGACGGAGAGCGCGTCGAGGTTGCCGTAATTGTTGGCAATTTCCAGAGCCTTGGTCGTGTCCATCTGATATTGCACGTTGATTAAAATGTCCATAGACTGACCGTCTTTGGAGTAGGTGTTCGCGTTGATGTTCAGGTTCTGCACCTTGGCGTCGTACAAATCGTACTTTTCGGTCAGCCAGAAATCGAAGTACGTGCCCGCCGTGCGCACCGAACGCGCGTCGCCGAGGTGTTTTACGACCGCGACTTCACCCGCATTGACCGTGTGGAAGCTGAACGGGATAAAGAGGAAGAGTATGAACGCCGCAAACGCCCCGCCCGCGGTCAAGCCGCCAGCAAGCGGTCTTTTTGCCGTCATATTGTTTTTGCGTCCCGCGAACAGCTTTCTGCCCGCAAGGAAGCATACCGATAAAGCTACGCACGCGATAAACGCTATTGCGAAAACGAAACCTAAGATGATGCCGATTGTCATTGTTCTTTACGCTCCTTAAATATTTTTTACGAGTATATGATATCATTTTTCTTTACCCGCCGCAATGCGCGTTTGCTGTAATTTTTACAGGAAAAATGCAGGTTCTTCGGTATTAGTAAACGTATTGCCGAATTATGAATGAATATATCCGTTTTGTATATGTACTTTCCAGAAGTTAACATTTATAATTAAAGTGTATGAACGTACGCGTGTAATACGCGCGTGTAAGGAGAAAAAATGGATATTAAAGAAAAACTCAACGATTTGGTCGAACAGCTCGGAAACGTGGGCATAGTTCCCGTAATCAAGCTCGACAAAGTGGAAAACGCGGAGAAGCTTGCAAAGGCTCTCAGGGACGGCGGCATCAACTGTGCCGAGGTAACCTTCCGTGCAAAGGGCGCGGACGAGGTTATCGCGCGTATGAGCAAGGCTTACCCCGATATGCTCGTGGGCGCGGGCACGGTTTTGACGTGCGAGCAGGCTGACGCGGCGTACAAGGCGGGCGCTAAATTCTGCGTTGCCCCCGGTCTCAACCCCAAGGTAGTCAAGCACTGCCTCGACAAGGGCATACCTTTCGCGCCCGGACTTTCCTCGGCAAGCGAGATAGAGCAGGCGCTCGAGCTCGGTCTGGATTTTGCTAAATTTTTCCCTGCGGAGCAGGCGGGCGGACTTCCCTACATTAAGTCGGTGTGCGGGCCTTATACCACGATGCGCTTTATGCCTACGGGCGGCGTTACGGCGGACAACCTCAACACCTACCTTGCGTACAACAAAATCGTCTGCTGCGGCGGTAGCTGGATAGTTCCCGCAAAGATGCTCGACGAAGAGAACTGGGCGGGCATCACCGCGCTGTGCAGAGAGGCTATCGACAAGATGCTCGACTTCAAGATGGTGCACGTCGGTATCAACTGTGCAAACCCTCAGGAGGCGGAGGCGGTTGCGGATAAGTTCGACAACGCGTTCGGCTTTGCAAAGAAGGTGGGCAACAGCTCGGTATTCGCTTCGACGTACGTTGAGTGCATGAAGTCGCCGTTCAAGGGCGATATGGGTCACATTGCGGTTTCTACAAACTCGGTTAAGCGCGCGGTGTATCAGCTTAAAATGCGCGGCTACGAGTGCGACGAAACCAGCTACAAGTACGACAAGGCGGGCAACTTAACCGTTGCTTATTTGAAGGATAGCTTCGGCGGTTTCGCGGTACACCTTGTTCAGGCAAAATAAATCAGAAATAAAAAAACTTTATTTATAAAGGAGAAAAAATATCATGAAAAAAATCGTAACCATGGGCGAAATTATGCTTCGTCTTTCCACCCCCAACA